>JBJEIW010000147.1:0-10215 GCA_051877435.1 Candidatus Ornithomonoglobus sp.
AATTATCTTCTTGTTCCTACGGACTGTCCGCAGCGCAACGAAAGAATGGGCTGGACGGGCGACGCTCAGGTGTTTGCGAGGACCGCCGCTTATAATATAGATGTTTATGAGTTTATGAGAAAGTGGCTTCGTGATCTTCGCGAGGCGCAGATGATGTTCAACCGCGGCGGCGCAGTTCCCGATATTGCCCCGCTTTGCGGCGATAACCGCGGCGGATGCGGCGGATGGGCGGATGCGGCGGTTATTGTGCCGTGGGAAATGTATATGGCATACGGTGATAAGACTGTGCTTGAGGAAAATTATGAAATGATGAAGGCATGGGTTGAGTATCAGAACAGCCCGGAACACCGCAATTACGGAATGAGAACAGTAAACGGCATTGAACAGCCGAAAATGTCAGATATTGCTCAAATACCTTACATACAGCCGCAGCAGTCACGCGGCGACCATCTTGCCACTGATGAATCAACGCCGTTCATATTGTCCGCAACCGCTTATGCCGCTTATGCGGCGGAGCTTTTATCAAAGGCGGCGTCTGCACTCGGCAAAAAAGCCGATGCGGAAAAATACAGGCTTCTCCATGATAAAATAAAGCGCGCATTCAATGAAGCATGGGTGCAGCCGGACGGCACGCTTGCCTACTGGGGCGAAATGAGCAGAGAGGGCATAAACGAAACAAGATATTCGGACGCGGAGGACAGTATAAATCATCCAAGTCAGACGGCATATGCTCTTGCGATAGACTTCGGGCTTATAGATACAGAAAAATATCCGCGCGCCGCGGAGCGCTTCAGGAGGACAATAGATGAACGCGGCGGAAAGCTTTCAACGGGCTTTCTGGGAATATCACACCTGCTGCCTGCGCTTATGAAGTGCGGATGCAAGGACACGGCGTTTGCGCTTATGGAGCAGAAGGAAAATCCCGGCTGGCTCTACAGTGTTATAAACGGCGCTACAACCATATGGGAGCGGTGGGATTCATATATAGCCAAGACCGATACATTCGGTGATCCGGCAATGAATTCCTTTAACCACTATGCCTACGGCGCGATAGGGGAATGGATGTTCGGCTATATCCTCGGCATAAAGCCGTCCGCACCGGGATATAGCAGCTTTATGTTAAAACCCAATTATGGCGGCTCGCTTGAATATTCCAAAGGCTTTCACATAACTCCGCACGGAAAAATTAAATCCGGCTGGAAGATTGAAAACGGCAGCTTTATATATAATTGCACCGTACCGGATAATACAAGAGCAAAGCTTTTTATGCCGGACGGTAAGGTATATAGTCTTGAACCGGGTGAATACGAGTTCAGCTCATGCATAGGAGAGTAGGATATGTTTATTTTCACAAAAGGATATATCTGCTGCAGCTGTGAAAGGCGGTTTTCAGAGGATCAGGTCTCTGCCGTGTATAAAAAGAGCTGTATCTGTAAGGAATGCTTCGGAAAGCTCCCTCATATAAAGAAACACAGTTTTATGGCGGGAACAAAGGAAACATCAATGCTTATGGCTCCGTTTGAATATAGTGGGCTGTACCGTGATATATTCCTTAAATTCAAGTTCATGGGAGATTACGCTCTCGGGCATATTATAGGAATGGCAGCTGCGCAATATTTTGAGGATATGGATTTAAAGGACAGATATGACTATATTGTTCCTGTACCTCTTTCTAAGGAACGAATGATCGAGCGCGGTTATAATCAGACGGAAATTATTACAAAGTATATTGCGGATACTATAGGTATTCCTATTAAGAAATTCCTTGTAAGAAAGAAGCATTGTATTGCCCAGAGTAAGCTATGGGGTATTGAACGCGTAAAAAATGTAATCGGCGCGTTTGCTGTAAATGCGGATCTTTCGGGCAGACGGATAATACTTACGGATGATATTTTCACAACCGGAAGCACGGTAAATGAATGTGCAAGAATGCTGAAAGCCGCAGGCGCAAAGGAAGTTTGCGTAATATGCGCAGCTAAGACGAAAAATGGTATCAAACAGTACCGCAATTATATAATGAGGTGAAACATATAAATTTAAAAATGGAATTGTTGCTTAATCTATGGAATGCGGCATGATTATTAAAAAGTTTTACGAGATTAACAAATAAATTAGTCAATATTAATAAAAACCGTCAAAATGGCAGAATTGGAAAAATTAAAACAGATAAAATTCGGTCAGATTAACAAAGTTGCATAAAATTAAAAAATAATGGTTGACAAATTAATTTTGTAATGCTATACTATGCGTGTAAGGCAAGGGAGCCGATGAAGAAATCAGAAATCTTCATCGGCTCTTTCGTTTTTAAAGCTGAATAAAGGTGCGGAGCGGTTACCGTACCTTCAGCAGGGCAATGGCGTCTTGAACGGGAGTGGTTCCCCGGAACGGATGCCGTTTTTATTTGCCGGAAAGCTCCGGCAGACACAAAATTGTTATATAAGTAAGTAAGGAGACAAAACACTATGAAAACTTCAAAGAAATTTTTTGCATTGGCTTTGAGTGCGACTATGGCGATCGGAATTGCGGGCTGCGGAGGCGGCTCCTCTGAGAGCGGAAGCTCCTCGGACGGCGATACGGTAAAGGTCGGTATCCTTTATTCTGCCACAGGCTCAATGGCTATCAGCGAGGGCGCGGTTAAGGACGCGGAGGTTCTCGCTATTGACGAGATTAACGCGGCGGGCGGCGTGCTCGGAAAGCAGATCGAGTATGTTGCGGAGGACGGCGCATCAGAGCCTTCAACCTTTGCTACAAAGGCTGAAAAGCTTATCGATCAGGATAAGGTCAAGACTGTTTTCGGCTGCTGGACATCGGCTTCAAGAAAGGCTGTAAAGCCTGTATTTGAGGAATACGGCAATCTCCTCTGGTATCCGGTTCAGTATGAGGGTATGGAAGATTCCTCAAATATCGTTTACACAGGCGCCGCTCCCAATCAGCAGATAGTTCCCGCAATCGATTATCTTATTGAGCAGGGCTATACAAAGTTCTTCCTGCTCGGTTCTGACTATGTATTCCCGAGAACCGCAAACATGATTATAAACGCACAGTGCGCCGCAAAGGGCGTTGAGGTTGTCGGAGAGGAATACGCGCAGATGGATCAGACTGATTTCAGCGCTATTATTTCAAAAATTGAGGCGGCTCAGCCGGATGTTGTAGTAAATACTCTTAACGGAACGGGTAACCTTTCATTCTTTAAGCAGATGTCGGAAAAGAATTACACATCGGATAAGCTCATGACGATGTCCTTCTCAATTGCAGAGGAGGAGGTCAAGACAATCGGAGCGGATATTTTAAAGGGTCATATGGTATCATGGAACTATTACATGACAACCGACACACCGGAAAACAAAGCGTTTGTTGAGGCATATCAGACGGCATACGGTTCGGAGCGTGTGACCTCGGACCCGGCGGAGGCAGCGTATGACGCGGTGTATCTGTGGAAGGCTGCGGTTGAAAAGGCGGGCAGCTTTGAGCCGGAGGACGTAATCGCGGCGGTTGAGAGCGGAGAAATAAGCTTTAAGGCTCCCGAGGGAGAGGTTACAATTAACGGTGAAAATCACCATCTTGTAAAGCCGGTCCGCGTAGGCGTTGTTGACGAAGCCGGGCAGATCACTACAGTATCGGAGACAGAGCCTGTAGATCCGGATCCGTACCTCACAACCTATGACTGGGCTGTGGCGGCAGGCTTACAGCCGATAGAATAATTATAGTTAATTCCACCACCTTGTAAATAAAAATATTGTGGGCATGGGGCTGAGCGAAGGAATGCGGCAGCCCCATTGCTCTATAAATCTTAAATTCCTATTCTGAAAGTGAGATGCTATTATGGCACAATTGATAAACACAGCGTTTAACGGGCTGAGCCTCAGCTCGATCATTCTTTTAACATCTCTGGGTCTTGCAATCACCTTTGGTCTTATGCGCGTTATAAATATGGCGCACGGTGAGTTCCTTATGATCGGCGCGTATATGACATATGTTGTTCAGCAGTTTTTTGTAAAGTTCATGCCTCAGAGTATTTTCAGCCTCTATTATTTTGTCGCAATCATATTCGCGTTTGCTGTGACGTTCTTCTTAGGCGCGGTAATGGAGCGTTTTATCGTATCACGTCTTTACGGGCGTGAGATCGACAGTTTGCTTGCAACATGGGGTATAAGCCTTATATTACAGCAGGCGGCGAGAACAATTTTCGGAATGCAGGGCGTTAATGTAACGGCTCCGTCCTTCCTTAACGGCGGTCTTACGGTTGGTCAGTGCACATTTTCATACAACAGATTGTTCATTATCGGAATGGTAGTTCTCTGTATGATTCTTGTGTGGTATATAATGTACAGATCAAACTTCGGCAAGCAGATGCGCGCGGTTATGCAGAACAGACCTATGGCGCAGTGTATGGGTATCAACTCAAAGAAGGTCGATATGATAACCTTTGCCTTCGGTTCGGGGCTTGCGGGTATTGCGGGCTGCTCGGTTGCGCTGCTCGGCTCAATTGATTCAACAATCGGTCAGAGCTACATTGTAAACTCGTTTATCGCGGTTGTTTTGGGCGGTGTCGGCAAGCTTATCGGCACGGTGTTCGGCTCGGCAATCATAGGCTTTGCAAGCATCGGTATTGAGAATTACACCTCGGCAAGCATTGCAAAGGCTGCGGTTCTTCTTATCATCATTATTGTACTCCAGTTCAGACCGCAGGGCTTGTTCTCAATAAAGAGCAGAAGCCTTGACGAATAAGGAGGTATGGAAGAAAATGAAAAAGCTGAAATCACAGAGCTATAACATCGCGTTTGCGGTTATAGTTGTAATACTCGCGCTTGCGCCGCTGTTTCTGAAGGCGGGAATAATATCAAGCAGCTCCTTCGTGCTGTTTCTGGGAAAATGTATCGCGTTTTCAATAGCAGCAATAGGACTTGACCTCATCTGGGGCTATACAGGAATACTTTCTCTCGGACACGGGCTATATTTCGCTCTCGGAGGCTACGCTATGGCGATGTATCTGAAGCTTCAGGCTACAGGCGGAAAAATCACGACCTTTATGCAGACGGGCGGAATGACGGAGCTTCCGGCGATATGGAAGCCGTTTCAGAACGGTCCTCTTGCAATGCTTCTTATGATAGCGGTTCCGGCGGTGCTTGCCGGAGTTATAGGCTACTTCATATTTAAAAACCGTGTCAAGGGCGTGTACTTCTCAATCATTTCACAGGCCCTTACATGGGCGGCATACTCGCTCTTTACCGGCTTGCAGTCATATACCGGCGGCAATGTGGGTATAACGGAAATACAGTCAATACTCGGAAGCATAAAGGGTGATTCGCATCAGGGAAGTATGTTCACACTGTTCTACATATCATTGGGAATATTGGTTGTAATCTATGCGGTTTCGTATTTTCTGACGCACAGGAAGTTCGGCAAGCTTCTTATAGCTATCCGCGACGGTGAGAACAGAACATATTTTTCTGGCTACTGCGTAAGCCGCTATAAGAATTTTATATATGTATTATCAGCGATATTTGCAGCAATCGCGGGCGCGATATTTGTAAACTTCAACGGCTCAATTACACCGACACAGATGACAATCTCTTATTCGGTAACAATGGTCATCTGGGTTGCGGTAGGCGGCAGAGGCACGCTTATCGGCGCGGTAATCGGCGCGTTTCTGATCAACCTCTGCGACTATCATTTCAGCTCGGGCGCAATGGTTGAAATCTGGCAGTACATTCTGGGAGCGATATTTGCGGTGACAATTCTGTTCTTCAAGAGCGGCATTGTAGGTATTGTAAGAGACCAGCTTCCGGCGCTGATACGAAAAATAACAAAAAAGGGGGCGCGGATAAATGGCTAAAGAAACAGTTCTTGAGATAAACGATATAACCGTTAAATTTGACGGCTTCTGCGCTCTGCTTCATGTAAATGTCAATGTAAAGCGCAACACGATACATTTCTTTATCGGTCCTAACGGTGCGGGAAAGACAACGCTTCTTGATATTATCTGCGCAAAGACAAAGCCGACAGAAGGAAGGGTTATGTTCTATCCCGAAAGCGGCAGAGAGATAAAGCTCACCGGTATGAAGGAGTATAAAATTGTCACCGAGGGCATCGGACGCAAGTTTCAGGTTCCGTCTGTATTTGTAAACCTCAGCGTTATGGAAAACATGATGCTTTCCCTTAAAGGAAACAAGGGCGTGTGGAAGTCGATCTTCTGCCGCATTTCCAAGGAAGAGGAGGAGAGTATTAACGAAATACTCAAAACAGTAGATCTCTATGAGCACAGGGACGAAAAGGCAGGCTCCCTTGCGCACGGTCAGAAGCAGTGGCTTGAAATTGCCATGCAGCTTGTTCAGAAGCCTGAGATCATTATGCTTGACGAGCCGGCGGCGGGTATGGGCAAGCCGGAGACCTTCAAAACAGGCGAGATTTTAAAGAAAATCAAGGAACGGTGTACTATAATCGTTGTTGAGCACGATATGGATTTCGTCAAGCAGATAGCCGACCGAGTAACGGTTCTGCATGAGGGAAAGGTGCTTATGGAGGGTACCTGCGACGAGGCTCTTGACGATCCTACAGTGCAGCAGGTATATCTCGGAAGAGGAGGAGAAAGAAATGCTGAAGATTAAAGGAATGGATTCCTATTACGGAGAAAGCAGAATTATTCCTTCTCTTGATCTTGATGTTGAGAAGGGCAAAATAGTATGTCTTATAGGCAGAAACGGCGTGGGCAAAAGCACGACACTTAAAAGCATAATGGGGCTTGTTAAAACTCCCGCCGGAAGCATAAAGCTTGACGGTGAGGAGATAATCAAGCTGCCCACATATAACCGTGTTAAGCAGGGAATAGGCTACGTTCCGCAGGGACGCGATATTTTCCCGCAGATGACGGTTTATGAAAATCTGATGCTGGGACTTCAGGCGAATAACAAGGGTAAGGGCGAGCTGCCGCCGTATATATATGAGCTGTTCCCCATATTAAAGCGCTTTGAAAAGCGCAAGGGCGGAGATCTTTCCGGCGGTCAGCAGCAGCAGCTTGCTATTGCGCGCGCTCTTGTCACAAACCCGAAAATTCTTATTCTTGACGAGCCGACAGAGGGTATTCAGCCATCGGTAATTAGAGATATAGGCAATGTTATAAGGAAAATAAATAAGGAAATGGGTCTTACCGTTCTCATAGTTGAGCAGTATCTTGACTTCGTACTCGGTATTTCGGACTATCTCTATATTATGGAGAAGGGCGAGATCATAATGCGGGGCAATACCGCGGAGCTTGACGCGGCTGAGGTACAGAACAAGATGACACATTAATCTGAAAGAAGGAGAGATCACAATGCACCTGACACCACGGGAGCAGGAGCGGCTTATGCTCCATTATGCCGGAGAACTGGCAAAATCAAGAAAGGAAAGAGGCGTGAAGCTAAATTATCCCGAGGCTGTAGCATATATCAGTGCGGAGCTGCTTGAGCGCGCAAGGGACGGATATTCGGTAACGGAGCTTATGCAGCTCGGCACAAAGCTGCTTACGTCCGAGGACGTTATGGATGGAGTGCCGGAGATGATCGGGGAAATACAGCTAGAGGCAACCTTTCCCGACGGCACAAAGCTTGTTACCGTTCATAACCCCATAGTGCCGAACGGAAGGGTGATTCCCGGCGAAATGCTGTTTGATGATGACGAGCTTGTCATAAACGAGGGGAAGGACACCGCGGAGCTTTGCGTAACCAACACGGCGGACAGACCGGTTCAGGTGGGTTCGCATTTCCACTTCTTTGAGGTCAATAAAAAGCTTTCGTTCAACCGCCGTCTTGCCTACGGTATGCGTCTTGATATTCCGTCAGGTACTGCCGTACGCTTTGAGCCGGGCGAAACAAAGCGGGTGCGCCTTGTTGAAATAGGAGGCGCGCGGCGTGGGTTTGGTCTTAACGACCTTGTATCTGGCGATATGGATGATGAAGAGATAAAGAGCGCGGCAATTGAAAAAGCTGCGGAAAACGGTTTTCTGGGGGTGGATGAAGATGTTTAAGATGAGCAGAAAGCAGTATGCGGATATGTTCGGCCCGACGGCAGGCGACCGCGTAAGGCTTGCAGACACGTCGCTTATTATTGAGGTCGAGAGGGATCTGACCTCAAAGGGCGACGAGGCGAAGTTCGGCGGAGGAAAATCTCTGCGCGACGGCATGGGTCAGGCATGCAACGTCCCCGACAGCAAATGTCCCGATACGGTTATAACCAACGCGCTTATTGTAGACTATACAGGCATATATAAGGCGGATGTGGGGATAAAGGACGGTAAAATCTGCGGAATAGGAAGAGCCGGCAATCCTGACATTATGGACAATGTAACGCCGTCGCTTGTAGTAGGCTCGGGAACAGAAGCAATAGCCGGCGAGGGGCTTATACTTACCGCCGGAGGAATTGACACACATATTCACTTTATAAGCCCGACACAGATAGAAACAGCGCTTTATTCGGGAATAACCACAATGATAGGCGGCGGCACGGGCCCGGCGGACGGAACGAATGCCACAACCTGCACGCCGGGTAAATTTAATATAGAAAAGATGCTTGAGGCGGCGGAGGCATATCCTATGAATCTCGGCTTCCTCGGCAAGGGCAACTGCGCGAACTATGACGCTCTTGCGGAGCAGATAGAGGCGGGAGCAATCGGTCTTAAAATACATGAGGACTGGGGCGCGACACCGTCTGTTATAAATCAGTCGCTTAACGCCGCGGACAACTATGACGTTCAGATTTCAATACACACCGACACGCTCAACGAGGCGGGTTTTGTCGAGGATACGCTTGCGGCAATTGACGGACGCGCAATCCATACATATCACACCGAGGGCGCGGGCGGCGGTCATGCGCCGGATATTATAAAGGCGGCGGCGTTTCCTAATATTCTGCCGTCCTCAACAAATCCGACTATGCCGTTTACACGGAACACGATAGATGAGCATCTTGATATGCTTATGGTATGCCACCACCTTGACAGCAGAGTGAGGGAGGACGTTGCGTTTGCGGATTCGCGTATAAGACCGGAAACGATAGCGGCGGAGGACGTTCTGCACGATATGGGAATATTCTCTATGATGAGCTCAGACTCGCAGGCGATGGGCAGAGTAGGCGAGGTTATAACAAGAACCTGGCAGACCGCGTCAAAAATGAAGGAGCAGCGCGGCGCCTTGCCGGAGGACTGCGAAAGAAACGATAATTACAGAGTAAAAAGATATATTTCAAAATACACGATAAATCCCGCAATCACTCACGGTATAGCGGAATATGTAGGCTCGGTGGAGGAGGGAAAGCTTGCCGACCTTGTATTATGGAAGCCGGCAATGTTCGGGGTAAAGCCGGAGATGATAATCAAGGGCGGCTTTATCACAGCGTCAAAAATGGGTGACGCAAACGCGTCAATCCCGACGCCGCAGCCTGTGGTATACACCAATATGTTCGGCGCGCACGGACTTGCGCGCAAGCGCACCTGCGTCACCTTTGTATCAAAGGCGGCGGCGGACGGCGGAATAAAGGAAAGGCTCGGTCTTGACAGAACAGTTCTGCCGGTCAGAAACTGCCGCAATATAGGGAAGAAGGATATGAAATTCAATGACCGTATGGGCGACATTGAGGTTGACCCCGAAAGCTACCGCGTAACGGTGGACGGCGAGGACATTACCTGCGTGGCGGCGCAGAGCCTTCCGCTTACACAGAAATACTACCTGTTTTAAAGGAGCGCAGAAATGATAGTTGAAAAAATATCGGGACGCTTTGGCGGAAAGACGTCAAAGTATGTTGACAGGGTATATGTTGACTGGTTTGAGCGTGATAAGCGTCTGCTGAAAAAGACCTCCTCAGGGGGTGTTGAAATCGGCATGAGGCTTGAAGAACCGCTCTGTGACGGTGATATTCTCTATGAGGATAAAAACCGCATAATCATAGTTGAGATGAATAAGACAGTGCTTATAAAGATCTCGGTGTCGGATATTATAGAAATGGGAAGGCTTTGCTTTGAGATAGGAAACCGCCATATATCGCTTGCAATTCAGCCGGAGTATGTAAAAATTCCGTATGATGAACCCACCTATAATTATCTTAAAAAGATTGGCTTCAGGGTTGAGCTTGTAAAAGAGAAATTTACCGGATATATGGAATGCCGCGGTCATGCCCATACGCATGAGCGCCATCACCATCATGGATAAGAATCTGATAAAGCTTGCCCAGAGCATTGATTCC
>JBJEIW010000148.1:0-10213 GCA_051877435.1 Candidatus Ornithomonoglobus sp.
TACTGTATTCAAGCTTATACGCGCTGCCTATATCAGCTCCGTTAATTTCAAGCGTCTCCGGGGAATCGCTGCCTGCCCATGTATAGAGCAGCACATCGTCCTGAGCCTTTGTTAAAACGAGGTTTTCACCAAGCACTATCTTGTTGTTTCCCTCGCCGCCGACCATAAAGGTTCTATGGTCGGTGCCGCTGAGTGTGGATTCATCTTTTATACGGAGCGTTCCGCCCGAGGTTCCGAGCGATACCGTGCGGCTGCCGCCATCGGCGCGGAACATTGCCGATCCTGCATTTCCTGCTGTTCTTGTAATCGTAACGTCCGCATTTTCAGCCGCGTTAATCGTGATGTTTGTGCTGCCGCTTGGTTTGGTTGACATACCGCCGTATTCGCAATCCTTAAGAACGGTAATTTCTGCGGTTGTGCCGTCTGCCGCACTCATTGCTTCTGCAAATGTTTCATACTTCTCTGTACCCACCTGAGCCACGTATTTATCCGACTGCTTAAAGGTTAGACCGAAAATATGAACCTTGCCCGGTGCCTCTTCAACCTTAAGAGTGACCTTGCCGCTTTTGTTATCCGCGTTAAGATTTGATGTCAGCGCAGTTGCTGTGTTCCATTGGTCTCCGCTCTTTGTCAATTCAAAAGCTGCCGCCTCAACTTCATTTATATACATTTTTAACGTAGCTTTATCAGTGACTTCCTTGATGCTCTCAGCGTTCATTTTAAGCTCAACGGAACCGTATTCTGAGAGATCCATGTTGTCGCCGAGGGTTAAGGTGCAGCCCGTACCCATATCATATATTGCTTTACCGCTGTCGCCCACGGAACAGTTTTTACCGCCGACTGTTGTTTTGCAGTCTATAGCTCCCGACGCGAATGTATATGTGCCGTCGTCATTAAGCGTTCCGTACTTCTTCGTCTTTGTGATTGTGATGGCGAAGCCGCCGATATAATCGCTGTTTCCGCAGCCTCTCATTGCGACAACGAGATATTTTCCCGCCGCCGCTGTGATATCCACCGGAGTCGTATCCGTTATGGAGTTGTTTCCGCTCCCGGCAATCGCTGTAAGTCCGTAGTAGTTTATTAATTCTGTGTACACTGCGTTTCCGCCGGCTAAATCAGTACCTGAATAAGTTGACGGAGCTTTTGTAATAACATCGGGATATCCGCTCTCCGGTTTGGCAGCATAGCCTACCAGCACACCCTGACCTTTACCGCCGCTGTAAACGCTGCTGTCACTGTTATAACGATTGTAATCAATAACAGCCGAAAGCAACTGATTTGATTCTACCGACACTTCTGTCAGATCATACACAACATACGCCGCCCATTTTGTAGCGTCTGACCTGTAAAACTGAAGCGTCCTTACGTTCTCGGCGGTCAGCAGCGAACTCGAACCATCTGTGTCCGAATTAACAAACGTCTCGGCTGCGTTATCCTTATAGCTCGAAAGCGCGTATGCAGCCACATTGGCGTTGACCGCTTCTTCCGCGCCGCTTGCGTAAAAATCCTGCGCGCTTGCCGAAGCCGCAAACATCATTCCCGCCGCCATAGAAGCTGTAACGGCAAAAGCAGTTATCTTTTTGAATTTCATGATTTTACCTCCTTATACAATTGGAAAATAATTAATTTTTCACACATATTGTCAATATTTCCTATCTTGTGAATCTTACGCTGTATTCCTCGCCTATTTTTGTATCAAATTCCAAGATATTAAGCCCATCTTCCGATACGGTTTTTGTATTCAGCGTTCCCTCGGCGCTGTCGATTGAAATTTCCCCGAACGCTTCGTTAATATATATCCTGCACTTGTTTCCCGCCTTTGAGCGTATCTTAACATTTACAGGCTTAGCTTTCTGCCACGCTATGTCTGTTTCAAAGCCGCCGCGCGCGAGCAGTCCCGTTACCGAACCGCTTTCAGCCCATGCGGTCGGGAGCGACGGAAGAATGTCTATATATCCGTCATGACTTTGCATTAGGAACTCGCCCATTGCCGCAGTCGAGCCAAAGTTTCCGTCTATTTGGAAAATGCCCTCCTCCGGAGAGTCGTCGCTGCCCGTATGGAAGTCAAACATATTATCATAGAGCGCATCCTTTACCTGTCCTTGATAGATGCTGTAGGCACGGTCGCCGTTCGATATATGCTTCACATACTTGTCGCCGCGCTCCGTTGATGCCGCATCGTCGTCCATACCTATTGTCAAGCGTTATTGACGGACTTTGATCGTAATACCACTTATCCGCCGTATCGCCGCCGACGGTGTACTCATACATATAGTCATATGTATCACCCTCTGACTCAATATATCCGGGCATTGTGACAGTGCCGGCAAAAGCGTCATCCGCGCTTGCCGTTATCGGCAGTGCCGTAAACATTCCGGCGGACACCGCCAAAGCCGCAAAAGCGGCAGTTATTCGTCTTGCTTTCATTTTAAATTTACTCCGTTTCTTTTTTGATAATTCCGTTCCATTCCTCTGTCCACTTTACCGTCATATTATCATCATCATCAAATTCTATCGGCAGAATACTGTAGCCGGAGGTTTTAAGGTCAAACCTGTGCCAGTGGTCGAGCATCAGATAATGCCGTCCTTCCGCCTCAAAAATATACGCGCTCTGTCCCTCAAAGGTTCTGCGGTAATTCTCCCCCTCGCAGGGATTATCTATGAGCTTCCACTTTCCCATGATATGGGGACATCTCGCAAACAGCGCCGCGTTCGGACTCCAGCCGGTGCATCCGGAGGTGATCATATAATACATACCGTCATGACGGCACAGCGCGGGCGCCTCCCGCTCCTGATCCTGCATAACGGATACATACATTCCATCCGTATCGGTGTAATCCTCATTGAGCCGCGCGATATTAAGAGTCTTGTTCCAGTCCTTTGAGTGTATGAGATATGCAGCACCGTCCTCATCCTTAAACAGCGTCATATCCCTTGAATCCTGTCTGTTCGGCTGCTTCGCCGCAATCAGTCTGAACGGGCCCTCGGGTCTTTCCGAAACAGCTATTCCCACGCCGGCAAACATATATCTGCTGTCGTCAAGATGAAGCCACATAACGAAGTTATTATTCTTTTCATTATAAAGCACCTTAGGCCTTTCCGCAACCCGTGACGGATGCAGAGGGCTTTCGGGATTGTCCTTGTCTGCGGCAAGCGCGAGTCCTTCATATTTTCAGTCTGCAAGATTTTTTGACGAGTAGCAGGATATACCTATAACATCCACTCTTGTTGTTCCCGGGCAGTTGTCCGCACCCTTGTTCTCACCGTACCAATAATATGTACCGTTATATTCCAGAATACAGCCGCCGTGCGCCTGAATATCCCGTCCGTCAATATCCTTCCAAATCTGTCCGTTTTTCATATATAGCCATAAGCTCCCTTCCTGTTAACTTTTTAAGAACATTATAGCATAAAATATAAACTAAAAAAACTATAAATTTTATCAGTTTTACTGTGATTTTTCACAGAACAAAAAAAGATACTGAATTAAATATCAAAACAGTACCTTTTTCTGATGCCTCCGCGTCATTTTAGGATACCACAGCTATACTGACAAGCAATCCCATCCGCCGCCGTTTTATATTTTTCATTAATCGATATCTTACACCGGTACGCTGTCAACATAGCAGGAATCCGAGCAAAGATCAATTTTATTGTTCCAAACAACATTGCTGTCTATCGCCGGATCAATATCCCACGCTATGCAGTTCGTATCGTCAACATATACTCGGTTAAAATCCTTTAAATCAGCAATCTTTTCAAATATGGTTCCGCTTTGTATAAGCGGCTTCATGTCAAATATACGCGTTTCGTTATTATCAAATGAAATAAACAATTTATAATCCTCATTCGGTTTTACCGACACAATCCTTTTTCTTCCTGACGAAAAGTATTCCGCCATGCGCCTGTCAAACCCTTTCGACAGATAATATTCAACACTCTTGCCCATCACAATACCACCTTTCGATTATTTGAGCGGCTCTATCTGAAAAAGCTCCTGTCTGCCCTCAGCAAGCACCCAGTTCTCAAGCAATTCATCCTGATGCAAAGCAGCCCAACCCAGCAGCATTTTCAACTGTTTGTTCGGCATTTCGCCTTCTATGAGTTCTATATCGTTTATAGATATAATAACCTCTTTTCCTCCATATGTTGCATGAAAATGCGGCGGCTGATGCTCTCTCCAGTTTATATATTTTTATTCCGCGAAACATACAAATTGTAGGCATAGGCTTGAATCTCCTTCGTTCCTTTTTTCTTTATTCTACCACATTTCAATTCCTTTGTAAAGAGAATTTTCATGAATTGTCCAAACATGATTCACAGTTCTTATACGGCCGTACCGTCACAGTAAAGCCGTTTCTGCCCTCGGCGCGGATAATTTTCGCATACGGTGTGCCGCAGTGCGGGAACTGATCGGTTACCCGCCCGTTTTCAATTGTTATACTCTGCACCTCACCGATAAACTCCACGTCCATATCAACGTCAAAATATCCTGTACAGTGTACTTTTCTTCCCTCAATTACCGCGTCCTTCATTGCAGTCACAAGGCTGAACCTGAGCTGACCGTCAAAGTCCTCCGTCCTGTCATCTATTTTATAGCAGCCCTCCGCCTTCAGAAGCCGTATTGTGCGGGTATGTACACCTCTGCCGCTGGAATTTTTTATTCTGACGCTGAAAATGTCCTCCTTGTCATCCGACACAAATTCAAGTGGCTCTGTAATACGCGCCGTGTCCTCCCATCCGCATACTGCCGAATACTCCGTTTTTTCCAGATTAATATCGAACGGGTCAGGATTGAGCTTTTTCCCTCCCGCTCTTTCAAACTGCATAACAGAATGCGCTGAGGAGGATACATACCAATCCTTTGTAGAGTCAAAATAACCCTCAATTCCGGGATCTATCACAACAGGGATATTATTTTTGTAAATAATCATGCTTCCCGCATCATAGTGGCCGTGACCGATATTCCGCCGCGGCGCGGCTATGGCGCAGTAGTCGCTTTCGGTGCGCATTATGTATATACCGGCATCCTTAAAATATCCTGTTGATTTCAGCTCTGCTTCACATTCCTCAATATTTGTATCATCGCGCAGCAGCGCCGCCATAACTACCTCCTCCGCTCCGAGCTTCGGCGCGGGACAGCCCGCCTTTTTCCATGTATTATACATTAATGCTCCGATTTCGGGATTTACGGCATATACATCTGCGGCATATATGCCGAACAGCGCAAAATCCTCTCCGTTTTTCATTATATGATCTCCTATTGACGGAGTGGAGATATGCCCTCCCATGTACTCATAAGGCGGCGTCTGCATCATAATCGGGTAATAAAACATATCCGCAAGCGGCATATCACGAAACCAATCCTCACCCGTTACATGCTTTAAAACTCTTGCATATACCGCAAAGCGCGTAAGAGTTGCGAAATGATAGCGTATCGACTCCGGCCATGATCCGTCCTTGCCGAGGTTAATCAAGAGCTGGCTCTTTAAGAAATAATTTACGTTGTCAAGTATAATCGCGCTTTTCTCCGTTTTAGGCATTGCCATAACAAGAAAACCGATACCGCAAGCCATATCCGTCTGCCAGTTCCCCGCGTACGACTGAACCGCCTCCGGTGTCATTTCCGCGCGCGGACGTCCGTCATAGAGATATGAGGCGAGATATTCAAGCTGCTGCATTGCGCGTACCCATTCCTCCGAGCGGAGATCGACCGCATCCTTGATAAAGGTGTATGTACTCATAAGTGAGCACATTATCCGCCCTCCCTGCACCGCTCCGTACGCGTCGCAGCCGTCAGGACGCTTGTCATAGGCAAACCATGTTTCCGTACCCTGACAAAAATCGCACAAGGCATATAAAAATTCCTTTTCCGCCTTTTTTGCATACAGCTTATCGCCCGTTATATAATACATTATCGCGTCCGCCTGCATTGTAAGCGCGGGATTTTCCTCACGAAGCACCGATTTTCTGTTATAGAAGTGATGAAATTCCCCTATTCTTTTCCGCTCCGCGTCATAGAACTCAATTTCAATTTTGAGTCCCTTTTTGAATTTACCGTCTATTTTGGCAAGGAAGATTACAGTATTTTCCGTATCACCCTCAAGCGGGATAAGCTCACCGTATTCCCAAGCGCCCGAATCGCCGGACGTTGGGTTCTTAATATAAACCGAGGCATTCCCCTCTCCGCGGTACGGATATTCAGTCACACTCTTAAGCGAAGGCTTACCCTTAAGAACGACCGGCTTCCAGCTGCGCACAATGCCGTTTATAACATCGTCAAAGCCGCTGTTTTTTATTTCCCAGTCTCCGCCGCTCTGGGTGCATACGCGTACGTTGTCTATCCACACATGCCCCAAACCGCCGCACTCATTTTCCTCCTCCGGCAGAACAAAGCGCAGCGATGCGTACCGCGCATTTTCGGGAGTATGGAACGTGATAACCTTATCCGTTGTACTCCAGACGAAAAAGTGCCTGTTGATCTTATCATAATCGGTGTCCGTTGTAAGAAAACCGCCGAGCAGCTCAGCCCGTTCGGGCGAATAGAGGTCTGAAGCCGCTTTTATAAGCTTAAATATATCAGCTGTTTCCACATCGGATTCTATCGCCGATAAAAGCCGCTTTTTACCCTCATCAGTTAAAAACAGATTTGAGTCTGCTTCTATATCCTGTCGGAATATCCGCGTGCTTTTAAAGTACCGCATTTCATCACACGCCTTAACAAGCAGCTCTGCCTCGCCTTTTTTCCCCTCTGCGCGCATTGCCTTGTCTATAGCAAGACCTGTTTTTTCTGATTCCGTTTTGTCAAAGCTTCCCATGCCCCCTGCGGTATCGGCTGCGTCAAGCTCCGCTCTGTACCGCCTTACGGCAGCCCGAAGCTCATCTATGCGCAAATCAGCGCGGCTGTTTTTAAAGCTTTCTATTGCGGGCGCAAGCCCATAAAACTCCGATTCATACGACGGAGCCCGTGAAAAATACTTTTCCGCGTGCAGAACCGCGTCATCCTCACGAGGCTCATAAAAGGCGCGGCTGCGTATAAACGGCACCTCCGCACCGCCGAGCGCCTTTTTCGCAAGCTCCGTCATACGCGCAAGCTCTGCGCGCCAGCCCTCGGTATATAAGCCGCTGTTATCGGAAAGAAGTCCCTCCGCCTCGCTGATTAAACTATGAAGTCTTTCTTTGTTTGTCATATCGTCCGTTTCCTTAGGTATATAAATTTAAAAGGGTGTCTGCGTATTGGCGCGACACCCTGTTTTTGAAAGAATGAAGGTTTTTCTGAGCCTGTCAGAATGTAAAACTCATGATATTCGAGGCTTCCGAATTAAAGCTTTTGCCGTCAAGCTTAATACCGCTGTCTGCGTTCTTCAGCAGACTTTCCACCGAGTCCGGTGTAAGACCGCTTGTTGTCACAACGTCCTCTGACGAAAACACACTCACTGTTATTTCAGGATTGTCAAATATTTTTTTCATTTCCCGTACCTCCTGTTATTATTCGCAATATACCTTTGATACCATTGTATCAAGAGCCTTATTTACAACCACATAGAACTCAAATGAACCTGCGCCGGACACTGTCGTGTCGGTAAAGGTCGATTCACCCTCATCCCCGTCAGTCGTTTTCAAATATGCCTTTACGGTGTTATATGCTGTGCCATTACCTGTAAGAGTTGCCTTGTAGCCGTATACGCTGTTTGTGCCGTCTGTGAGAACACCGTCCTCTGCAGTGTAGCCTGTGCCGTCGTCTGCCGTAAAGTCTGCTTTCTCAAGTAATGCCGACGGCGCTTCTACTGTACTCAGTGTGATTTCATTCAAGGTGGTTATTTCCCAATTGTTTAACAATACAAACACATACTTGAAGGTTTTTGCATCGTCAAAATCCTTTGTCTCTGAGCCTGATGAATGGTTCAATAATTCTGTAATACTGCCGCCTGCGTTTGCTACTGCCTGAGTGAAGTGAGTTTTACCCGCCTTTGTGTCATAGCTGTTATCTTCTGTGGAAGCATTGATTGTTGTAAAGAAATCAAGGTTATCTGTACCGAACACAACCGACTTGTCGCCGTTTATTTCAATGCGATTAAAGGTAATATTCTCCCCTGTGCTGTTCTCGAATACAACATAGTTGACATAGTTTCCACTGTTATTTCTGTTTACTGTCAAGCCCGTTGAAGTATTACCGTCAATCAAAGCAGCCGCATCTGATGCAGTGTACACATCTGATGTAATACCTTTATTTTTATACAATCCATATACACTGTTTACTTTGAGACCTCCCTGCTCCGGCTCTGCAACCGTACTTGTGCCTGTAATCGTGAGCGATTTAAAGGTCGTTTGCTTCCAATTCGTAAATCCTATGACAAGATAATTTGAACTGGTTAAATCAGATTCTGCCGTATAGGCGGTCAAGCCATAGCGGCTCTTAAAGGTGTTGTAATAGGCATAATTTGCACCGCAGAAATCTTCATCGCCTTCCTCGGCAACCTCCTTCGGAGCCTTTGTCGCTACATCCTCGTTTGTGGTTGTATAGAACAATTTGTATTGGTCTGCGGGATCTGTTTCAACCGATACGGATGTAATACTGATATCACTTATGTCAAAAACCGCGTATGCAACATAATAGCCGTCATTGCCGGATCCGCCGTTGCTGCGGTCAAATACCGTGCTGCCGATTGTGAGCTCCGCCGCGTCCTCTCCGGTTGCAAGCACCGCATTGTTAAAATATGCCGCACATGTGTAGTCTACTCCGTATGTCAGCTCTCTGACATCTTCCTCCGCGCTTGCCGGGACTGCAAGCAACATGCCCGCCGACATCGCCGTGGTAACGGCAAGAGCCGTTAGTTTTTTGAATTTCATGGTTATAAACCTCATTCATAACAGGAATGCTTAATATTTTTGAAAATTTAATTAATTTTCATTAAACATATTCTATAATAATATAATTTTATTGTCAATATTATCGGTCTTTTTGTGTGTTTTCAGTTAAATACAGGGCTGTTACAGTCAATGTTGGAATTTCAGAAATGCGTTACTATTCAGATATAAATGGTTGTTTGTGCTGCCCTAAAATGCCTTGTTGCCATTTATAATTATTGCATCGCCGCTTTTTTCAACAATTCTTCACGTCAATTTTTGGTGATAATAATTCCATCTATACTCAGCTACTTTAATTCTATAATTATATTATACATCATATACTTGAATTAATCAGTCTTTACACGTGTCGCCGCCTTCTGCAAAGTCGCCTCGTCAATCCCCATTTCGCGCAATACAGACAGCAAATCATCTCTGCCTTCCGCTCTACCTTCCGCTCTGCCTTCCTCTCTGCCTTCCTCTCTGCCTTCCTCTCTACCTAATCTGAAGCCTTCATCCCGTGCGTCCTCAAGATACGATGCCTCATCGTGCAATGCGCGTTCTCTGATTCGTGCAACTTCTCTCATTCTGTCATCCGCACTCATTTTTTTGAGTATAAATACAGCCTTATTCATAACGGTATCATTCGCCTGTGTAATCATCTCTGCATCCTCCTCGCTTTTAACATTAAAAAATTTAAGCCATCTCTTAAGCCTTTTTATCTGTCTGCTGTCGCTGTCCGCCTTTGGCAATTCGAGAAAATCAAATCTGCATTTGTCTGTAAGTATTTCATCACGATTTGTTTCCTTAAGCATAAATACGGAATGACATTCCTCACAGTCAAACATATTATAATCAAGTATACTAATAGAAATTGTTTGTTTCAGCTTCTTATAGGATTCGCCCTCACGCAAATCCTTTGCGTAAAGCTTTGACCAGTAGAACAGCACCCTTTCTCTGTAATCGGCAAGCTTCTTGATCTGCATTTCTACATTTACTATCCGTTCGCCGACTTCCATAGCAATATCCAGCCGTGAATACTTTTGTTCAATTGCCTCCGGTAATACCTCAGTATTAATAATCTTAATATTCTTTATATCACCGGTTTCAATATCAAGCACCGATGCAATAAAATCCGTAAGTATATCCTCACTGTCAGCAGAACTGAATAAAGCCTTAAACACTACGTCAATTTTTGGTGATAATAATTCCATCTATATTCAGCTCCTTTAATTCTATAATTATATTATACATCAATTTCTGAATTTAGTCAATATTTATTTGGAAAAGTAGTAATTCCCTAATAAATAAAAGTGTTACTATTCAGCTATCAGCACCAAAACAAGACCTGTTACGCTGTAACAAG
>JBJEIW010000149.1:0-10188 GCA_051877435.1 Candidatus Ornithomonoglobus sp.
TAGCTCAGCTGGATAGAGTGACTGGCTACGAACCAGTAGGTCGGGGGTTCGAGTCCCTTAGGACGCGCCAAAATAAACGGCTTAACCATGCGGTTTCTAAGTCGTTTATTTTTTTTGCTCCTCTGAAATAATTCTGATTTTGGGGTTTATTTAGGGTTTATTGCATTCAAAAAGGCGGTTTTCCGCCGCCTTAATTCGCTTTTTTGAGCTGCGCAGATGAAAGCATAACCGAAAGCTTTCCCGCCGCCGCTTTGTCTGCTGACTTGATAGCGTGAGTGTATGTGTTAAGCGTGGTTGTTTTATCTGCGTGTCCGAGCCTCTTTGAAACGGTTGCAACGTCTACACCTCCGGCAATAAGCAAAGTTGCCGCGGTATGCCGTAAATTATGATAATGTATATCGGGCAGATTATGACGTTTTACAAACTTCTTAAACCATGCCGAGAGCGTATCCGGACTTAACAAGCCGCCGCTCTCATTCGTGAACACTTTTCCGGTTTCATTCCATAAGTCCCCCATTGCAAAACGCTGTTTCATCTGTTCCTTTTTATAAACCTTTAACAGCGTTGTCATTTCTTCCGGAATATTTATGATCCGCTGCGAGCTTTTTGTCTTTGTCTGTCCCTCCTGACCTCTTTAAATGCCGCTGTAAGCTTGATACCCTTATCAAGTATAGCTGATACTACATAAGCAAGGTTACGCGGTATATAGCCCAGATTATAAGCCTCAGAGCCTTTGACGCTTATATCAACCCTTACAGCGTTGTTATCGTATAGGTCGCGGTATCTCTTACAAGCTGTACCGTTACATCTTCCGGGCGGTATGCAGTTGCTATTCTGTGAAGCGCGCGCTGTCTGCTGCCTTTGGTTACTCCGGCTACCTTTGTTTCAATGGTATTTCCCTTTACAAACTCCCATGCCTTTTTGAAAGCGGCGGATAAGCTCAAGCCCATTTTCTTCAGACGGTTTGCCATTGTCGTAACCATGCGGCGTATAATTGTGATCTTCTTCATTGTCTTTGCTTTCATTGTTCTAAGGTGTTTCAACCTTGACTATGATTATATTATGCTACTGTTTAACCGTATTGTCAATATGCACATTTACTAAAAGTTTAACCGTATTTTTGTTTGTTTTGCTACTGTTTAACAGTACAATTTTATGTTATAATATATCCAGCAGTCAAAAACGATTGTTAGGGATTTAATATCCCCAGATAAAAAGTAGATAGAGCGGCGGTTCGCTCCGACTCTCTGACAAAAGGGGGTCAAGCAAATGGATATTGATATAAATATTATATTTTATATATTGTTGTTTGTTATCGTATTAGAGATAATAAAAAACATAAAGAAATAACCGCCCATTCCGACAAATGAGCGGTTATTTTTACCGTATGTGAGAATCCCAATAGGTAAATTATTACCCTAATAGCGGAACGGGTGCGCCGTTCTCACTTCTTATCTGTATTATAACACAGATTAATGATGATTGTCAAGGGGTGATTTTATGGCTGTATCAGAAAAACAAAAACAATATCGCAATAAATGGGATAAAGCAAACATGAAATTAGTTGCTTGTAAGATAAAAAAAGAATATGCTGACGAATTTATGAAATATGCAGTTGATAAGGGAACAACAGTAAACGCTTTATTAAAAGATTACGTTTATAAGTGCATCGGCAAATCATAAAGAACATAAAAAAATAAGCCGCCCTGTCTGCAAAACTAAGCGGCTTATTTAAATAAGTTACTTATTGCGGAGCAGCTAAAGCCGTTCCTTTATTATCTAAATTATATCACACACAAACAACAATGTCAAGAGGTGATTTTGTGGCAAAATACAGCGAGGCACAGAAAAAAGCTGTTGCAAAATACAACGCTAAAGCTTATGAAGAAATAAAGATACGTGTTCACAAAGGCAATAAAACCATTATAAGTGATTATGCTACTTCTAAAGGTAAAAGTATCAATGGTTTTGTAAATGAGCTGTTAGAGGCGGAAATACCCGCTTTAAAGGACATAAAGAATAACTATGCGAAATGAAAATAAGAGTGCGGAAAGGCTCAAAAAGCCTTATAGAAACCGTTGCAAAGTCCAATAATGAAAAGTATAAACGGATATGTAAAAAAGGCTATAAAGGCACATTATGAGGCTGATACAGGCAAAACAATAGAATTATGACATAGGCGGCGGAATATAGCCGTCTTTTTGTGTGCGCTCTTCCGCCGCCGGTAGCGGCTTTCTTATCAGCTTCAGTAATAAAGTAAGAGCGGCGGAAAAGTTGCACAAAGTTACACAAAATTGCTACTTTTTAACATACAGAAACCGCATGAAACAGCCCTTTGTTAAGCATTTTTAAATTTATGTGTGTAATTATAATTTCTGATCATAAAATCACACTATTTTAAATTCGTAAACGTTTACGAATTTAATACAATACCATAAAAAGAACAATAAAACATGGGGTTCATTTGGGGTTTATTTTAATGAAATGAGCCGTTATCAAGTGAAATAATATGAAAAATAAGAAGGCAAAAATGGCTTGGTTATGCCATATTTTAATATATCGTGAAATGTGATGAAAAGCAAAATTTCTATCTACGAACCAGTAGGTCGGGGGGGGGGGGCGAGTCCCTTAGGACGCGCCAATAAAAGCGGTTTATGCCGCTTTTATTTTTTTGTCTTTCAAAAAAAAGAGAGCCGAAGCTCTCTTGAATAAGTCATTATTTATAAAGTCTTGTCTTTTCCAGCAATCCGTAAAGCCTTGTTCCCGCCGGGAGAAGCAGGATATCGTCCTTATCCATAACACGCAGAACAAGAAGCAGTCCGATATAGACCACCGCGGCAGCCGCAATGGCAGCGACAGTTGCAACAAGATTGTTAATATATCCCGTTCCGAGCAGCATATAAATAAGCTTGTAAACCCCAACCGCAGCAGCGCCCATCATCACGCCGGAGAAGATCGGCTTTACAATATACTTTTTCATTGTTACCTTTACAGGTACATATCTTATCAGTACAGAATAGTTTACCATAAACGCTACAAGCTGGCATACTATTGACGAAATCGCAGCGCCGTAGATATTCACCGAAGGAATCCTGATAAGCGTTACATTGAGAATTATTTTACATACACATCCGCAAAGTATACTCATTGCCGGCACAAAAACCTTACCTATACCCTGCAATGCTCCCACCAATGTTTGCGTAAGCGCGCTGAATATAAGCGCTATCGCCATTATTGCGAGAAGATCGGCGCCGTCGGGCGTTGACGGATAAATTATATTGTATATCGGCTGCGCCAGAACTATAAAGCCTATGGCGCACGGCAGAATTATCAGTATTGATATAAGGAATGAATATGAAGTCTTTGACGAAGCCTCAGCTTTATCACCTCTGGCGAGAGCGCCCGCAATATGCGGCACAAGCACGGTCGCAAATGAAAGGTTAAGCGCAAGCGGCATATTATACAGGGTGTCGCTCTTTGAGAGCATTCCGGACAATGCCACAGCGGCGCGGTTAAGCTGCTCTGCCGTAGGATTTATAACATTATTTGCCGCTATAACCCCGGCGGGTATCTCGGCTCTGAAGGCAATTTCAAGGGCTCTCGTTATTGTCGCAAGGTCAACCACACGGTTAATTGATGTTATAATTGACGCAAGTGAAATTGGGATTGAAAGCATAAGTATCATCTTGACAAGCCTCCGTGTTGACGGATGAAATTCAGAATCAATTGATTTTCTTATATTCTCATCAAGCGCTTTCTTGCGTTTCATATAAAAACAGGAAAGAAACACAAAAGCAACTATTGTTGAAAGTGAGCTTGCCGCATTCGCCCATGCCGCCATAATCTCCGGTGGTGTTGTTTCAACGCCGTTCATATTATACAGCATTGCCGCCCTTGTAGCAAGCTTCATAACATACGGCATACTTCCGACAGTGAGAATAACAAGAAGTATTGTTAAGCCGCACTTGAATATCTGCTCTATCATCTGAGCAAAGCTCGTTGCGCGCATATCATTCAGCCCTTGGAAATATCCCTGTATAACCGCCGAAATACATACAAAGAATATTGACGGCGCCAGTGCGCGCATTACATACTGCGCGCCGTTCATATTGATTATATGAACCGCAAAGAAGTCCGAACCGGCATAAAGTATTATTGAGCACACAAGACCCACACACATAAACAATTTAAAAGCGGTCTTAAAAATCCGGTGGGCACCTCTGTAATCACCCAGCGCAGCACGCTCGGACACCATCTTTGCAATAGCATTCGGAATGCCTACAGACGAAATTGCAAGCAGCACCGTAAACACCTGAAAGCCAGCGTTATAGAATCCGTTTCCCGCATTTCCGAAGCCTTCTATATTGGTGATTACCATTCGGTAAACCATACCGAGTACCTTAACCATTATCTGCGCAAATAAAACCATTGCGACATTTCCCATAAAGGAATGTGATTTTTGCTCATTTATCTTTTTACTCATATCGTAATCCTTTCCACAATAATTCAATATACATTATACGCCTAATTAGTGTAATTTGCAATAGTAAATGTACAAAAAACAGAAGTCCACTTTACAATGCGGACTTCCGGTGTAAAATATAAATATGTCACAAATTTTTAATCTTCGTCCTCGTCCTCATCATCAGGCTCGAACATCTTTGTAATAATAACCTCGTTTACACGGCGGGGATCACGCTTTGAGACATATACGTTAAGCGGACCGTAGTCAAATTCGTCACCGACATGCGGTATTTTTCCAAATTCCTCCATAACCCAGCCGCCGACGGTTGAATGGTCAATCTCCTCGGCTTCTCCGTCCATTCCAAACAGCTCAAACATATCGTCAAGATCCGCCTTTGCGCGTACCTTGTATTTATCTTCTTTAATTTTTATAAACGGCTCCTCCACAGTGTCGTGCTCATCCCAAATTTCTCCGACGAGCTCCTCAAGAATATCCTCAAGCGTCACTATTCCCACAGTACCGCCAAATTCGTCAAGAATTATCGCCATATGTGACTTCTTTTGCTGCAAGGTTCTCAACAGCTCGGAGATTTTCATTGTCGGCACAACGAAGATAGGCTCGTTCATAACATCCTTTACCTTCTGCCCTGTCTTTTTCATAGCCGCAAAGTCCTTCTGATTAAGAACGCCTATAATATTATCAACGGTTTCCACATATACCGGCAGTCTTGAAAAGCCGCTTTCAAACTGCTCAGATATTTCCTCCATTGTATCATTTATTTCCACACCAACCACATCTACCCGGCTTGTGTAAATATCCGCAACCTCAATATCATCAAACTCAATCGCGTTTCTGATAAGCTCGCTTTCATTCTGATCGATTTCACCGTCATTGTGGGCTTCCTCAACCATTGTTATTAGCTCCTCTTCCGTTACACCATGATCATCCTCAGCCTTTATAAGCTTATACACAAGCTTCTGCCACATTGCCACCAGCCAGCTGAACACCCTGAATAAAACCATAAGTACCTGCAAATACGGTGCGAAAAGCATCGCCATCTTTTCCGGTGAATTTTTCGCCATGCTTTTAGGTGTGATTTCACCGAACATAAGTACCACTACCGTAATCACGATAGTCGCCACCGTCGCGCCCAGCTCCGCGCCTATAAGATTTGTGAAAAGAACTGTAGCGATAGCGGTTGTTGCTATGTTTACAAGATTGTTTCCGATAAGTATGGTTGATAGCAGCTCATCCATGTTTTCGGAAAGCTTCATCGCCTTTTTGGCTTTCTTGCTGCCGTCATTGGCAAGAGATTTAATGCGTATTTTGTTCATTGAAAAATATGCTGTTTCCGATGCCGAGAAAAATCCCGACAGCAGGATCAAAATCGCAAGTATTATGACTTTTGGTAAAATCTGCGACATACTGTCACTGTCCATATAAAAAAGCTGCTCCTCCTTAAAGCTACGGCATTGTCCGCTGTTATGCTTCGGAAAACACGTCAAAGCGCGCACAATGCGTTGGTCGATAGTGTTTAGCTTTAATTATACAGCATATATCTATAAAAATCAAGGGTTTTTTAGCCGTTTTTTTAAATTTTTATACTGCTTGCCCGTCAGAATGCACCGCATTTTCCTAAAATATCCATTCTTGATGTGCTTATTGATTTCCGCGCCGATAAGGAGCATATATATACAGAAGAAAATCCACAGCATCATGAATATAATCGCGGTAAGGCTTCCGTAAAGCAGCGAATACTTTGAAAAATATGTTATATACACCGAAAAGCCGAACGAAAAGCCTATCCACCCCACCGCCGTAGCCGCCGCCCCGGGCAGCTGAGAGCGGAACCGCATCTTCTTCTGTGGCAGAAAGCTGTACAGTCCGGCAAACGCGAATACGAACAAAACAAAAAATATAAGATATTTCATTCTGAATACCGTTTCAAGGGCATAGTGCGCGACAAAATAATTGTTGAAATAGTCGCGGAACAGCTGCAGCAGTGTGTTTCCGAACACAAGGCATATGATTGACGCAACAATAACGGCTATAAACAAAATATCATATAACAGCGCGGTAATGCGTGCCGCGAGCCAGTGAGTGGTTCTTGTGTAGCCGTAAATATTGTTTATCCCCATATAAATAGCCATTATTCCGCGCGATGAGGTCCAGAGCGCTGTAGCGAGCGTAGCCGAAAGCAGCGCAACCGTTTCGCTGCGCATAAAAATCTCCGATACTATACCGCATACATATGTCGAAACAGGCTGCGGAAACGTCCGTCTTATAGCCTCAGCCATTGCATTCGCGTCAACATTTATAAAATATTTAAGGCAGAGTATTACAAGCATCAGAAACGGCACCGCAGATATCATGGTAAAAAGAGCCGACTGTGCGGCATATAAGCCGACATTGTCATCATTCATATCCAAAAAAAACTCTTTTATCATTTTTATAAACAGCGTCAGCCTCGGCATTTTCTTCCCCTGTCTGCGTATAAAGCTTCTCCGCGCAGAAGTGAGGCTGCTGTGCATATTATTCTTAAAATTATCAAGCATCTTAATATACCCTTCCGGATCAAGTCTTATTTACAATACTCATATTATAACAGATAATTTTAAATAAGTCCATACTTTTCCTGTTATTTTTAGCATGCTCTGATTTATTTCACCACCAGAACTCCGGCGGAAAATCCAGTTTTTTTCTCATATTCTTTTGAAACGGCGTGTATCACACTGTCTGTTTTATCTTTTTCCGTAAAACATATAACCCCGTTATCACAGATTTTTGCAGCTTTAACACCATCAACTGACATAGCAATTTTTACGGCAGCCCTCGATGATTCAGGCGGCTCCACAAGATATTCGTATGCCTTTTCGGATTCATTTACCATATCAAACAATACACTTATCCGGCATCTTTTCAGCCCCTGTGCCGCGGCGATAATTCTTTCCTTCTCCTCCGCGCAATACTGCTCTATCATGTCCCGCGGGATTTTTTTGTTCTTTGTCCTTCTGATTCTTATTAATATCACGTTATATCCAGTAAGCGGCAGAGGAATCTCCTTTATTCCATCATATGATGCAAACGCGCACCAACCGCCGCTGCCGTAACGGTCGCATATCGCTGCAGCGCTGCCCGCCATGCTTTGCCTTTCAGCTATCCCCATACGGTAAAGAAGCTTTTCTACCGCAAATACGGTTGTATCTTTCATTCCCGGCAGCCCCGGAACATCCGCGCTGTAGAGTATCTGCGCTCCCTTGCCGCTTTTCATAAAATGCACGTCACACACATTGGATCTGTCGTTAAGTATCCTGAGAACATCTCCGTATCCTCTGCCATACGCTCTGACTCCGCAGCCCAGAGCAAACGCAAGCGCGTGGCTTCCGCTGTCCATAATAACGCACGGTATACCTACCCGCTCAAAGCAAAGCTCCCCCGTAGTTTCCCCGAAACGCGTATAAAAATCCGATTTAAGCTCAACAGACTTTTCCGTATACATAGAAAAAAACCTCCATAGATACAGTTACAATTTTTGTATTATTTTTAATATAAGTTTAACCAATAAAACAGTTGACAATTCTGAAAAAAGACTGTATAATTATACCCATGAAATAAATTTGAAAGGTTCTGATAAAATGGCAGAGAATAAAGAATATATTTTAACTGTCGAAGGTAAGGCAAAGCTTGAAGCGGAGCTTACACAACTTGTTACGGTTACACGTAAGCAGGTTTCGGAGAAAATCAAGGAAGCGCGTTCCTTCGGCGACCTCTCAGAGAATGCCGAGTACGATGCCGCAAAGGACGAGCAGGCAGAGGTTGAAGCAAGGATTCAGCAGATTGAGCATATGCTCAAATATGCAAAGGTCGTTGAGGTTGAGTCAAACGATATTGTAACTGTAGGTAAAAAGGTAACACTCAGCTTCCATGGAGAGCTTGCAGACCTTATGGGCATGGCGGGAGAGCAGACATATACTATTGTCGGTTCAACAGAGGCTGATCCAAATGAGAATAAGCTTTCATACGAATCACCGATAGGCGCAGCGTGCGTCAACAGATCAGTGGGAGAAGATGTTGAGGCCGAAACGCCCGCAGGTGTAGTTCAGTTCACAATTCTCAACATCGAAAATGCTCAGTAAATACAGCTTACCGTGACCGTGGAAAATCCACGGTCTTTTTTTATTGTTTTTGTCATACCGTTAATAACAGGGGTGATTACATTGAAAAATATTCTTATAATTTCATATGCATATATAGCCGCGCTGATTGGGGCGGGCTTCGCATCCGGACAGGAGATCCTTTGCTATTTTACGGTTTTCGGCAGAAAAGGCTTTTTGGGCGTCATTATTGCCGCGGTAATATTTGCTCTTTATGCCTATGCGGTTCTCCGAATGGCAATTCTTACAAAATCCTCCGTCTTTGACGAATTTTTAGTCAGTCTGCCCGGAAGCTTTATTGCAAAGCTGTTAAAGCTTCTTACGGGAATTTTCGCTTTTGCCGCATATACGGTTATGCTTGCTGCCATAGGCGAAATACTGAATATTCTTTTCGGTATACCTCAAAGGTGCGGCGCACTTTTAGCCGCTATTATCTGCGCGCTCCTTTTCGCCCGCGGCGTAACATCTGTGTTCAGGCTCAACGGCATTATAGGCATTATTCTTGTTGTCGGAATTGCGGTATGCTGTATTTATATACTGCAATACAGAGAATTTCATGTTTTTTCGCAAAATATAGACATAATAGGCAGCGCCTGCATCTATTCAGGATATAACCTTTTATCAGCCGCACCTCTTCTTATTGTGATGAGCAAATCTATTAACTCCTCCTCCGAAGCAGCAGCTGTATCCGTAATTTCAGGGGGAGTGCTCTTCTTCCTCATGACGCTTATTTACGGTATCCTGTCGATATACGCAAACAGAATAAGCCTTGGGGAATTTCCGATGCTTACACTCGCCTTCAGGCAGAACCGTATTTTTGGCATATTCTACGGCGTTATGCTTGCCGGAGCAATAGTTACAACGCTGCTGTCATCAGGAGGAAGTATGGTCGAGGTCCTTTCATTAAAAAATGATATATTTATTATGCTGTTATCAATTATATCATACGCAGTCTCCGGCTTCGGTTTCAGCAGGCTCGTGGACACGGCATATAGAATATGTGGGATAACAGGCTTTGCGGCAGTTATTTTTATTATAATTGTTTGTCTGAAATGCAAAAAACAAAAAATATGATATTAATTGATTTTCAAAGTATTATTTAGATTTTCAAAGATTTTTATTAATTTTATTGTATTTTTAATTAATTATTAGTTTGCATATTTGGCACCTTTATGGTATTATAGATAGGTCGTTGACGACAGGTAAAAACAAATCAAGAACCAACGGGATGTAGCGCAGTTTGGTAGCGCATCTGGTTTGGGACCAGAGGGCCGCAGGTTCGAATCCTGTCATCCCGACCAAAGGATGGGAGTTTAGCTCAGCTGGGAGAGCATCTGCCTTACAAGCAGAGGGTCACAGGTTCGAGCCCTGTAACTCCCACCATAATCTAACTTAATATCTATGCTGGTGTAGCTCAATTGGTAGAGCAGCTGATTTGTAATCAGCAGGTCGCGGGTTCGAGTCCCATCACCAGCTCCATATGGGATAAGTCAGGCTTATCCCATAATTTTTCCGGGAGAGTTCCCGAGTGGCCAAAGGGGACAGACTGTAAATCTGCTGCTTATAGCT
>JBJEIW010000150.1:0-2380 GCA_051877435.1 Candidatus Ornithomonoglobus sp.
ACAGACTTTAAGACGCAGATCGCCGGCGAGATCAAGGACCTTGACGTAACGGAGCTTATCGACAAGCGCGCGGTAAGAAAGATGGACCGCTTCACACAGTTTGCGCTTATCGCGGCATCTGAGGCGGTAGCGGATTCCGGTCTTGATATGGAAAAGGAGGATCCGTGGAGGGTAGGCTGTATAACAGGCTCGGGTATCGGCGGTATTCTCACATTTGAGGAACAGCACAAGAACTACATTGAGCGCGGTCCGGGCAGAGTAAGCCCATTCTTCATTCCGATGATGATAGGAAACATGGCGCCGTGTCAGATTGCGATCAAGTTTAACGCAAAGGGCGTGAATGAAAACGTCGTTACGGCATGCGCGTCCTCAACAAACGCGATAGGAACAGCCTTCCGTCACATCCAGTACGGCGACAACGACGTAATAATCGCGGGCGGCTGCGAGGCAACCGTTGCGCCGACAGCGTTTGCAGGCTTCTGTAACATGAAGGCAATGTCAACACAGAATGACGATCCGAAGCACGCGTCAAAGCCGTTTGACAAGAACCGTGACGGTTTTGTACTTGCGGAGGGCGCAGCGTTCTTAATTCTTGAGGAGCTGGAGCATGCTAAGGCAAGAGGCGCGCATATCATCTGCGAGATGGTAGGCTACGGCGCGACCGACGACGCGTACCACATCACAAGTCCGATTCCGGGCGGCGAAGGCGGCGCAAAGGCTATGGAGCTTGCAATCAAGGACGCGGGAGCAAAGCCGGAGGATATAACATATATCAACGCTCACGGCACATCAACAAAGTATAATGACCTGTTTGAGACACAGGCGATAAAGAAGGCTCTGGGTGAAGCGGCAAGCACGGTAGCCGTAAGCTCAACAAAATCAATGACTGGTCATATGCTCGGCGCGGCGGGCGCAGTTGAAGCGATCGTATGCGCAAAGGCTATAGAGGACAGCTATATTCCGGCAACGATCAATTATGAGACGCCGGATCCTGAGTGCGACCTCGATATAGTTCCGAACGAGGGACGTAACCAGGCGGTTGAGTATGCAATGTCAAACTCACTCGGCTTCGGCGGTCATAACGCGACGGTTGTATTCAAGAAATACACAGACTGATTGTAAACAAGTGATAAAGGGGTTGGCGGTCAACCCCTTTATTTGGATATAACTGCACGACAGAAAATTTCACCCGCCTCTATAAGCGGCGGGTGAAATTTCACATTCGGTGGGAGTACAATCTCCCACCGAATGCGGGCTAACGCCCTGTCGTTCGTTAAATGACGGGGCGATGCCCCTTATTGAAGGAGAATATTATGACGGAGGCAGAAAAGAAAATAGGACATAAATTCAATGACCCGAACCTGCTTCGCAGGGCATTGACGCACAGCTCCTATGCCAATGAAAACCATACACGCGATAACGAGCGTCTTGAGTTCTTAGGCGACTCGGTATTAAGCATAATAATAAGCGAAAATCTTTTTAACCGCATGAAGGACACCCGCGAGGGCGATCTGTCAAAGTACCGCGCAACTCTCGTATGCGAGGAAAGTCTTGCGGAGGTTGCGAAGAAGATACATTTAAGCGAATTGGTTTTCCTGGGCAGAGGCGAGGACATGACGGGCGGAAGAAAGAGACCGTCAATCATTTCCGACGCGTTCGAGGCGGTTCTGGCGGCGATATATCTTGACAGCGGCTTTGAAACGGCAAAGCAGTGGCTTCTGCCGCTCATGGAGGAAAGAATTGAGCTTGTAATGGAAGGCAAGCTGTACCGCGACTACAAGACGACCTTGCAGGAGATAGTACAGAAGGACGGCCGCAGCGCCGTAACATATCGGACGGTAAAGGAAGAGGGCAAGGAGCACAACCGCCGCTTCACGGTCGAGGTGCTTATAAACGGCGTGCCGAAAAACACCGCCACAGGCCACAGTAAGAAGGAAGCGGAGCAGGCGGCGGCAAAGGCGGCGATTTTGGATATAAGAGATGCGAAAGTATAATATACCGATTTTCGTGCCGCATAAGGGCTGTCCCTTTGACTGCGTATTCTGCAATCAGAACAGAATAACAGGTCATATTGAAGTAAAGGACGTAACTCCGGACGAGGTAACACAGACGATAGAGGAATATCTCGCAACGCTTCCGAGGGATAACCGCGCGGTGGAAACCGCATTTTTCGGCGGCAGCTTTACGGGCATTCCGATAGAGGATCAGAGCGCGCTTATGGAGCGCGTGCAGCCGTATATTGAGGACGGACGGATAGACGGAATAAGGCTTTCAACAAGACCGGACTATATAACCCGCGATATACTTGACAATTTAAAAAGGTATCATGTAACGACCATTGAGCTTGGCGTTCAGTCAATGGAGGACAGCGTATTAAAGG
>JBJEIW010000151.1:0-10092 GCA_051877435.1 Candidatus Ornithomonoglobus sp.
GGGTTGGCAGCTAAACAATAATTTATTGCTCTAATTTCAAACACATGAATTTCAGCTTAAACAAAGTTGAAAAAAATCTGATAATAGAGCCGGTTCTGTTTTGAACCCCGCCCCGTCATTCAAAAGACGGCATATCATTTTTACGCCGTCTTTAATATGTCCTCAATTATATTCATAATATCAGTATTTATACTTGCAATACTTCTTACACTGCCGTCACCGTCAACACAGGATACCTCACGCCAGCCGCGCGTCTGGGCAACCTGTACTGCATTATCATAGCTCTTTTGCAGATATGTGAGATTACTCTCATGAATATCCTTTTTATCGGAATTGTCTATTTTATTCGCTCTGTCCGCCATAAGTCTTGCAGCGCTCTGGGGCGGCATGTTAAGAAATATCGTTACATCCGGTATCGGAAGCCCGAAATGACCGTATTCAAGCTCAACCAGCCAGTCGATAAAGCGTTTCTTTTCCCTTTTGTTCTCTATCTTTGACGCCTGATGTATCATGTTTGAAGGAACATAACGGTCTGCAACTATTACCGTTCCCCCATCATAATCCTTTTTCCAATCCTTACGGTATGTAGCAAAACGGTCAACCGCGTAAAAGGTTGACGCGGTATATGCGTTTACATCCTGCGGCTCCTTGCCGAAATCGCCCGAAAGATACATTTTGACAAGCGCTGATGATTCGCTTTCATACGCCGGAAACGATACCAGTCTTGCCGGTATACCCTGTTCAATCAGTTTTTTATATACCAGCTCCGACTGTGTCTGCTTCCCGCTTGAATCGGTACCCTCTATCGCTATTAAAATTCCCATTGTAATCAGTCCTGTCTGTACTTTTTACTTCTGCCGTGCAGCAGAACCGTCATTGCAAACTTAGGCAGGGCAAGCATTCTCTTTGCGCGCCACGGCTCTTTTTTCAGGCGGTAGAACCATTCAAGTCCGTGATCGCAGTACCATTCGGGCGCTCTTAAAACCGTGCCGGCAAAAACATCAAGGCTTCCGCCGATTCCCATCGCAACGCGTATGCCCTTAAGCCCCTCCGCGTTTCTCGCAAGCCACTGCTCCTGCTTCGGCGCGCCAAGACATACGAATAACAAATCCGCGCCGGACTCATTGATTTCGCGGACGATTTCCGGCTCCTCCTCCGGCTTAAAATAACCGTTGCGCATTCCCGCAATCTTAAGACCCGGATACTTTTCCTCGAGCTTTTCCTTTGCAATTTCCGCCACTCCCGGCTTTCCGCCGAAAAGGAAAACACTGTGGTCTGTACCCTTGATACGGTCAAGTACATCACAGGCAATGTCATAGCCCGCCGCGCGCTCACTGATCGGTCTGCCGAGTATCCTTGACGCATATACTACGCCTATACCGTCCGCCGTCAGCAGCTCGGCATCATTTAAAAGCTTTGCGAATTCCGGCTCCTTATATGCAACCATCAGTATCTCGGAATTAGGAGTATATACCTTGTGAAGCTTATCCTCCTCAAAAAAAACCATGATCCTGTCAGCGGCCTGCTTTATGCTTACCATATCAACATATACGCCGAGAATATTGACCTTGTCTTTCATCTGTAATCTCCTTTATACTAATTATGATGGCATCTTCTTATTCGTGACTTTTTCCGCTCTGTCACGCTCCGCGATCGGAATATAGTTTTTCCTGCGTACAATTGACTTATATGCCGGACGGATAATTCTTGAACATCCGATCGTTTCCTCAAGCCTGTGCGCGCACCAGCCGGCTATTCTTGCAACCGCAAAAATCGGCGTGTACATCTCCGGCGCGATTCCCAGCATCTTATAAACAAAGCCGGAATACATATCAACATTGGCGCACATTACCTTGTCATTATGCTTTACCTCATAGAAGCGCTCAGGAGTAAGACGTTCAACGGTTGTATAGAGCTTAAACTCCTTTTCCCATTCAGGATTTGTTGATGCAAGGCGCGCCGCGCGCTCCTTTAACAGAATACATCTCGGATCGGAATAGGTATATACGGCATGACCCATACCATAGATAAGTCCCGCGCCGTCAAACGCCTCTTTGCGAAGAATTTTATCAAGGTATTCTCTTACCTCGTCATCATCCTCCCAGTTCTTTACGTTTTGCTCTATATTGTCCATCATCGCCATAACCTTTGCGTTCGCTCCGCCGTGCTTCGGGCCCTTTAAGGAGCCAATAGCCGCAGCGATCGCGCTGTAGGTATCGGTACCCGATGATGAAACAACCCTTGTTGTAAACGCGCTGTTGTTACCGCCGCCGTGCTCCGCCTGAACCATAAGCAGAACATCGAGCATTTCAGCCTCAGCGCGTGTATACTTATTATCCGGGCGCAGCATATAGAGAATATTTTCCGCCGTTGAAAGATTCTTCTGCGGAACATGCAGATAAAGGCTTTCACCGTCATGGTAGTGCCGCTTTGCCTGATAGCCTGCCGCAGCGATAACCGGCAGACGCGAGATAAGCTCTATTGACTGTCTCAAAATATTCTCAACCGATATTTCGTCGGGATTGCTGTCGTATGAATACATAGCGAGCACACTTCGCGCCATCTTGTTCATTATGTTTGCCGAGGGCGCCTTAAGAATCATATCCTCTGTAAAGCCTGCCGGAAGCGCTCTCTGATCGCCTATAAGATCCTTGAATTTTTCCAGCGCGTCATTTGTCGGAAGCTCTCCGAACAAGAGAAGATATATAACCTCCTCAAAGCCGAAGCGACCTTCCTTTTCGCAGTTTTCAACGATATCGTTAATATCATAACCACGGTACTTCAGATGACCCTCTGCCGGCTTCTTTTCTCCGTCCTCAATATAATAACCGATAACCTGACCTACCGATGTAAGTCCTGCCATAACTCCGGTTTCGTCCTCGTTTCTGAGACCTCTCTTAACCCCGAATGCCTTGAACAGCTCCTTCGGGAACGGCTTGTAAAGATCGCTGGCTGTTTTATAGAACCGCTCTCTTTTTTTTGCGATTTCCTGTGTCATATCCGCAAAATCTCCTCTCTGTAACAATATTTTACAGCAGGCTCAATTGCATATCCTCGCCCTTGAGTGCCTTCGCCGCCGCCGGAATAGTACGCACGTTATACCTTGTAACGTCATCAATCCCACTTTCGCTTGCCGCCGTCACCTTTGAGGGCTTAACTCCGCTCTTTGTCTGCTTTACCACCTGCACACCCTGCGTATTCTTTGTGGACTTGAGCGGAACAAGACTTGTGTTAAGACATATTATCCTGTTATTTTCCGTGATAACAACTACGTCCATATCCGTTTCTAAATATAATATATCAACTATCGGTGACTTATCTGAATAAGCACTGATAAGCTTTTTACGGTTTGTTTTTGTCTGATAATTACTCAGCTGCACCTTTGCCATCTTACCGTTTTCAAAGGTGTAAAGCATATTGCCCGAGTAATCCTTTGTTACTACAGTATACACTATTTTTTCATCATTTTCAAGCCCCAGAATTCCGGGAATATATTCTCCGAGCTGCGATACCTTGCCATCAGGTATATCCTGGGTCCTTAATTTGTACACATTGCACTGATTTGAGAAGAACAGCAGCTCAGATTTGTTGGTTGTTTCGGTCGTCATTATTATTTCGTCGTCCTCTCGAAGCTTATGCTCCGAGGTTGTAAAGCGCAGCGAATTTGCGGGAACCTTCTTGATATACTGCCCGCGCGTAAAAAATACTGTGCAGGCATAATCCTCAACATGCTCCTCCTCCTTGTACTGCTCAAGCGAGGAAGCGTCTATAAGCTGTGTCCTTCTGTCCTGTCCGTATTTCTTTGCGATATTTTTAAGCTGCTTTGCAATATGCGCTTTAACGGTTCTGTCGCTTGAAATAAGCTTGTTAAGCTCGGCTATTTCCTGTGTCAGCTTGTCAATGTTGTCTATATTCTTTAAGATGTATTCCTTATTCAAGTTTCTCAGACGTATTTCGGCTATATATTCCGCCTGAACCCGATCTATTCCGAAGCCTGCCATAAGGTTCGGAACTACCTCGCTGTCAATTTCCGTATGACGTATAATAGAGATCGCCTTGTCAATATCAAGCAAAATCTTTTTAAGACCCATAAGCAGGTGCAGTCTTTTGCTCTTCTGCTCAATGTCAAACTTCGCGCCGTTTCTTACGCAGGTGATTCTGAACTTCACCCATTCGTCTATTATGCGCTTAACGCCCATAACGTGCGGCACGGAATCGATCAGAATATTGAAATTACAGCCAAAGCTGTCCTCAAGGGATGTAAGCTTATAAAGCTTGAGCATAAGATCATCCGGGTCAACCCCGCGCTTTAAATCAATCGCGATCTTGAAGCCGTTAAGGTCTGTTTCGTCACGGGCATCCGAAATTTCACGGAGCTTATTTGCCTTAAGCAGCTCCATAATCTTTCCGATTATCTGCTCCGAGGTCGTTGAATACGGAATTTCGAGAATTTCAATACAGTTGCTCTTTTTGTCGTATTGGTATTTTGCACGCATCCTAAAGCTTCCGCGGCCTGTCTCGTAAATCCTGCGCATTTCCTCCTTGTCGTATATGATACCTGCGCCGAGAGAAAAGTCAGGCGCCGGCATTATTTCAAGAATATCAACATTGGGGTCCTTCATATACGCTATCGTCGCCTCGCACACCTCGCGGAGGTTAAAGGAGCATATATTTGACGCCATTCCTACGGCGATACCCTGATTCGGGTTTACAAGAATTGACGGATATGCCGCCGGGAGCAGCGTAGGCTCCTTAAGCTCTCCGTCATAGTTATCCACGAACTTTACCGTGTTTTTATTAATATCGGTGAACAGCTCCTCACAGATTGGCTCCAGCCTTACCTCCGTATAACGCGATGCGGCATACGCCATGTCGCGCGAATAAGCCTTACCAAAGTTACCCTGCGACTCGATCAGCGGATGAAGCAGCGTTTCATTGCCGCGCGTAAGTCTTACCAGTGTTTCATATATCGCGCCGTCACCGTGGGGGTTCAATTTCATTGTTGAGCCGACAACATTTGCCGACTTTGTGAACTTTCCGCCCAGAAGTCCCATCTTATACATCGTGTACAAAAGCTTTCTGTGCGCGGGCTTCAGACCGTCTATCTCAGGAATTGCGCGCGAAATGATAACGCTCATGGCGTAAGGCATATAATTTGTTTCAAGTGTTTCTGTTATCGCCTGTTCCGCTATAGGCGCCGATATTATCTCCTGCGGCTCTTCCTTTTTCTTTCTTGCCATTAATCATGGCTCCTTTCTATATAGCATCAACTTAAATCCAGCATTTCCAGATAATTTGAACCGTTGTCAGCAATATGCTGCTTTCTGCCGGACAGGTTATCACCAAGCAAAAGATCAAACATCATCGCTGTCTTTTCCGCATTTTCAGGGGTTACCCTGATAAGGCGGCGGGTTGCCGGATGCATTGTCGTTAAGCTCATCATCTCCGGCTGGTTCTCACCCAGACCCTTTGACCGCTTAATGTCATAATCGTCCTTATCCTTTGAAAAACCCTCCTCGGTGAGCTTTGCTATTATTTTCTCCTTTTCACCGTCTGTATACGCAAACAGCTTTTCGCCCTTGCGCTTGCCGCGCTTATTTATCGTAATTTCATAAAGAGGTGATTCTGCGATATACACCTTCCCGACCTCTATAAGCGTCGGAGCAAGACGGTATATCATTGTAAGGAGAAGCGTTCTTATCTGAAAGCCGTCCACATCGGCATCGGTACAGATAATAACCTTATCCCAGCGCAGATTATCCAGATCAAAGCTGTCAAGCTTCTGGTTATGCGCCGACTTTATCTCAACGCCGCAGCCGAGAACCCGCAGGAGGTCAACTATAATATCACTCTTAAAAATCTTCGGATAATCCGCCTTCAGGCAGTTTAATATCTTGCCGCGTATCGGCATGATCGCCTGGAAGGACGCATCCCGCGCAAGCTTACACGAGCCGAGCGCCGAATCACCCTCAACTATAAATATTTCCGTCTTTGTCTTGTCCTTTGAGCGACACGGAACAAACTTTTCAACTCTGGTTGTAACATCCATGGAGCCGGTAAGCTTTTTCTTAATATCGATACGCGCCTTTTCGGCATTCTCGCGGCTGCGCTTGTTCACAAGCACCTGATTTGCAATTTTTTCCGCATCTGCCTTGTTCTCTATAAAGTACACCTCAAGCTGATGACGCAGAAATTCCGTCATAGCGTCCTGTATGAACTTGTTATTAATAGCCTTCTTCGTCTGGTTCTCATAGCTTGTCTGTGTTGAGAACGAGTTGATAACAAGCGCAAGACAATCCTCAACATCGGAAAACGTGATCTTTGACTCATTCTTATTGTACTTATTATTCTGCTTCATGTACTGGTCTATCGCATACACAAAAGCGTTCCTTACCGCCTTATCCGGTGAGCCGCCGTGCTCAAGATAGCTTGAATTATGATAATATTCAAGGAAATTAACACGGTTTGAGAAGCAGAAAGCGATCTGCATCTTCATCCGGTAATCCTCCTTGTCCTCGCGGTCACGTCCCTCGCGCTCACATTCCCATACTTCAACGGTCGTTAAAGCGTCCTCGCCTACCGCCTCGGAAAGATAGTCCACAATACCGTTTTCATAGTAGTACTGGAACATATCCATGCCTTCCTCGGTTTCATTGTATAAAACAAATCTGATTCCGGCATTTACCATTGCCTGCTTATTTAAAACATCCTGATAATATTCAAGCGGTATCTTAATATCGGTAAAAACCTCGGTATCCGGTCTCCATCTCTGCACCGTGCCGGTTTTGGCGCTGCGTACAGGCTCCTTTTTAAGTCCGCCAACATTCTTTCCCTTTTCAAAATGAAGCGTATACTTATTCTTATCGCGTATAACCTCAACGTCCATATATTCCGAGGAATACTGTGTAGCGCACGCGCCCAGACCGTTAAGACCGAGGCTGTACTCATATGTGCCGCCCGCATTGTTGTTATATTTTCCGCCCGCGTACAGCTCGCAGTAAACAAGCTCCCAGTTATAGCACTGTTCCTTTTCGTTAAAATCCAGAGGAACACCGCGTCCGTGGTCACGGACCTCTATAGAATTGTCGAGGTATCTTGTGATCTCTATGAGATCTCCGTAGCCCTCGCGCGCCTCGTCTATAGAGTTTGAAAGTATCTCAAAAAACGAGTGTTCACAGCCCTCCAGTCCGTCTGAGCCGAATATTACCGCCGGTCTTAAACGTACTCTTTCCTCGTCCTTAAGCTTTACAATATCCTCGTTGCTGTATGCGCCTTTTTTTGGCATTACTATCTACCCTTCCTGCTTTACCTTATCATTGAAAACACTCAATATGCTTCCATTTTAATCTATATGTCAATATTTTATACTATTTTTTCAATTTTGTCAATAGCCCCATGTTTTTTTGAATTTTATACAGATTGCAGCATACATAAAAAAGCCGTATCAATATGACACAGCTCTTTTGCCCAAGGCTCCGGCAGAGATCTTTGCCTGCGCAGCTAAGGAAACAGTATTAATAATTTTCAGCTTTGATCTGAAAATAACTCTTAGGCTTTAAGCAAACCGGGCATATTTCCGGCGCCTTTCTGCCTATCACAAGATGTCCGCAGTTGCGGCACTCCCATATAGCCTGACCTGACTTTTCAAACACCTGCTGCACCTCAACATTTTTAAGAAGCTTTCTGAAGCGCTCCTCATGGTATTTTTCGATTTCCGCCACCATACGGAACTTATGCGCAAGCTCCTTAAAGCCCTCCTCCTCGGCGGTCTTTGCAAAGCTTGAATACATATCCGTCCATTCCCAGTGCTCGCCCTCAGCGGCGTTTGTCAGATTATCGTCGGTTTTTCCTATGCCGCCAAGCTCCTTAAACCACAGCTCCGCATGGGCGCGCTCATTTTCTGCAGTATATCTGAAAAGCTCAGCAATCTGCTCAAAGCCCTCATTCTTTGCCGCGTTCGCAAAGAATGTATACTTGTTTCTCGCCTCGCTCTCACCGGCAAAAGCATCCCTTAGATTCTGCTCGGTTTTTGTGCCTGTATATTTTGTTTTTGCGCAATATGACATCTTCATATTCTCCTTTCCTATTTTCCTTAGTTTTCCGCGGTAAAGGATTTTTATTCATATTATATCGTTTTTGTACAACATTGCTATTGTAATTTATTTTAAAAGTGCTACAATATATCAGGAACATTTTTTGAAAGGATCAAGGAAAATGGATATAAAAATACTTATTACACAGATGGCTGAACTGTTTATAATAATGCTTCTCGGGTATCTCGTTTACAGAATAAAGCTGGTTGACGATCACTTTGTAAAGAAATTTACAAAGCTCATACTTGACGTAACTCTTCCGGCGATGATTCTCGCTTCCGTGCTCAAGCTTGAGGAGCGGCAGTCCACCGCGGACGTGCTGACCGCGCTTGTAACCGCGGCGGCGCTCTTCTTTGTAATTCTTCCTGCGTTCGGATGGCTGCTCGCAAAGCTGCTGTTCGTAAAAAAGGAGGCTGTGGGACTTTACACATTTATGAACGCGTATTCCAATGTCGGATTTATGGGCTTTCCCGTAATCAGTGCGCTGTGCGGCTCGGTCGGACTGTTCTACGCGGCAATCTTCAATCTGATATTCAATCTGGCGATCTATACTATGGGAATATGGATGATGAACAAGGGCAATAAAAACGCGGTCAAATTCAACCCTAAGCTACTGTGTACTCCCGGTGTTCTCGTTGCGGTCATTGCGATTGGCATATATTTCTTAAACATAAGCTGCCCCGCGGTAATCGCCGATTCCGTTGACGCGGTAGGCTCAATAACCTCGCCCTCGGCAATGCTTTTAATAGGCTGCACGCTTGCAAAAATGGATGTTAAGAGTGTATTTAACGAATGGCGGCTTTACCCATGGACGATAATCAAGCAGATCGCCGTTCCTCTCCTGCTCTGGGTTCCGTTCACACTCGTTATAAAAAATGAATTGCTTTTACAGGTTACATATATCCTCACCGCAATGCCTGTAGCGAACAGCGCCGTGCTTTTCGCCACCAACTACGGCGGCGATGCGGAGCTTGCCGCAAAATCGGTGTTTCTTACAACACTTATTTCGCTTGTTACGGTTCCGGTTTGTATTATGCTGGTGATGTAAGTAAGAGTGGGCTGTATTTTGATGCAGCTCCTTTTTTGCTTTGCATAGTAATTTATATTGCGGATAAGATAAATCCATGCTATAATAAATATAAAAAAGGACGGTGATTATATGTCGGATATATACAGCAAGCTATGCGAGGTAATGCTGAATGAGCATAGCCCGTCGGAGTGGTTTTTAAGTCTGGATAAGCCGACGCTTAATGAGTGGTTCCCGGAGCTTGTGCGGTTAAAGGGGATTGAGCAGCCGCCGGAGCATCACAGGGAGGGCGATGTATGGAACCATACAATGCTTGTTACCGACAAGGCGGCAGAGCTGAGGAGCGGCGCAAAAAATCCTCTCGGGCTTATGCTCTCGGCACTGACGCATGATTTCGGTAAATACGGAACAACGGCTGTCATTAACGGACGGATACACGCTTACGGTCACGAGACAGCCGGTATACCGTTTATAACCGATTTTCTGCAACGCTTTACCGATGATGAGGACATACTTCGGTATGTTGTGAATATGTGCAGGCTGCATATGCGCCCGAATGCGCTTGCTATTGCAAAGGCAAAAAAGAAATCCTTTAACAAGCTTTTCGATTTATCCGTCTGCCCGGAGGACCTGCTCCTTCTGGCAAAGGCTGACCATCTCGGCAGGCTTGACCCGCCGGATTATTCCGAAGCGGAGCAGCTTCTGCAAAGGGCGCTGAAGGAATTTTATAAAACAATGAGCATGCCGTTTGTGCAAAAGCAGGACTTGCTGTCAGCCGGAATAAGGGATGATAACAGGCTTGGAGAGCTTCTCGCATACGCGCATAAGCTTCGACTTGCGGGCACGGAAAAAACCGCCGCGTTAAAGCAAACACTTTCATACTCGAAAAGCCTGTCTGAACAGTAAATAATAAAAGCAGAGGGGCTGTAGCAAAACTCATTTGAGTTTTGCTACGCCATTTTAACGTTTAAA
>JBJEIW010000152.1:0-2362 GCA_051877435.1 Candidatus Ornithomonoglobus sp.
GTTTCGCGGTTTGACTCGGCTTTATAGTATATATTTCCCGCAAGCAAGCCGGATACAAGTCCGTGATAGAATGACTCCGTATTGTCATAAAAGCTTATGCTTGATTTTAAAAGCTTTGTTATCGGATCGGCAAAGCCCGCCGCATCGCGACCTATCAGCGCAGTATATAATTCATCCTTATTTATTGCCCTTTTATATGCGTTGAAGTACTGCATGATTATATCGGTATAACAATCATGTATCTCAAGATTAGGTATAACCAATGAATATAAAGCTTTTGTCCCGACCTTTTTAACTGACTCTATTTTCAGATAACCCGTAAAGAACAGGAAGCTCCATATATTCTCATTACATTCCGTCAAATCTCCGTAGGTTACGGTTTCCTTAAGAGTTGTTTCCACACTGCCGCCGTGTATTAACAGCTCCACTGCCGCCTTTGTTTCATCGTCGGACTGTCCCACCAAGGTCTTAATAATATTATTAGAGCTTGTATTTGCCCACCACGGCACAGCAAACGCGTCCATATCCCTCGCCCAGGTCTTTGCCTGATTAAGCACACTCCATGGGTTGTATACCTCGGATTTTCCAAACAGATATCCATCGTACCATTCTTTCATCTCCTGCCGCTTTTCTTCTATGCCGTAGTATCGCATAAGCTCATCAACCTCTGCTTGAATAAATCCAAAGCTTTCGGAATAGGTATCGGACAGTATAGAATTAACCTCAAGATTATTAAGTCCGGTAAAAATACTCTCCTTTGATATTCTCAGACACCCTGTTATTACCGAAAATTCTAGTGCCGGATTGGTTTTGAGCGCAGACTCGAACAGCGAACGGATAAAGCGTACCATCTCATCATAGTAACCCGAAAAATACGCGTCCTCCAGCGGCACATCGTATTCGTCTATGAGTATGATCGTGTTTACCCCATAATACTGCTTAAGACATACGCTCAGAAGTTTAATCGCGCCGCTCCATTCGGCATTCTCATCCATTTCTAAAATTCTGCGGTATTCGCTTTTTCGCTCATCATTTATTTTACCACTGTCAAGAATAAATTTATTATTGATAAACTGACCTTGTATTTCATATTTCAGTTTTTTCAGTGCTTCCGCATAACTCCCCTGCTTGGCACACTTTAACGACAGTGAAATAACCGGATGCGTATTTCTGTACATCGCAAGCTCGTCATAATGCTCCGAAATTTTCAAGTCATCAAACAGATACGCGCTATCCTTTTCGGTTATATCAAAGAAATATCTGAGCATACTAAAATTAAGCGTTTTCCCGAAACGTCTCGGTCGCGTTATAAGATTATTCTTTCCGCCGTTACACAGCAAATGATATATAAGCATCGTTTTATCAACATAATAAAATTTGCCATCGATTATTTCTTTAAAATCCTCGTAGCCTATAGGTATCCTCTTTTTTCCGTTATTAAGCAGCATATCAGCTCACCTCCCGCACATTTTATGATATATGCTTTTACTAAGTATACCATAAATTTGTGAAATTATCAACTGTATTTTAACATAAATTTATCCCTTTAAAACCGTTAATTATTACCGCTATCGTTAGTAGTAAAACGGTAGTAATCCGGTCAATCGCCTACACATTTTGCCCTTAAGCTGGCTCTCTCCATTATAGGTCACCGTTGGTGATATGCGTTATAGCATGCTGTATATCTCTTTATAATTCCATTATAGACCTTATGTACCGCAGTTTCCGAGGTACTTAAAAAAATATTTACTGAAAATATAAACTTTTTTATTTTCATCTTCATAACCTCCGAATTTTGATCTGTTTTCTCAAAAATCGAATATTATGGGTATCTTATCGGAGGCACACTCCAATGAATTGATATAAAACCACATAAAAACAGATTAGCTGTTTTTTTGCACGAAAATGCTCGTATGACGTTAAATATTTTTTCTTGTATACAGTCCGTTGCCGTAACAATAAATAAAAGCATCGTATTATCTGTCATAAAAACAGACGATACGATGCTTTTTCTCATCTTCTCTTGTAAACTGTCAATTTTCGCACTAAAGATTAAAAAAGCCGAATTTGTCAATCGGATTTTTTTTGACAAATTCGGCGATCTTTCAGTTGTTTTTTTATGTATTGTAATTCCCTTATCTAAATAATGTTCTTTCCTGTTAATATTCATTCGTTTATACGTTTATAATTATAAGAATACAAGTATTATTATCATATTCTACAGACATGAATCATTTTCTCCTCATATAATTCATATCACTATATATATGAAACTATAATACTCATAGCTCCTTTCAAACTGAATGCACCGTATTTGAACGGAATAATAAAGCTGCTTCCCTTTTTTATTTTTATTCCGTCG
>JBJEIW010000153.1:0-10082 GCA_051877435.1 Candidatus Ornithomonoglobus sp.
AAACATTGCGGACGGTGTGACAAGAGTTTATTTCTATGATCTCCTCGATGACGGAAATACCGATTCGGAGCATGAGGACAGATTCGGACTTCTGCACGCATTCGGCAGCAGAAACGGAGACTATACTCCCAAGCCCTCATATGTATCATATGCCGCATTGACAAGAGCCTTGTCAAACAAGAATTTTGTTAAGAACAAGAGCTTTGAAAACGGTATTGAGTGGTACACCTTCTCCGGTGGTGCAAATGACACGCATATGATTTGCACGAGAGGAATACCGGCAGAGGAAGCTCCGCTTGATACTGTAATTTACACAGATTCTCCCGTAACGGTTACCGATATGATGGGAGCAAAATCAACGTACACACCTGTGAACGGAAAGATTTACATGACGCTTAACGGTGATGTTGTATATATTGAAGGCAGCATAAGCGATATCAAGACCGAAAGCATTATTGAATTTAAAGCGGATGAATATATTCCGCAGGGCGAGAAGTACACAATATCATCAGAATCGTTAAGTGATGCCGAAACTGAGGGTATGACGATTACAGTTGACGACAGAGAATACAATGTCGGCGATGATATGAAGATTTCCGAGAGCTACAACAGCGAGGAGAGAAAGGTATCTTTGATACTCAAAAAGAACGGCGTTGTATGCGGTCGGCTCGTTGTTGTCACGCAGCCGGTTGCAGCATATGAAGCAACGATTGATTCGGGAGTGGAAACAGCGGAAAACGGCGGATTGCAGTCATTTGTAAAGCTGGGTGTTACAAATAAAGCGCCGTTTGGCGTGGAGGTTGACAATGTCGTTTTGAACATTGACGGCGAGGACAGACAGTTCGAGGTAAAAGAAACGGTGCGCGGCAATGAAACGAAAGACATTCACGTTGTAACGGGAGATGCCGACCTTGGCTCAAAGCATGAAATTTCGGCAAGACTGAACGTTGACGGAATTCTGTCCGATAAGATTGATGCGTCCGGAACGTTTAAGTATAATGCTATAAACAGAAAGACCATAGTCGTGGACGGTGTTCTCGACGATGTACTTGACGAGGTTCAGGTGCTTGACATCACAAAGGACGGAGAACGCTTCGGACTTGCGATGGACGGTTCAAAGTTTAACGGTGAAGCCGATTTCTCCGGTAAGATATGGATAACCTACGATGATGAGAATTTCTATATAAGCGCTGAGGTTACGGATGATGAACATAATTCACCTATGACGGGCGAGAGCATATGGCGCAACGACAGTATGCAGATAGATTTCGTACAGCTTGATACCGAGGGCTACAATCTGCAATCGGGATTTACGGAGATAGGCGTATCACTTCTTGCCGATAACACCACACAGCTCTATTGCTGGTCGTGGGTAAAGGATTTGGGAGACCGTGAGCATCCGAACGGAGTAAAGGCTGTTGTTACAAGGGACAATGCGGCAAAGAAAACCGTTTATGAGGTTGCCGTAAGCTGGAAAGAAGCCGGAGGAATAGACGTGAACAACATTTCAAGAATCGATATAAGTATCGCGTTTAACGATACTGACAACGGAGTTCGCCAGAACGGCTTTGAAATCGGCGGAGGCGTTATATACGGAAAAGCCCCCGAAAAGTATAATAAGTACAGCCTGATAAGGTAACGGAGGGAATGCAATGCGTAAATTTTTGACATTATGTATGGGATTTATTTTAACGATGAGTATATCTGCGGCAAATGCCGCGGATATAACATCGGTAAGCTACCGCGAAAAATCCGATGAGCGGTATGTTTTCAGAGTAAAAGACTCCAATCAGCGTTTTTTGCTCTTGGATGTAACCGATGACAGCGCCGGCAAGTTTTTTCTTATGGGAATCGACTATTACGGACAGACAACATATGATGACTTGGGAAATCAGAAATTTGATGTGACATCATCGTCAAATATTGCATATAAGCTGAACAATACGCTCTTGGATGATGGATTACAGAACAGCTTTACGAAAAAGCAATATAAGCTGCCGAAGAATGTGGTATCACATATTGATTTTGAGCATGTTTGGGATACTGAGGGCAGCGGTAAATCGGGCTCAGATGCCGAAAACAATTATAAGATAAAATGCGGTGTGGCAATCCTGTCGCAGAGTGAGTTTTTAAAGTATCAGTCAAAGATAGGCTGGAAGGATGAGCTTACCATGTACAGCAATACCACAAGTACCACGCCTATTTGGTGGCTGAGAACGGGACGCTTTAACGGCGAGATGCTCATACTTGCAAGCGATACAACCACATCAACGCGTTCGTGGGGAGCCTCAAGCGATACACCTATGGTACGGCCGGTATTCTATGTTGACAGCAAATTCTTTGCTGATGTTCCGATAGACCTTGAAACTGCCGGAGAAGAGGTTACGAAGCTGTTTAAGGAGTATTACACTGCCGGAGAAATGGAGAAAATATATTCCAAGAGAGAATTGGCTGATTATCTTGATTACAGACTCGGCGTTGACGTTGATGTAACAAGCTTTTCAAACGGCTCACAGCGTATAGAAAGACTTAACGGAAACACAAGCTTTACCGCAGCCGCAGAGGTGACGAACAATACATCATCAGCAGCAAGCGGTACGCTGGTAATGGCATATTATGATTCTGCCGATAAGTCGATGAGAATAAGCAGTGAAGCGATGCTTCTCTCACCCGGAGAAAGCAGGAATGTTGAGTTATCGCTTGACCTTGAAGAAATGCCGGAGCGGGGCAGCTATGTGAAGCTTTCATTCATACCGAGGGGTGTGATAGCTTCACAGACAGGCAATTCAATCAGATATTTCTGCGAGTAAAAAGAGGGAGGATTCTAAATGAAGAAACTAATTTCGGTAATCTTATCGGCGAGTATGTTAGGCTCCGCTGCCGTATGTGTTTTCGCTGCGGAGGATTCCGCCGAGGAGACGGCAGCTGAGACTGTAGGCATTGTTGAAAGCACCGATGCGGCGGAAACTGAGGAATCGGCAGTGCCCGAGGAAACGGAAGAGCCTGAAAATGCGGCTGAGGATGAAACGATTTCCGCTGCGGAAACAAATAATACGGACGGTGTTATATACAAACCGTATGAGGCAAATCAGATTATCAATACTAACGCAAAAGCTGATGAGAACTATGTTTTTTATGTAAACGGCAAGAGCTTTTCGCTTCTTGACAGGACCGATAACGGCGGCTGTATCGTAATAGCAAATGATAAATACGGCAATCGTACCGTAAAGGCGGACAGCTTTACCAATGCCGAGGATGAAAGCAGCTTAAGTTACTGGCTTAACAACTCGTTTTTAACATCCGGCGGTTTTGATACAACACTGTCAAAATATATAAACTATGAGCATGTATGGCAGCTTGACCCTGCGCCGAACGCTCAGCCGCCGATAGGCGAGGGTGTGACATTTACCGCGGGAATAACAATTCCGTCAGTCAGTGAAATGGAATATTACGGCAGTATAATAGGCTATGATGAGCCGGGCGACAATTATTCCACAAGAACAGTTTTGAATTCGGATATAGCAGTATTTCAGAAAACAAGAAGTGAGATTGACGACGCATCATGGAAACTGTTCAACAGAACAAATCCGAGTACGGGAATACGTCCTATGTTTGAATTGGGAAAAAGCTTTTTCGCCGATATTCCGATTGATTTGACAGCCGCCGGTGAGCGCGTAAAGGACGTAATAAGAGAAATTGACGTAAACACGCTTGCGGGAATATATGATATCCGATATTTGACGGAGAATTTGGGTGTTGCTCCGCCTGAGGGATATTTAGCCGTAAGCAATATCGGAATTGAGGTTTTAAGCGGCGAGGACGTGAAGAATGGAGAAACTCTTAAGGCGAATTTTACCTATGACAGTGTGAACGAATATGAGCTGGCAAGCGCTGAATGTGTTTGGGAGCGTATATATAACGGTGAAAGCGAAGAAGTGGGAACGGGAGATACATACATCGTAAACGAGGCTGACACCATAGACGGAAAGTATTCGCTGCGCTTTAAGGTGACAGTTACCGATACCGCGGGACATTCCACAACGCACAAGTCACCCGAAACGAGTGCTGTTCCGGCTATCGCTGTGAGGTCATATGTGCCGAACTATGCGATAAGCATGAAACAAGACTGGGATAATGACGATTATAAGTTTACGGTAGGCGATAAGAAATATGTACTTTTGGATGTATTTAATAACGATAAGTCCACATTCTTTGTGGTTCCCGATTTCAGTACGGGAACAGCGGCTATAAACAGCGCGTATTTTGACCCGAAGGACAGTACAAATATTGCGTATGCGGTAAATACGACATTGATAAAAAGCGGACTGGGAGAAGGCGAAATGCTGCCGGATGAAATTGTGGAGCACATAGATTTTGACCATATGTGGGTGTGCGAATCGGCGCCGAATTGTCCGAATGAAAACGTTCATTCGTCATATGCATATAAAGCGGGCTTGTCATTGCTTTCGTATACCGAGGTTGAAAAATATAAAAATGCCGTTGCGACCATAAAGAACTTGGAAGGATATTCGAGAACGGCTGCGGACTATATATATGAAAAAGCTCCTGAAATAAACTATATAAATACAATCAGATGGAACGATGAGGGAACAAATATCTGGGCAAATCACTGGGATACTCAAGGTGCTAAGCATCAGGTAAGAGCGGCATTCTATCTTGATAAGTCCTTCTTTACAAGCGTTGAGATCGACTGGAACGGCGTGGGAGCAAAGGCGCGCGAGATGCTCAGCGATGTTTATACCGTTGAGGATTTCGGCGGACGCTGCAGCGATGAAGTGCTTGAGGAATGCGGCTTTAAGCATAATTATGAAATAGCTGTGCAGGTTTCGGGACTTAGCGGCGGAAGCGTAATCGCGTCGGGAACAGTAATGTCAAATATACGTAACCCTCAGGACGGAGTTATAATAATATGTGTTTATGATGAAAAGGGAGCTGCCGTTGCGTCAAAAGCGGCAGAGATAAATTTTGATGAAACGGGAGCTACGCAGTTTAACTTATTGACAGCGGCTCTCAAAGATGGTGCATATTCTGCAAAAATCATGTTCTGGAATAGCTTTGCGGACGGCTATGCCGAAACAAGAGTGCAGATTATACAATAAATAAATTATGTGCGGTAAAACGCATAAAAATGAAAGGAGTTTTTCAAAGATGAAAAAAACAGTATCAGCGATATTAAGCTTATCGTTGGCGGTATCGGCATTGCCGATCACTGCTGTAAATGCCGTAACGGAAGATTTGTATTTCACTGACGGTGTGCGTACCATTGACTATGATACAGAATGGTGTGAGAATGCCTGGACAGGTATGGACGGCGCAAGCCAGACGGGTGATAGCGCATATAAATTTACTGTCGGCAACGAAAACTTTTCACTGCTTGATGTCAATCAATCGGACATAAACTCAAAATATTTTGTAATAGCGAATCAGATATACGGAACATATCCGATGCCGAATACAACAAGGGCAAATGTATTTGAATGTGCTCCGGGCTTGGAAGGAACTCACACAGACTGGGTAGATGATGACCTTGCGCCGGAATATCCGACATTCTTCCTTAATAGTGCGCATTTTTATAATGCATGGACGTTCCGGGATGCGGATACGTCTGTTCCTCAGATTGCCGACAACATAAGAGCGTATATCGATACAGATCATGTGTGGACTTGTGAGCCTGCATCAAAAGCGGGGGTTTCGAACGTAAAATACACGTTTAAGGCAGGAATCACGCTTCCGTCAGCAAGTGAGGTGAGTACGTATAAGGACAGATTCGGAATAGGTGAATATAATGAATTTGCAACAAGGACGTCTATAAGCTATACATGGGATGGAAATACAAGCTTGAGATTCCTGGGAGTTGCGCAAGATTGGTACACAGATCAGTGGTATCCGAAGCAGACGGATATGACAGGCGGTGTATGGTATAATATACGCCCTTGCTTCTGGCTCAAAGACGGCTTCTTTGCAAATGTAAAGGTAGACCTTGCAACTGCGGGAGATGCTGTTAAGCAGGAGATAAAAAAGGTAGGATATGTTGGACTGTTATCAATATATACGCGCGACGAGATTGAAAATCAGCTTGGACTGTATCCTGATGGCGGAATTTTAGCAACGGTATCAACAAGAAGCTCAAATGCTCCGGCATACGGTGAAACGCTTATTGCCGATTATGAGTATCTTGCAAATGACGGCTTCTCGCCCGTATCATCCAATATAACATGGAAGAAAAAAGAGGGTACCGTGACAACCGTCCTGGGCAGCGGTAGCACATATATCGTAAAGGAGCCGGATGCGGCAGTTGACGGTACAAGGATTTTCTTTGACATAACGCTTACGGGAGCAGACGGCAGTATGCGCACCACAACATCTGCAGCGGCTGTAATAGCGGGCTTGGGAGTAGAACCTGTAGCACCCAACACATCGGTAATAATAAAGACGGCAGCGGATGCCGCTGATACGTTCATGGTAGACGATAAGGCATTTACGCTTCTTGACAGCTTTGATAACGATGAGTCAACTTTCTTCGTAGCGGCAAACGATAACTACGGCACAATGACTATGGATGTTCCTTGGATGGACACAACCGATATGTCAAACTACGGATATTGGTTTGATAATGAGTTCAAGAACCAGGGTAATGACAAGGATACCGACGGTATTGTTAAAAAATTGCCGGATGGTATTGTAAGCTATATCAACAACAACCACGAGTGGCTGACGGAGGGTGCGCCGGAAAATGCTTCCGCATACTACGGCGATTATCTAGCACTCGACAATGATTACTATACATATAAAGCCGGTGTTGCGCCGATTTCGGTGCATGAAATACACCGCTACAGCAGCGTATTGGGATCAGCCGATAATATAGGCGGCGGATACTTTACCCGTACGGCGGTTAACTGGAGAGATACAAACAATGATATGGTATCGTGGATGCTGCACGCAAATATTACAAAGGATGCAGAAGGAAATGATATTATTTTCTTCGCACACTGGAGTCTGCCGGCTGCTTCCAGCATGAGACCTGTATTCTATCTCACAAAGGACTTTTTCAAGAATGTCGAGCTTGACTGGGATACGATAGGCGACAACGTAAAGGCGGCAATGGCAAAGCTGTATTACGTTGAGGATTTGGAGCATCTTTACGATTCGTTTAATTTAGAGGATGCGGGTTTTAAGCATAAGCCGAAGAACGAGCTTAATGTTACATTTTCATCATACGGCAATCCGACAGATGTATTGGACGCTTTGTCGGGAGCAGCGTCATTGCAGGCAAATGTAACATACAAGTCTTTTGAAAACACTGTGGACGCAAAGCTTGTACTTGCTGTTTATGATGAGGCGGGCAACCTTATAAAGATAGCGATGAATGACCTTAAATCAGACACAAACACGGCGGAAGGCAGCGTAGGCATTGCGGCTCTTGAGGGCATCACGGCATCTCATGAGGCAAAGCTTATGATATGGGATAATCTTTCAAGCTGCAAACCTCTTGAGAACAGTATTCTGTTTAATTCCGAGGCTGCTTTGACGCCGGCAACGGCAGTCAGCAAGCTTTCGTCAAGCAACAGAGGGAATAATTTTTTCGAAGTGAGCCGGTTTGCATAAATGTCATGACAAACGGGGAGCGATTTGCGTATAAGGTTACCGATTTTAACGGAAACGTTGTGCGGCAAAAAAGAGCGGTGGAGCAGGGGTCAAGATATAAAAGTCTTGACTTCTCCTCCATAGGACCGGGCTATTATGAGCTTGCGATCTACCCCGATTTGGACGGCAGCGGCGAACTGGCGCGAACTTCGTTTTCGATTTTTGACGACCGTGAATTTTTGAGCGGTAAAGAGTCTGTGTTCGGCATGAATATTCACAGTCAAAGAGGCTTTTTTGGCTGGTTGCCGGCGCTCGTTGAAGAGTGTAAAAAGATAGGCTCAATGAGTATAAGAGATGATATAGAATGGTCCGGGACGGAGCAGGAAAAGGGAGTATATACTTGTACATATCTGTGCTCCGATTATATATATAAGAATAATATGGATTATATAGTTTCCACCGGGTTTAATAATCAGTTTTATGATAACGGCGCAACACCGTATACGGACGAGGGGTGGACTGGCTTTGCAAACTTCTCAAAGGCACTCTATGATTTATATCCGGAAAACTTAGGCGGTCTTACGAATATGGACGTTTATAACGAGTGGTTTGCACCGGAGCGTCTTGGTAACGACGGCTTTGACGGTTCTGCCGACTCATTGCCCGAAACCTATATCCCTTTGTTAAAAAAGACGTATGAAACGGTAAAGGCGGCTTATCCCGATTCCGTATTATTCGGACAGCTTTGTTATGACGATGAGTGGGTTCAGCGATCAATTGATGCAGGTGTTGCCGAATATATGGACGCATTATCTCTGCACGTTTATCCGAATAACGAGTTTACTGCGAATGGCAAACCCGAAATAGATGTTGAGCCGATAAAAAAGTATAAACAAATGCTTAAGGAAAAGTCCGGAAAGGACTTTGATATATGGATTACAGAAACGGGCGCAAACACTGCTCTTAACGGATATATAAACTTTACCGAAAGAGAACAGGCGGAGGCTGTGCCGAGAGTCCATATGGCTTTGCTTGAAGCGGGAGTTCAAAAGATTTTTTGGTACTGCTTGATAGACGAATCAACAGAATTGGTATTGGGCGCGGCTCATGAATATAACTGGGGACTTTTAAGAGCAAAGGAAAGCAGCTACGGAGCGTATACTCCGAAGCCGTCATATGTAAGCTACGGAGTTATGACGAAAATGCTTGACGGCAAGAGCTTTGTCGATAAGGAGCAGTCCGGTGACGCCTATTGCTACACATTCTCCGACGGAACAAAAAATATGTATGCTCTCTATTCCTTTACACCAAAGACCGTAACCATACAGACAACGGATGAACTGAAAATAACGGATATAATGGGAAAAGAGACTACGCATAAGCCCATAAACGGACAGGTTACCTTAAATATTGATAGTTCAGTACAGTATATTGAGGGAAATGTGCAGTCATGGAGCAACTAATTCTATTTCAGGCTAATGAAATAGTGCTATAAAAGTTGGAAAAAGGTTTAATTTTTGGACAAAAAAGAATTATATGCAGTTGATTTTTCGGTATAAAATGATATAATCAACTTGAAAAACTAAATAAAATTAAATATATGTCGGCGGACGGCTTTGACGTCTGCCCCGCACAATTATAAGGAGGTTTTTATTTTATGAAGAAACAATTATCAGTAATTGCTGCCGCGGCCATGCTGATTTCGGCAATGCCGATGAGTGTGTCCATGGCGGCGGATACGTATTTTACCGATGCACCGAGGACGGTGGATTACAGTAAATCATGGACAGAGAATAACAGCGCTGGAACAAAAGACAATACAGATGCTGCCGCATACAAGTTCACTGTCGGCAATGAATCATTTTCACTGCTTGATGTGAACAACGGAGCAGCTTCAAAGTACTTTGTGATTGCAAACCAAATCTACGGAACACATCCAATAGCGGCAACCACAAGACTGAATGTTTTTGAATGTGCGCCGAACCTGGAGGGAACAAGTGCCAGTTGGGTTGATGATGACCTTGCGCCGGAATATCCAACATTCTGGCTTAACAGTAAGCATTTCCATGATGGATATCAGTTTAGTGATGCCGATGGAAGTGTTCCTCAGATTGCCGACAGTATAAGAGCATATATTGACGCAAACCATGTATGGACATGTGAGGCGGCACCATTACTCACAAATCCAATCTCGCAGTATACATTCAAAGCCGGAATCGCGCTTCCGTCTGCAAACGAGATAAATACATACACCGACAGAATGGACAGCTTCAAATCGGACCAATCAGATGCTTTTGTAACAAGAACAAACATAAATTATGTTTGGAGCGGCAATACAAGCTTAAGATTTTTGGGAGTTGCAAAGTATTGGGATGCTACGCAGTGGTGTCCTCAGCAAGCGGATATGAACGGTCAGCAGTTCAACATCCGTCCGTGCTTCTGGCTCAAAGACGGCTTCTTTGCAAATGTAGCCGTTA
>JBJEIW010000154.1:0-2306 GCA_051877435.1 Candidatus Ornithomonoglobus sp.
GGGTTGGCAGCTAAACAATAATTTATTGCTCTAATTTCAAACACATGAATTTCAGTTTAAACAAAATCGAAAAAAATCTGATAATAGAGCCGGTTCTGTTTTGATACAGCCTCCCTTCTGTTCATTAAATTATTGTTGTTATTTTACCTTCAGCGTTCTTACAGCGTTGAGCACCGCGATAACCATTACTCCCACATCGGCAAATATCGCAAGCCACATGTTTGCAATTCCGAGCGCGCCCAGAGCAAGGCATATGAGCTTTACGCCGATTGCAAAGTATATGTTTTCATACACTATTCTCATGCACTTCTTTGAAATTCTGACTGCCTTTGCGATTTTAAGGGGATCGTCGTCCATGAGCACCACGTCCGCCGCCTCGATCGCAGCGTCCGAGCCGAGAGCGCCCATCGCTATTCCGACATCCGCGCGGGCAAGCACGGGAGCGTCGTTTATTCCGTCGCCGACAAACGCGAGAACCTCCTTTGACCCCTTGCTGTTAAGAAGCTGTTCAACCTTCTCCACCTTATCCGCCGGAAGAAGTCCGCTGTAAACCTCGTCAATTCCAACAGCCGCCGCGACAGGCTCCGCCGCTTTTGAGGTGTCGCCGGTGAGCATGACGGTCTTTTTGATTCCCGCCCTTTTAAGCTCTGATACCGCCTGCTGTGACGTCGGCTTTATAACGTCCGAAATCAGGATATGCCCGGCATAGCCGCCGTCTATGGCGATATGTACAAGCGTTCCCGCCTTGTGGCAGTCATGATACTCAATACCAAGCTCACTCATCAGCTTTTCGTTTCCGACCGCAATTTCCCTGCCATCTATTACCGCCCTTATACCGCGTCCGGCAAGCTCTTCGACTGACGTCACCCTTGACGTGTCCGGCGCGGTTTTGCACGCCTGTCTTATGCTCCTTGCAATCGGGTGGTTTGAGCCGCTTTCCGCAAGCGCCGCGTATTCCAGAAGCTGCTGCTCCTCCATTGTGTTATGGTGGATTCCTGTTACCTCAAACACGCCGCGCGTTATCGTTCCCGTTTTGTCAAAGACGACATATTTCGTCCTTGCCATTGTTTCAAGATAATTTGAGCCTTTTATCAGTATTCCCTTTCCGCTCGCTCCGCCTATTCCGGCAAAGAAGCTAAGCGGTATGCTTATCACAAGAGCGCAGGGACAGCTTATTACAAGGAAGGTGAGCGCCCGCATGATCCAGCTTCCCCATTCCGGGGTTGAGTGCATTATTATCATTCTTACAAGCGGCGCGATTACAGCAAGCGCGAGGGCGCCGCAGCACACCGCCGGAGTATAATATCGCGCGAATTTGCTTATGAAGTTTTCCGATTTTGATTTTCTCGCGCCCGATTCCTCGACAAGCTCCATAATTCTCGCCGCGGTGGACTGGTCAAACTCCTTTGTTGTCCGTATTCTTATAAGTCCGGTCATATTTATGCTGCCGCTGTGCACCTCTGTACCCGGCGCCGCGTCTACGGGAAGGCTTTCTCCGGTGAGAGCGGCGGTGTCAAGCGTGGTTATGCCGTAGGTGATTATTCCGTCTATTGGGATTCTCTCGCCCGGTCTTACTATAATCTCGCTCCCAACCTCGACCTCATACGGGTCAACCTCAACAATTTCGCCGTCCTGCTCAACATTTGCGGTATCGGGACATATATCCATAAGCTCGCTTATATTGCGGCGGCTCTTTCCCACCGCTATGCTCTGGAACAGCTCGCCTATCTGATAGAACAGCATAACCGCCGCTCCCTCTCTGAACTCGCCCAGAGCGACCGCGCCGATCGTAGCGATCGACATAAGAAAGTTTTCGTCAAACACCTGACGGTTAAGTATGCCCTTCCCCGCCTTTATAAGTATGTCATAGCCGATTATGAGGTACGGAACGAGATACATTATAAGCTCCGCCCACATCGGCAGCGCGATAAGCTGTGAAATAACACAGCAGAGAACAAGCGTTATAACCGATGCCGCTATTCTTTTTAATACTTTTTTCTGCTTCTTATTCATATTCCGTATATCTCACATTCCGATTCTATTCTGCGGCAGTTTTTGAGCACCTCCGGCATAACCGCCTTAGGGTCCGCGCCCGCCTCGAACTCAACGATCATTTTAAGCGACATGAAGCTTACAACAGCCTTTGCAACACCTTCTGTGTTGTTTGCCGCCGTTTCCATCTTGTTTGCGCAGTTTGCGCAGTCCACATCAATTTTATAGCTTTTTTTCATTTTATTTTGCTCCTTATTATCATTTTTTGAACATATGAGCAGTTGTTCATATGTTCAATTAAATTATAGCATTAT
>JBJEIW010000155.1:0-8143 GCA_051877435.1 Candidatus Ornithomonoglobus sp.
TGTAACTATACGCTTGTTTAGGGGGTGCATCTGATGCCTGATTCCAATATTACCAAACATGCTCTCGCCGCTTCTTTAAAGGAATTAATGACCGTGATTCCGTTTTCTAAGATAAGAGTCGGAGATATATGTGAAAAATGTAGTATGAACAGAAAGAGCTTCTATTATCATTTTAAGGATAAATATGATCTTGTTAACTGGATTTATTATACAGAATTTATTGCTGTTGCCAAAAAAAGAGAGTATCCTAATATCTGGGAACTTTTGTTGGATATTTGCGGTTATTTTTATGATAATAAAAGTTTTTACAGCAAAATATTAAAAATAGAGGGGCAAAATTCGTTTTCTGATTATTTTCAGGAACTTTTAGCGCCTGTAACAGCTGAATACATAAAAGATCTTTTTAATGATACGGAAACTAACAGTTTCTATGTGAATTTTTTTGTTGATGGATTTATTTCTGCAATAAAAAGATGGATTGCAGACTCAAATGCAGTAACATCCTATGAATTTGTAAGGCTTATTCATTCCTGCGTATACGGAGCTGCCAAAGCTCCCGATGAATTCCCGACTGAACATAAAACTTAATTTTATATATTTTTATAATGTGACAACCTATCCTTATTCTGCAAATCGGAAATAGGATAGGTTGTTTTATTTGTATATGCAACAAGTTATGAAAACCGGGGCGGAATCTTTTAATCCTTTTACCGGTTGAGCTTGATTAAAATGCTCTTATTTCTTTTTTGGTACCGCTTTTTTTAATATGTCTTTTAAGTCCGTTTTAAAAATATTATATTCATGTTTCTGATATTCCGGAGTATCTGAACATAAGTATCCATCTTCATTGAAAGCAATCATACATGAATCGTCAGATATAACACTGTCAATCATATCATTATCACTTTCTACATCAACAATAAATGAAGGATACCTTTGTCCATCGCGTGTTTCTATGGTGTATTTACGCACGGATTCTTTTGTTTTCGGCGTGCATTTCTCAGATGCAAATAAAAAAACAAATACAGGATAAATTGCCGAAGCATCTTCCATAGTCTTTCCGCTTGTAATGTGGTTTTGATTTGTATCATCATAATATGTATATACTGAATATAAGAATTTTCTCATTCTCAATTCCGCACATACTTCAACCGCAAAAGGATAAGATTTGTCAAATCTAACGGCTGTCATTACATTATGAACATCACCAAACGCTTTAAAAAAGTCTTGGTTAATCTGATTAGGTTCTAAGAACAAAATAAACGCACAATCAGAATGTTGTTTTATCAGCGAAACAAATTTGTTGGGATTGCCCTTGATAAAAAGCAGATATGTATAAATTCCAAGTTCCTTCGCCTGTTTAATAATGTTTTTATAATAAGTGCAATTTTTACTGTCAGCATATAGTGTCAGCTGCCACGGAATGTTAAAGTGCTCTTTCGCTTCGATTTCTCGTATTATTTTTGCCCCGCTTGTACAGCTGTTATATCCAAGATTGATTCCAAAAGAAGCAAGAGTATCGTGATTAACATGAGCCGCAGTCTCTTTAACTAAAGTATAGTAAGCGCTGTTTTGATTCTGCATCATTTTTTGAGCGGATTTCATAAAATAGCGCTGAAATCTTCCGTTAGAAAGGTCAAGACCCATATCAATCAAATTTCTGATATTTCTTTCCGGCGAATCCTCTATCTCTTTCAGAGTCTTTCGAACTATCGAATTTACAAATATGCGTGTAACATCTTTTTTCACACTAACTCATCTCCCTGCAATCGTCTTCGTGAATATCATAACACAGAAGCTTTATTTAATATATGGACATATTTTTATTTTGTCCAAAAACGTAACATCTTTTTTGTTTTGCCGTATTTTTCGACAAAAAAATTTCTTTGTCTGATGATTTTATCATAGAAAAGCTTTATAATAAAGTTGATTAAAACATTTTGTTATAGGAGATAAAAACAATGTCAAATAAAAAATGTATTGAAAAATTCACAGAGCTATGCAAAAAAAATAAAAGCATAGACCCTGAGCTTTATGCAAAATATGATGTAAAACGCGGGCTGCGCGACATAAACGGAAACGGCGTTTTGGCGGGGCTGACGGAAGTCGGCGAGGTAAAGGCAACTGACAATGGTAATCCATGTCCCGGGAAACTCTATTATCATGGTTATGATGTTGAAGATTTAATACGCGGCGCTGTACGCGGAGAGCGTTTTGGATTTGAAGAAGTTGTTTATCTTCTTTTATTCGGAGAGCTCCCGAATAATGCAAATCTCATCGAATTTAAGTCGGTTATGAATTCTTACAGGAAACTGCCTCTGGATTTTGTGCGTGATGTAATTATGAAAGCACCAAGTAAGGATATTATGAATATGCTTTCAAGAAGCGTGCTTATGCTATATACCTATGACGAAAAAGCCGACGATATTTCTATACCCAATGTGTTAAGACAATCTATACAGCTTATAGCGCAGTTCCCGGTGCTTGCTGTTTACGGATATCAGGCATATTGTATCAGTCATGGTGGCAGCTCTCTTATTATGCATTCGCCCAAGCCGGAGTTGTCTACTGCCGAAAATATACTTTATATGCTGCGTAATGATTGTCAATATACGCCTCTTGAGGCTCGTGTCCTTGATTTAGCACTCATACTTCATGCCGAACACGGCGGAGGAAACAATTCAACATTTACTACACATGTTGTTACGTCGTCAGGAACAGATACATATTCGTCCGTTGCAGCATCTCTCGGTTCTCTGAAAGGTCCGAAACACGGAGGTGCAAATATAAAAGTCAGTCTTATGTTTGAAGATATGAGGAAAACTCTCAGAAATCCAAACGATGACAGAGAAGTGGAGCAGTATCTTGTGGATTTACTGCATAAGAAAGCATTTGACAATTCAGGACTTATATATGGTATGGGGCATGCCGTTTACTCCATTTCCGACCCTCGCGTTGAAGTCTTTAAGTTGTTTGTAGAAAAACTTGCCCGAGAAAAGAATCGTATGGAGGAATTTGAGCTTTATTCTAAAGTAGAACATCTTGCTCCGCAGATTATTGCGTCAGAGCGCCAAATTTACAAAGGCGTAAGTGCAAATGTGGATTTCTATTCGGGCTTTGTTTACAGTATGCTTGATATTCCGACTGAGCTTTATACTCCGCTGTTTGCTATTTCGCGTATTGCAGGCTGGTCGGCACACAGACTTGAGGAACTTGTAAATCCGGCTAAGATAGTACGCCCGGCATACAAGAATATTGCTGAGCATAGAGAATATGTAGATATTGATAAAAGGTAGGGGGGATTTTTAATGTATTACACCGGAAGTTTAGAGGATACGGTGAGGTCTTTGTATTCTGATTTGTTTAATAGGTTAAGAAAGGATACGGCACTATGGCACGAACAACAAAAAGAATTTTAGCGGATTCATTAAAAAGGCTTTTGTCCAAAAAAACGCTCGACAAAATTACAGTTAAAGAAATAGTGGAAAACTGTAATGTAAACAGGCAGACATTTTATTATAATTTTCAGGACGTATACGATTTAATGGAATGGATTTTTCAAGATGATTTGGAAACGATTCTTGAAAATAAAAAGTCATTTGAAAACTGGCAGGATGGAGTAAAGGTTATTTTTGATTATATGTCAGAGAATAAGAACTTCATCCTTAACGCATTCCATTCTTTAAGCCGTCCCGCTCTTGAAAGATATTTAAAAAAATGCTTTAGACCTGATATTGAAAGTATTGTCCACAGTCAAATTTACGATTTACATATCACAGAAGAAGATAAAAATTTTATTATTGACGTATATGTAATGGCTCTTATCGGTATCGTTTTCGTTTGGCTTGATAATAACATGGATAGTGAATATTCAAAGCAACTCGTTAGATTTAAAAAACTGATAACCGGAAGTATGAAATATATAATTGATAAATTTGCTACATAGAAAAATTTATTTTTGAGGGATCTATATCTTAATGTCACATCAGATTATAGCGAAAGGATGAAACGATTATGAAAAACGCAACAAAAAAAATTATTCATGTATCAAGTGTTGCTGCAGCAACAACGGCTATTGCATCTTTAACATCATATATGGCAACAAAGTATTTGGTCAAAATTGCTCTTGACCGCGAAGAGCCCAAAGCTTTAAAAAGAATGGAAAAGATAATCTCAAAATCGCAGTTAAGCAATGAGTTTTTTAATAAGGTAAATGAAACAAGTGAAAAACTTTCTAAAAAGGATAGCGAAACCGTGGAAATTATGTGTCATGACGGCACGACATTAGTCGGTCATTGGTTCCCATGCGAAAATGCGGAACGTATTATTATCGCTATGCATGGGTGGCGTTCGTCATGGTACAAGGATTTTGGTATGCTTTCTGATTTCTGGGAAAACAATAATTGCAGTATATTATATGTAGAACAACGAGGTCAAAATAACAGCGGTGGTCAGTATATGAGTTTTGGGCTCATTGAACGCTATGACTGTCTTGACTGGGTTCATTGGGTTATTGAGCGATGCGGAACGGAAATTCCCATTTACATCTGCGGTGTATCTATGGGAGCAACAACCGTTATGATGGCATCAAGCCTTGATATGCCGGAAAATGTTCATGGCATTGTAGCAGACTGTGGGTTTACCTCTGTAGATGCGATTTGGAAACATGTATCAAACAATAATCTTCATCTTTCATATAATGTTCGGAGAACAATTGCAAATAATATTTGTAAAAATAAAATACATTTTGGAACAGAAGATTATTCAACTGTTGATGCACTGAAAGACACCTCTATTCCTGTTCTGCTGATTCACGGAACAGATGATAGTTTTGTTCCAATACAAATGACTTATGAAAATTATAAAGCGTGTAACGCGCCAAAAAAATTATTTGTTGTTCCGGGAGCAGATCACGGTATGAGCTACTATGTTGATAAAGATGGGTATGAAGCAACTGTAAAGGAGTTTTGGAGGCAATTTGATTGACAAAATAAAACCGGTAGATTATCTTTTGTAAAACAATAGACTATCTTTTGCAAGCACTGCCTTTGTATATACAAACGCACAAAATAAAAAATCCCGCTCGCCACGGGATTTCATATTTCGCTTGTTGGTGATAATTCCCCAAACCCCAAGAACGAAGATTTCATCTTCGAGCCACGCACCTGTCGGCGCTATTTCTCCATATTATGAGAACGGTCGCTTTTTCCGTTTTTATCCGGTTCAATACCGAGTATATATTCATAATTTTGCTTGTGCAGAAGCATTTCTCTGACTTCTCTTTGAAGTTTGATATATGCGGCATAGTCCTCTTTTTTCTCAGACAGAAGTTTGGCATACTCGCTGTTCAGGCTTTTTACTGACGGCAGTTTATCGAGCTTTAATTCATCAAACGCCTTTTTCGCAGCCTTATGAATAAGAATATCCGCTTCGTGTTCGGCGAGATATTTTTTTGAATATCCGCTTTTCCTGTACTCAACGTAAATATCCTTTGTCTTTGAATAGTTAATAATATGCTTCTTCAAAACGGCAATTTCCGAAAGTCGCTTTTCTGATACTTTTATCTTTTCTGACAACTCGGCGTACTTTTCTTGCTTCTCTTTTACGTCTTTTGCAAATTCATCATAGTTTGCGAAATTATGTTCCTTTAAGAAAATAATACTTTTGGCAATCTGCTTTGCGCTGAATTTTTTAGCCCAATTTTCATAAGCCTCACCTTTGCCCGAATTTATCATTTTTTCAATGTCATATAAAAGATTGGTTTTCTCATATTGCTTTTTCTTAGTTTTAGGCGAATGAACCTTATTGCCGAGAATAGCAGATTGAATATCCCTTTCCGTATATCCCTCTCCCAAAGAGCGAACGCGGATATTCTTCTTTTGCCTCGGATGTGAAAAAGTCAAGTGTTTGCCCGGAACAACCGTATATCCGTCTTGATGGAGCAAAGCAATAAACTCATCGTAGGTTTTAGGCTTTTGCTCAAATGCCTTATCTATTGCTTCTCTCAAAAAATCCCTATTACTCCTACGCTCGTTCTCGCCGAGCCAACTGTTATAGCTCTTGCCGTGCGGCTTGGGATTTATGATAACTGACAGTTTATGCTTGTAGCAAATTATATCGCTCAACATTCTTACAGCCTTGTCCTTTCCCCAAAAATCTCTGAATTTACGAGTACAGTCAAGCGTGGTCGAGTTCCAGATGATGTGATTATGAATATGCTTTTTATCAATATGCGTGCAGACTATAAAAGCGTGATTTCCCTTTGTGAATCGTTTGGCAAATTCATATCCGATTTCGTTTGCCTCCTCCGGTGTAATTTCGCCGGGCTTAAAGGATTGACGAACCTGATATGCAATAATATCGTTCTCCTGCGTCCTTCCCGTAATTTGAAAATACTCCCGTTTCGACAAAGCAAATTCAGCATCAACCGTATCGGGATTACATTCATAGGAAGATATGAGTTGTCCGTTGTCTGTCTTGTCGGGGTTTTTCGCATAGTCCGTTCGGTCTGCAAGGCATTGAGCCACAGTTTTTCCTTTATTGATGTGCATTTTTATTATTCTTGTTGCCGCCATATATAAGTCCTCCTTCTTTCAAAAAAGAAAAATGGCGACATCTCTGCCGCCAAAATTCTATCGTTTTATTCAGTTTGTGGGATTGCTTCAAGAAGAAATTTCCTCGCTCTTGAAAACTTTACAACATCAGCCGCAGGAATATCCAAGTAAATCCTGTCTATCCCGATTTCACCGTTCGGTTTATAGCTCGGATCAATGCTTTGGTAAATTCTTGTGTATGCTTCATCCAAGGCTTCGCTGTAATCCTTTCCACTCTGTACCTCGACTATTAAATCGGCGATAAGGCTGTAAATAGCTTCATCTTGCACTTTGTAATAATCAGGTCTTAAATACATATCCCGATATTGAATAAGTGCGTTTCGGGCAATATTGGCAAGGTCGGAGTACCCGTAACCGTTGGTCTGTTTAGCGATTACTGCATCAAATATTTTTCTGTTTGCCCTTGCCCACGCGGGCTGATACCCCTCGCCGTTCTGAACAGCCGTCAGCTCGTCCGATATGAGTTGTTCCGTTATAACAATACTTTCAACAGTAGCATTACAGGGAGCAGACTCAATCGGGATTTCTGCGGCAAGCGATGTTTGCGAAGCTGTTGCCGTAAGCAACATTACTAAGATGATTTTTGATAGTTTTTTCATAGTGAGAACCTCCGTTTTTTATATATTTTCAACTTTTGCTCAAGTTGAACAAAAGCTAATTTACACAGCTTTTATGCCGATATTTCAAGATGTTTTCACTTTCCGACATTTTGTCGGAAAGTTGATTTACCCATAAATTATATACTTTAAATTCTCTCTAATCCTCTGTATTACTCCCAACAGCATTATCATAAACATAGGTATTCCGTATGGGCTTAAAAGATATGCAATCACAAGTCCGATAAATCCGTTCATTCCTGCGCCTGTGAGCATATACACTATACTTATCACCGCGATTATTCCGCTTATTTTACCGAACGCCAAGCCTGAAATATAGGTCATTAGAGAACCTATTTTTATCGCAATCCACATAAGAGCCATAATGGGGGCAAACAAGATTTTTAATAAGATTTTCATAAGTCAGCCTACCTTTCCTTTGTTCTATATACATTTTACATCATTCTATGTATAGCGACAAGGATGTCAAGTCCTTATCGCTCAAAACCTATAATTTTGACAGCTTCAGATATATCTCTCTAACCATATCTGTAATTTGCGTCTGTTTTTCCTTAATGTCTGCTATATCCGAAGAATAAACACTTTTACCCTCATTAAGTCGTTTCGCAATCTGATTGATGTTGTTTCCGTTATAGCGAAGCAGTCTTGATATTTCTTTCAGCTCCGGCATATCGAGATTTATAACCATACCGTCAATAGCCATTTTCAATATATACGCACTCATATTTTTGATGTTGCAAACCTTCATTTTTTCTTTGATTTGCTTTCGCTCATTTTCGGACAGGCGAATATAAATAGCTTCTGATTTTTCCACGTTCTTAAAGCTCCTTATCCTTTGATTTTACGGCTGTATCCGTTTTCTGCGGCAGGGGACGGCTCAGCTTTTCAACAAGGGACGGTTTTTTCAAAGAG
>JBJEIW010000155.1:8243-9498 GCA_051877435.1 Candidatus Ornithomonoglobus sp.
TTTCTGCGGCAGGGGACGGCTCAGCTTTTCAACAAGGGACGGTTTTTTCAAAGAGAAGTTTTTGGATAAATCAATCTCTTTTCTCACCGTATTAGCAAATAAATCCAAAAGTCCCGGATGAACGGCGCTAATTCTGAAAGCCGCATTTCTGTCTCTGCCCCAATCGTCAATATCTTTCGGAAACGGAACGCTCTTTGCCCATTCCTTGTTTTGTGCCGAAATTCTCCCGTCATGGTCTTGCTCTCGGATTGATACTGCGGTAATAACCGCAATCCGTTCAAGAGAAAAAGTCTCTGTAAGCTCCTTTAAAGCGTTTTGTGAATTAAGGCTATTGTCAATATAGGCTCTGTTTATTGCGTCCGATATGGCTGCTTTACACGCCATATTCATTTTGTAAGAAGCTCTGTAGGCTTCAAGCTCGTTATGCTCTATGGCATAAGAAACAGTTTTGTCATAGATAGGTATATCCTTCATTTATCGTCCCTCCAATTCATTGTTTTTTGTTTCAACCGTCTTATTGCACGGTAAAGGTCTTTGGAGCTTTGCAAGAAGCGACGGTTTTTCGGATTTTGCAATTTGCGGCACCTCGTCACGTTCAGAGGCTGCCTCATCAACAGCCTGTTCCATAGGTGTCCTGTCATCAATATTGAGTTCGGCATTAAGCTCAGCAAGCCGGGCGGATTTTACTTTTAATTCTTCCTCTTGCGGGAAAGGCTTGCCAAGCTCGGCTTTTGCGTTCTCAACCTGAACATACAGAGCGTCAAGTCGTTCTTTTACCGTTTCAAGCCTTTTTTCGATATTGTTAAAAGCGTTTTCAATCCTTACGAGGTTTCCTCGCGGATCTTTGCCGAGTGTTACCCTGTGCGTCATCTTTCCTTTGAGAGTTAAAACATATTCTTTACCGAAATCCTCTAAACTCAGATACATATTAAAGCCCCTGTAACTGCCTATCTCAACGAGATCAAGTCCTTTAACTTCTTTAAAAGCATCTACAAGAGCTGCTCCCGCATTTTCCTTATCGGTCAAATAATCATTCCTGACTGTCATTCCGGCAAATCCGTCTTGGGGATGAGGGTGCTGTTCGAGTGTTTTCATATCCTCTTTAAAGCCCTCAATATACCCTTTGTTTTGTTCTATCTGCTCCGGGAAATGCTTTAGAAGATTATCCTCCAATCGGAACTGCTGGCTTTGATGATTGGCTTTCATCAGCTTCAGCCGTGCCACATCAATGTCCAAATCCATTTTTTCTTTAATT
>JBJEIW010000156.1:0-9441 GCA_051877435.1 Candidatus Ornithomonoglobus sp.
GGGGAGGGAGAAAATCGCAAAGCGATTTTCGGAAGGGGGGTTGGCAGCTAAACAAAAATTTATTGCTCTGATTTCAAACAAACGAATTTCAGATTAAACAAAATTGAAAAAATCTGATAATAGAGGCGATTATGTTTTGATACAGCCTCATGAATAAAGAAAAATGAAAAATAAATAATGAACGCAGTGAAACGAATGGAGGAAAATTTATGGCAGAGAAAATAAAAAAAGACACGGTGACGGTTATCATACCTAAGCCGCATAATATCGTGGGGGACACAGAAACCGTTGTTTCGGTAAACGGCGTTATGTATCAGATCATGTACGACAGACCCGTTGAGGTGCCGCGCAATGTCGCGGAGGTTATCATGCAGAGCAGAGAGCTTCAGGCAAAGATCATGGAGCTTACGGAGGCTGCGGTTATGAGACCGGGCAAGCCGGCAATTGCAGAGCTTTAAAGCTGCCTGCCGGACGGGTCGGAAGGAGATGAAAGGACTTGTCAGTTTTTGAGTATAACGGCAGGATGGAGCCGGGGCTTATCGAGCAGGCGAAGGAGGCGTTCGGCGAGTACCGCGCGGACAAGGAGGAGCTTGTTGCGCGTCTGCGCGATAATGAGCGCTTCTACCGCGAAAGCTATACGAGAATGATGCGGGACGTTGAAAAAAGGATGGTCTGCGATACGCCGTTTATATTTTCCGCGGTTGAGAATACCCGCGCCGACCTTGTGGATAACTATCCGTCCGCAAACATTCTTGAGCGCGAGCCGGACGGCACAGGAACCGCGGAGCTGCTTTCAAAAATTGTTCCCGCCCAGCTTGAGATTTCAAATTTCAAGCGGATTTTTAAGGAGAATGCGCGGAACAAGCTGAAATACGGAACAGCCGTCTACGGTGTGTTCTATAACGATTTTACCGGGAATATTGACATAAGAAGCATTGATTTGCTTGATGTCTATGTTGATATGCATATCCCCGATATTCAGGAAAGCCGCTTTCTGTTCATCCGCGCCGCGGTTGAAAACTCGGTCCTCTCCCGGGAATATCCGCAGTTTAAGGAGCTGTTTTCGGGGGACGCCGATATAGAAACGCTTGACCGCACCTACCGCCTTAAAAACCGCACGTCTGTCACGGACTGCTATTATAAAAAGCCGGACGGTACCGTGCATATGTTCAAGCTCTGCGGGGATACGGTAATAGCGGCAACGGAGGATATGGAGGGCTATGAGGGCGGTCTCTATAACCACGGACGCTATCCAGTGGTTTTCGACACGCTCTATCCGGCGCATCACTGCCCGTTCGGCTTCGGGATGATAGACATCGGAAAAACGCTCCAGATCGGGATAAATAAGATCGACAGGGCGATAACGGAGAACATTATGTGCGGCGCTAAGCCGAGGTATCTCGCAAAGCGCAACGGCGGCATAAATGAAACGGAGTTTTGCGACATCTCAAAAAGCATTGTTCACTATGAGGGCGAAACAGAGGCGATAAAGCCGATTGACCACAACACGATAAGCGAATATTATCTGTCCCACAGGGAGAGCAAAAAGGAGGAGCTTAAAGAAATCCTCGGCAACCGTGACTTTCAGCAGGGACAGACAACCGGCGGCGTTACAGCCGCCTCCGCGATCGAAAACCTGCGCCAGACCGGTGAAAAGCGCTCGCGCTCCGTTATTAACGACACATATGATTCCTATAAGAGTATTGTATATATGATGCTGGAGCTTATGCGTCAGTTCTTCTCGGAGGAGAGGGTCTACAGGATAACGGACGAGATGGGACAAAAGGCGTTTGCGAGATTCCGCAATTCCATGATGTACAGGGTGAGATGGTCGGATACGGGCGCGTATTCCGAAAGTCTCGCGTTTGATATTGACGTTGTTCCGCAGCGTGAAAGTCCGTATGCCCGCGAGAATGTCAATAAGACGATTATGGAGCTTTGGAACGGAGGAATGCTTTCGGGAGAAAGAGCGGAAAACGCTATTATCGCTCTGAAAAATATGAATTTTGACGGCAAGGAACAGCTTATTGCCGATATGCAGGCTCTTGTCATGAGCGCCGCTCAAACAGAACAAGGAGGTGAATGAAGATGGCAGATAAAATTGTTACCGCGGGAGACAGCGGCGCGGATTCCAAAAAGACCTCATCAGGGTCCGCAACCGTGACATCGGCAAAGACTCCGGTGGTAAAATCTTCTTCTTCGGGGGTTTACGGAAACACGTCTCAGTCGCTTGTGGGCATACGCGATTACACCGTGTCAAGGGGGTACGGCAATATCGTGGACTGGGACGGCGAGAATGCTACCGTCGCGGGTGTTCCCATAAAGCCGGACTACGTTAAGGACGGAACCGCTTACGCGCCGCAGTCCAAGGTTGAGAGCGCGATAAGCGCTATGGAAAAGAGGAACAATATCAAAGGCAGCGATGAGATTATGTCGGCATATGAAAAAAAGTACGGCGCTTCCCTGGATTCGGCTATGAACGCATTGCTTGAAAGGGAGGGCTTCTCTTATGACCCGGAGCAGGATCCGGCGTACCTTGCGTACCGTGAGCAGTATTTAAGAGAGGCGGAGGCGGCATACAGGAAGGTGCTTAACAACAACGATTCCTCCGCGCAGAATGCCAGCGGCGCGGTTCTGAGCGAGGCTCTCGCGGACCGCGATTTGTATCTGCGCAAGCTTGCGGAGATGATTCCGACGCTTGAGGAGAACGCCTACAAGAGATATACGGGCGAAACGGACAGGCTGCGCGGAAATCTCAGCGACCTTAAGGAGCTTGCGTCCGATTATTATGACCGCCTCTACACCGCCGACCGTGACGCGATCGGAGACGTGAACGCTGCGGCTGCCGCAGAGAGCGAGGAAAAGCAGCGCTGGGTTGAGAACGCTCGGATCGACGAGCAGAACAGGCTCACAAATGAACGCAATGCCGCAAACGACGCATATCAGCACATGCTGGATTCTCAGGAAATCGCTAAAAATAATATTGACCTTCAATATTATCCCGACCTTAAGTATGAGGAGCTGCGCGGCATACAGGCGAAAAATAACCAGATCGCTGTTGAAGATACCATGACTAACGCGAAGGCGAGGGGCTTCTTTGTAAGCGCCGATGAGATCGCTCTGCCGTGGCTTTCCGATTATCGCGGCAAAGACGGCGGCTATACGATCACACCGTGGCTTGCGGAGGTCAAGCAGGAGTATGATACGGCGCACGCAAAATCTCTGGCCGAATTTTGGGGAAAAGCAGGTGTTTAAGCATGCAGTTTGATTTATACAGCGCGCACAGCTGTGAACAGAAAGCGGTCAGCAGCTTTTATGGGCTGAACCGTAACCGCAGAGCCTCGGCGGGGGAGTTCGAGGATATGAAAAATATGTCAACTCTCGAATATCCCTGCGCCGCTCCCCGCGGCGCGAGAACCGTTGCGGCAGAGGCAAGGGGAACCGTCTGCGCCGCGGCTGCGCCTGACAGTACGGATACCGCCGCGGTCACGGGCTTTACAGGAATTTCTGACGGCGCGTTCTTCTATAACGGAGTCGTTAAATCGGGGAGCTATGTCCTTTCCGAAAACAGAAAATGGGAGATAGTGCGGCTAGGAAACCTTTATATCATGAACGGCTATAACGCGGACGGCGCTATGTCGGATTCTGAGCTGTATTATTACAACATTGACACCGGCGCCTTCGGCAAGGGCTTTACGGAAATGCCCGACCTCATTGTGACCTCGGGCAAGAACGACACAGGAAATTACCTGCACACCTTCCGATACGGCTTCAGCGAGGTGTATGACTATTCGGTAACCGATACGGCGGGCAGAGAAATTAAAAACTCGGTATTCTTTGACACATACGGCAACGGTACAAGGCTTCCGGCATCGAATATCTTTGAAAAATATTTTTCCGTCGGCGATGAGATAACCATTGAAGGCTTTCCGACAGCGGAGCAAAGCGTGGGTCAGGTCTGGGTGTATTCCGGAACTGCCGTTGAGGTGGTGCCGCAGAAAGGAATCGCTTATGACGAGAACAACACCGTGGATACAGATGTTATCGCAAATCTTGACGATGTATATAAAGAGCAGGTTGTCAATGCCGTTGTGAGCGGCTTTAAGGTCGACACGGCTTCTCTGAACGGCACGACGCTGTATGTGCACTACATATATTTTGACCTTACAAACAAAAACGGAGATCCGATTGACTTTGCCGATATGAACGCTCGTTCTCATTACTGCTCCGGGGTAAGGCTCTCAAAAAAGCGCAGAACCTTTGACCATATCTCTGTGCATCAGAACCGCCTGTGGGGTACGGCTCCCAGCGGCAACGCGCTCTATGCCTCCGCGTCGGACGACATATTTTCGTTTTCATCATCGGATATTCTTTCAAATTACGCGGCAAGGCTTCCCTCCGATACGCCCGGCGCCTTTACCGGCATTTATGAATACGGCACGGAGCTTGCCGCGTTCAAGGAGGACAGCATAACCGTCATTTACGGCACAAACGCATCTAACTATGCCTCATATATAATCGAGGGAACAGGATGTATGTCGGGCAGCACTGCCGCCGTGACTCCGTCAGGGATTATTTTCCCGTCATGGCGCGGCTTCTACCGTTTTTCCGGCGGGACCCCGGTCTGTATTTCTTACAAGCTCAACACACGCTATATCTCCGCCGTTTCAGGCTTTGACGGCGAAAAGTATTACGCGTGCGCGGTGCGCAAGGACGGGGTGAGGGAGCTGCTTACCTATGATATGCGTTACGGCTGCTGGCATGTTCAGGACGATATTGATGTATCGGGATTTTTCAGGTTCCGCGGCGGGTTCTATATCGTCTCGGGCAGCTCTGTTTATCTTTGCGACGACAGTGAGGGGACGGAAGAATCAGACTGGTACTTTACGTCCGCCAAATACAACGACAGCTCTCTTGACAACAAGGCGTTAAATGAAATCTGGATACGCGCCGATGTTGCGGAGGGAGCCTCGTTCACGGTTGAGACCTGCGCCGATGACGGCGGGTTTATCGCGCATGAGACCTTCAGGGAGCCGGGACTGAGAATATTCCGGTGCAGCATAAGAGCTGCTATGGGGAACTCATGGAGGTACCGCATAAGCGGCAGGGGCAAGGTTGTATTCTATGATATTGAGCTGCGCAAGGCGCCGGGGGGACGCAGATATATGCGGTATGAAAATTCTGACGCTGCCGTGATAACACATGAAGGAGTGAGGGCATAATGTATATTAATGAAGCGATAAGGCTTGTGAAAAAATATTACCCGTCGGAGTATGACAAAAACGAAATGTATATCTGGTGCAATGAGGTTTCGTCAATGCTGTCGGTGGAGGAAAGATTTGTTCTGCATGAAAAGCTCCTTCCCGCTGCGAAGGACGGCTCTGTTCTTCTGCCGGAGGGGGTCGATATTGAAAATGTTTACGGGGTTTACCGTGACGGCAGACGCCTTGACAAGCTTGATTACCGCGCATACCGCAGGGGCAGAACGGGAATAAAGGCCGGCTTAGGCGAGGGCATTGTACGGGTTGTGTATTCAGAACCGTACCGCCCGATACGAATCGTAAACTACCGCGGCGCCGTCACGATAAACGGCGACGAGGGGTATTTTGAGCTTTACTGCCCGGATATACTGCCCGGAGATTCGGTCACTATTTCATTCCTTACAGCCGGAGGCGGAGTTGAAAGGACATTTGAGGGAGTTATGGTCATGGGCGCGGATTTCACTGACGGCGGTATGAGATACGAGGCGGCATCACCGGACGGCTCCTTTGAGTCGGCAGGACTTATAACAAGCGACAACGCGCTCCTCACCCGCAATGTTACGGATAAAACAGTATGTGACGCGCCGTTTGACACGATGTATACCGATTATATTCTTGCCAAGATAAATATGTATCAGCGGGATATGGAGGCGTACAATCAGTTCATGACGGCATTCAATTCAAGGCTGGGCGCATACAGAAGGTGGCTGGCGGATCGTATGCCGTCCGGGGACGGAAGGCTTCACAACTGGTGGTAATACAAATAAAGGAGGGACACTAAATGAGTGTTATAACCGAGCACGGAACAGGATATACGGAAAAGGATCTCATTCACAACTGGGCGGCCGAATATGCAAAGCGGTTAAACGACAGCCTTTCGGATAAGGTTGAGAACCATGCGGCGGCGCTTAAAGGCGCTGACCGTGACGTACTGGCAGCTGCCAAGGCGTATACTGACACTGAGCTTAAGGCTCCGCTTGCAGCTGCAGCGGCGGCACAGACTGCGGCGGATAATGCGAAAACCGCTGCCGATACCGCGAAAACCGCTGCCGATAATGCGAAAATCACAGCGGATACCGCGCAGGGGACAGCGGACGCGGCACAGGCGGCGGCAGTCACAGCTCAGTCAGCCGCAGAGGCGGCGCAGAAAACGGCAGACAGCAAGATCGGCGCGATACCGATTGCAGGTCTTGATACCCTTGGCGGTATTAAGCTGTACGGCAAATCTGTCAACGGTGTAAACACCAATCGGAGCGGACTGTCAATAGGCGATGACGGAAGCATGCTGGTTCTTGTGAAGTCTCACGGCGGGCTTGCGATTGACGGAGCAGGACAGCTGTACATAAAAAGAGTGGATTCCACCGGAAATATCCTCAATATGGCTGACGGCGAATTATATGTTTATGCAATGTCCGATCCGGATGAGCTGTTTGCATTGAGCAGCGACACCCCCGGCAGAGCGCTTGACGCGCGTCTGTATGCGGAGCAGCACACCTACAGTACAACACCTGTAAGGGTGGGTACATGGATCGACGGTAATCCTGTCTGGAGAGCGGCAATCCCGTACACACCAATGATTATGGGAATGAACGAATTGACAGTAAATGCTGAAACAGGGGATATATGCGTTTATATCGGTAATCTTGTTTGTAATTTTATCAATAATCGCTCACTTGTTACAGCGGTTACTAATGTACAGATAGCAGGATATAGTGAATTTCCTGTAGATATCCGCGAGCCGGTAAAGAAACATGCGGGCACAGTGTATTTTTCAACAGCAGAAACGCCTGAGCTGTATGAAGATTATATTACATATGAGAATGGATACTGGGGCGGCTGGATTGAGTTTGTCACGCCTCAAAGCAACATCTCATAAATATTCCGATTGGCTACATACCACGGACAAAAGGAGGAAACGATATGAATATCAAAAATGTAATGTGTACACTAATGGGCATAATCGGCGCGTTTGTGACGCAGCTTTTCGGCGGCTGGACCGGCGCAATGACAACTCTTGTAATCTTTATGGGTCTTGACTATCTCACGGGACTTATAGCGGCCGGTGTATTCCATAACAGTAGCAAGAGCGAGAGCGGGAGCCTTGAAAGCCGCGCCGGTTGGAAAGGGCTGATAAGAAAAGGCGTAACACTGGCTATAGTATTGGTCGCATACCGTCTTGACCTGCTCATCGGAACAGCCTATATCAAGGACGCGGTCATTATAGCCTTCTGCGCCAATGAGCTGATAAGCCTTATCGAGAATGCAGGGCTTATGGGCATACCGATACCGGAGCCGATAAAAGAGGCTATTGAAGTGCTCAAAGGCGGTGATTAAGAATATGACAGCAAGTGAAGCGATTGAAAAGGTAACAGCCGCGGCAAAGGGGGAGATAGGATATCTTGAAAAGGCAAGCAACAGCAGTCTGTATGATAAGACCGCCAACGCCGGAAGCGGCAACTATACAAAATACTGGGCGGAGATAAAGCCGTCATTTCAGGCGCTGCCGTGGTGCGCGTGCTTTGTGACATGGTGCTTTGTACAGGCGTTCGGCAGAGATTACGCGGAGCTTCTTCTGCGGCACTATCCGTATGTTTACTGTCCCCAGATGCAGAGCCTGTTTACCCTCAATGCAAATCCGAAAAAGGGTGATATAGTGATATTTAAACGCAGCGGAACCTTCACCCATACCGGGCTTGTAACCTCGGTAAAAGGCGATTACTTTACCACTGTTGAGGGCAATACCTCCGGCGCCTCCGGCATTGTTGCAAACGGCGGCGGAGTATGTGCAAAAGGATATTACAACAGCAGCCTGCCGGGAACAAAATTCTGTAGTCCCGACTATTCAATATTGGAAAATAACGAGGAGGAATTAACTGTGACACAGTACGAGGAATTAAAGGAGCTTGCCCAGACACAGGCGCAGGAGCTTGCCGATCTCAAAGCAAAGGTCGCCCAAAGAACGGGCTACTATAACTATATTGATGATAATATGCCCGAAAGCTACAAGCCGACAATAAAGAAGCTTGTGGGCGCCGGTATGCTCAACGGAGACGACAACGGCAATCTGATGCTTACGATTGATATGATGAGAATTTTAACCGTACTCGACAGAGCGGGCGCGCTTGGCTGATACGCTTGGGGACCGCTGGAGCGGCGGTCTCCTTTTAACAGACGGATATTCATAAAAAATTTACAACGGATACGAATAAAATACTTGAAAACCGCTTATAATTATGCTATAATGAGTACAATCAGATCCATGGGGCTGCAATGGCTTCGACGGGGACGAGGAAGCTTGAGAAGCGAGCCGCGGATGAGTCAGCCGCGTTAATAAGGCTCAAACTTTTAAATATAAACGCTAACGATACAGAATTAGCTTACGCTGCCTAATTGCAGCGTTGTCTCCTCTGTGAGTACCACGACACAGGGTCGCAGGCATCATATCAGTGGTGAACGTGCGTTGGAGAGTGTTCCGGCTCCTTCCATGAATCAGGAACTACCGATGTCATAGCTTTGGTTATGAAGTTTTGGCAAAGGGAATGTTAAACATAACCTGCGCTCGGAGAAACTTGGGTGGATTTGTTTTCGGACAGGAGTTCGATTCTCCTCAGCTCCACCACAAAAGTCTTGAAGTCTTGTTTTATGCGGACTTCAAGGCTTTTCTTTTTACGCTTACACGTTTTTTACACGAATTTTATATATTGTTCAACACTGAAACCGCCCGTTCCTCCTCTTTCGGATATAGATGGGAGTAAACATTCCATGTCAGTTGAACATCCGCGTGCCCGAGACGCCGTGCGATCTCTTGTATGTTAATTCCGTTGTTCGCCAAAACCGAAACATGGGAATGTCTGAAATCATGTATTCTGATATGCTTCACTCCTGCTTTTTCTGCGTATGAGCTGTTTCGTTTTTCTATAGTGGTATCTCTCAGACATCTCTCACCGCCGCAAATATGCCAAGCCTCCGAAAAACCGTCAAGCTTACCACAGCGCGCTTTATGTTCATCAAGAATTTTTAACAGAGGCAGCGGAATTTGAAGATCCCTGACGGAGCTTTTTGTCTTTGGGGGCGTTTCGCTATCTTCACCTTTAACTTTCTGAGAAATGCTTCTGCGCACATGAATTATATTTCCGTCAATATCGCTCCATCTGAGAGCGTGGATTTCACCCTTGCGCAT
>JBJEIW010000157.1:0-9397 GCA_051877435.1 Candidatus Ornithomonoglobus sp.
GACAGGCAATCAAAAAATCAGACTAAAATTTCCGTAATTCCAGTTTGTCATAATGCCACCCATCCTTGAAACTGTGGTTGGTACTTTCAATAACGTACTTGGTATCGTCAACGGTTATGACCTCACCCGCTCTGGTATAGCTGTCATACTTCTCCAAAATTTCAAATGAATAGGTTTCACTCTCTCTTGCGTTTTCGTTGAGTTCACGCTTTGCAACAGCGTCTGCGTTTTCCTTTTCGGGATCAATCTTCACGATTTTCTGTAAAAACCCATACTTGTCAATCAGCTCTCGATTTTGCAGCACCATCAATTCTGTATACACATTATCCTTTTCCGAAGTGATTTTAATTGAGTTTTTCATTTCCTCAATGGATGTGCTATGGCTTACGCTGCCTTTATACTCTGGCGAATATGCCTGCGCAACATTACTTGCCACTCGAAATTCGGGATATGCAATAAGGTCACCTATTCTGTAAATACGCAATCCCTCCGGCACAAAGTCATAGTTATAATCACCGTCACACTGACTAAGAATATCCGTTAATATATCCGATATGGTTTTATCAAAATATATCTGATTGATATTAACATTAAGCTCTGGCAGCATAGCCATTGATATTGACAGATCATCGCATATCTCACGAATCGCGTCTGACGCAAAAATGTTTTTGAACTGATACGTCTGACTTGTCTTATTCAGATACCAACCAAGGTCTACCACTGTATATTTATTGCTATTTTCATAACCGTCATCCACCTTTGTTATTACGCCTCGAAAAATTTCTGTGTTTGTAACCATGCGTGCAATATCACCTACCTGAGGAGTGTACATCAAATCCTTTAAATATGCCGCATCCGTTTTTGCTACTTCAAATGACATAGTCGTTGCAAGCTCATAAATGCTGTTTTTCCATGCAAGGTTTCCGGCTATTTTCGTTATATCCGTATCGTTTGCATATAATGTCAGTTGTCCTGTTGGAGCAATTGGGGCAAGGCTCTGCATTCTCGTATGGATATTTTCCTTAATACGGTTATTCCATACAACGCTCGCATTGCTGCTGTCGCTGTAGGAATTTTCCGAGTACATATAGCTTTCAACTCCATTGGAAGAATATGAACCGTTGCTTTGTACTTTATCAGGATAATCCGGATTAAACACATATTCATAATTACCACCGGAAAAAGTCCAAGTATGGCTGCCCACAGTCCGGCAATTTTCCGTACCTCCTGTATTGCCTTCCACAGTTGTAAACTGATTACCGCTGACCGATACTATAATACCTGTGTGTCCCTCACGTAAGAATATATCTCCCGGCTGCGGTATATATGCTCCGCTTATAAGCTGAGATTTTGAATACAGCCGTCCTCTGCTCCGCGCCCAATCAATACAGTTCGGACAGTACGCATAATTCGGCACAACACTCGTCGGAACACCGCATTGACGGACAACATACGTGACAAAAGCCGCACACCACCAGAAGTTATATCCAATGTTGTCCACGTTATCGGAATACCAATGAGTGTATTTGTTGTTATTACCGCACTGACCGCCGATTTCCTGCATTTCTGTTCTGGCTCTGTTAGCTACATCAACTCCCGACGCCATTATCCAAGCAGCCCCAATCTGTCAAGCCAGACTATCGTTCTCAGTTGGTCATAGTTTAAGTTCCATCCGTCGCCGTCACCGTTTAACACACCTTTGTCGACAAGCTTCTGCACACTTTCCCTTGCCCATTCCGGCATATTTTCATCAATATAGTTGTATATCATCGGATTTGCCAATGCCTCAACAAGTCCCATTAGATAAGCAACCTGTTCTTTTAGTTTATTTAATTCCTCCATATCAATTTCATCCTCCTCATCGGATTGCGGATTTTCCCAGCCGAGCAGATTAAACTCCTCAAGCTCTAATGTGTACCACAGGTCACCGTCCGTTTTAATCGTATATTTGAAATCCTTTACTGCCACTGCCATATTTATCGGCGTATCGGTAATAATAAGGCGTATCGGGAGTTTTTGCTCTATCCATGTATCAATCTTGTAGACATACTCCCAGCCTTTCATTGATGTATCACGAAGATACGGATAATCGCGCACAGGAAAAAAGCTCGAAATTGAAATACCTTTCAACTTCGGGCTTCCTATGAGCTGCAGTTCTCCTTGTGATACTGTTTCAAATGCTGTCAGCGACTGTGGCTTGCTTATCGTGAATGACGGAGGCAGAACAGGAATTTTTAATATATCCGCTCTGTTATTTACACTTAAATATATATCCATCCCGTTCCTCCCGTCTACATATTCTCTATAACCTCCACAATCCTTTTAGCCACCTTATTGGCAATCGTTTCATCATCGTCATTACCGGAATACACCTTTACCTCAATATAGTTAGTGATATTAGGTCTGTTGCTCGCCGGCTGCGGTGTTAGAAACTGCGCAAGCTTTGACCATAGCATATCAAGAGGCAGTACGGCTTCTGCTCCCGACTCGCCGCCGACCATTGCATTGCCGCCGTTCATTCCGAACATTGTCGGACGCGTCATAATACCGCCCTTTGCATACCACTGAATACCGAGTTTCGGTATCGACGTGCTGATTCCGGCTATGCTTATCGTTCCCGTCTGCACGATATGCGGTGCTTTGATTAAGTTCTTTATACCGTTCCAGACGTTACTGATGGTTGTCTTTATAGAATTAAAGACATTCGATACAATATTCTTAACGGAATTAAACACATTGCTGAATGTATCTTTTATACTTTGAATTACAGTTTTTATCCCCTCAATAACATTTGTTACAACTGTTCTGATATTGTTAAACGCCAGTGTCGCGGCAGAGGTTATCGCATTCCATACATTTATAATCACCTGCTTTGCGCCGTCAATTATCGCTGTAATCCCGGTTATAACGTTCTGCACGCCGCCCTTTATGGTGTCAAGATTGAGAGTGAATATGCCAACAATTGTCTGAAACACACCTGACACAACAGTTTTTATCCCTTCAAATATGTCTGACACCGCCGCCTTTATATTTTCAAAAACAGTCCTTATGCTTGTAAAGAAATTCTGAAAATTCAGCTTAATGCCCTCTATAATATTAGTTATCGTTGTTCTTACAGCTTCCGCCGTGTTTCCGATATGAGTCCGTATTCCCTCAATAATTGTTGTAACAACACTTCGAACTCCGCCGACAATATTGGATACCACGTCAATTATCGGGGCAAAAGCCACAGCAGCACCGGCCTTTATGCTGTTGAACTTCTCAACTACCGCGTCTTTAACGGTTGTGAACTTTGCTACAATTTTATCCTTTACGCCTGATGCAGCATCACCAACGGCGGTCAGTTTTTCTCCTATGGCATCTTTAATGCCAATAAATTTTTCTGCAATAGCGGTCTTAACCGCGCTGAACGCACTGACTACCTTATCTACCACAGGCTTGAGTGCGCCTTCGTTATATGAGTTCTTAACAAATTCAAACGCATTTGAAAACGCGCTTCCAAACGCGTCCTTAACGCCGGACAGTTTCTCCTTTACGGTATTCACCATAGGAGACAGCTTTGTTTTTACGCTGTCAACAACCTGACCGAGTTTACCGCCCGTGAGATTATTGATAAAAGTGTACCCTGCTGTGTAATAGCCTTTTACGGCTTCCATGGCGCCTGCAGCAGCGCCTTTTATACCTCCGCCATGCTCTTGGTATGCGGTTTTTATATTATTCAGCTTTTCGGAAACAGTATCTTTAACTGCTCCCCATACATGTGACGCAGTTTCCTTGACGCCGTTCCAAGCGTTGGATATTGTGTTCTTTATACCGTCAAAAATATTTTTGATACCGTTCCACAGATTGCCTGCCCATTGCTTGACAGTATCCCAATGCTTATACAGCGCCACACCTATGGCAATAACTGCGCCAATCGCTATAACTACCAATCCGATAGGCGATGTGACAAATGTCATAATTGCACCAAATACGCCTGTCACAACATTCAGCGCAGATGTTGCCGCAATCTGAGCAATGGTGGCAGTGGTCAGCGGTGCGAACGCTGCCGCCTGTGTTCCCGTCATAACCGCCGAAAAGGCAATAAGTCCGTTACGGATACCTTCTACAACATTAGCCGCCGTAACGGCAATTTTATAGGCTGTCACAGCCCCGGCAATTCCGGCAATTACAGGTGAAAGCGTACTCGCAACAGAAATAACTCCGGACGCAATATTAAGCACCAAAGATAATGAATTGCAGAGCGTTGGAATAATTACATTCGCAAGCGTCTGAATAAGCGCAGTGCCGTTTCCGCTGAAAGCGTTGATAATACTGTTCTTAACATTATCAAAAGCCGTATGTAATCTTTCTATCGCAGGCTGATTGTTTTCAACAGCCGTTTTCACCGCAGTAAATACAGTCATTCCGATATTATATATACCTTGTATTGCATAAAACAGTCCGTTGCCGATTGCTACTGTAAGCGTTGATACAGCCGGAGTAATCGCACCAAGTCCATCTGACATTGATTGAAGCACACCCTTAAACTGTGAACTGCCGAGCGCGTCAAAAATAGCAATTTTTACACCTTCGAACTGAGACTTCAAAAGTGTCAGCTTTCCGCTTACGGTATCGTTCATTGTATCTGCCATAGACTGAGCTGCGCCCTCGGAATTATTTATTGCGTCCGATAAGCTGTAAAAATCATCAGGGCTTGAATTTACAATTGACAGAAAGCCTGACAGCGCATTCTTTCCGGCAATCATAGTCGCATACTGACCCTTTTCAGAATCTGTCAGAGATGAGAATGCGGTTTGCAGTTCAGGTATAAGAGTTGACAGCGGTTTCATGCTTCCGTCTGTATTAACAGCGGATATACCAAGCGCCGTCATAGCCTCGCTTACCTCTTTTGTAGGCTTTGCCAGCCTTGTCATCACACCGCGCAGAGATGTACCCGCATCAGAGCCTTTGATTCCGGCATTCGCCATAAGACCGAGCGCGGTGGTAGTGTCCTGCATGGAATAACCCATTGCTCCCGCCGTAGCCGCCACATTCTTAAAAGACTCACCCAAAAGCGATACATTCGTATTCGATTTTGATGACGCAACCGCAAGAACATCGGCAAACTGAGCGGAATCGCTTGCTTTTAACCCAAACGCTGTAAGCGCGTCCGTTACAATGTCGGACACGCTCGCAAGTTCCTCGCCCGATGCAGCCGCAAGGTTCATAATACCCGCAATACCGTCAATCATCTGCGATGAGTTCCAGCCTGCCATTCCCATGTAACTCATAGCATCGGCAGCCTCAAGCGCAGAGAATTTTGTGGTTGCGCCCATTTCCTTTGCTTTATCGGAAAGAGCCGTTAATTCTGCTCCCGTTGCGCCCGATATAGCCGACACATTCGCCATACCCTGTTCAAACTGCATTCCGGTATTAACAACATCTTTGCCGAAATTAACGGCTTGCCGTATACTGACAAATGCTCCGACCGCAACGGCGGCTTTGGAAGCAAGCGAGGTAATGATATTTCCCGTACTGCTCGACTGCGAACCAAAGGTCTTCATGCCTGTGGTCGTACCGTTCAGTGTGCTTTTAAGGTTATTACTCGCACTGATGGCAGACTTCATGTTGGTGAAGAAGTTACCGTTATTCAGGCTCAGCGTTGCGCCTATATTTCTTGCCATTACCGACCACCGCCTAACAATGCTTTATACTTCTCTTCCTCCTCTTCAACAGCAAGCTCCATGCTTGCTTTCAAGAATATTTTTTCAGACAGCGACAAACCCGCAAGTCTGTCCCAATCAAAGCCTTTCTGTAAATAGTAGTGGATAAGCTGCATATCGCCGTCTGTCCGGATTAGTTTTTTACAGCTTCAACACCGCCCATATATCCGGCAAGCTTCATACACTCAATCGCAATCTGCGGAATTTCTCCGGCTTTGAATATCAATTCAACAATATCCATCGGCTCTGCGCATCCGAACGCATCCTGAGCCTCCTGCGATTTAAGATTAGGCTCCTTGATACACTCGTAACACATATACTTGTCACCCTCACCCGGCTCCATATCGTTTGCGTCACGGCATAGTGCGCCGTCAGGCTCCTCTATCGTAATTACCGCATCAAGCGATGCTATGTACAAATTTTTTGTCTGCTTTGTTTTCTTTGCCGCCAGTATTTGCTCCTTGCGTCTCATCAGTTCCGCCAAGGTTAATTTTGTATTTTTGTCCATTTTACTGTCCCTCCATATTTAAATCTTTTAGTGTCCCTGTATTAAGCACAAGGGTCTTCAATTGTATCAAGATACTTAAATCCAACGAAACCGCCGCTAAACTCGTCCTCAGTTATTTTTCCGTTTTCAAATGCCTGCAGTGTCAGCTCATCAAGCCAGCATGATAAAAGCTGAACACGCTCCGTACCGCCGTTGTCCGGGTCTTCAAGCTTTGACACAAGCGTCAGTCGTTCATCAATACCCTGTGACAATTTTTCGGCATATGTCTTTCCTCTTGAATAAACCTTCTTTATTTTCGCAGTCCATGAGCCCGATACCCCCATCAGCTTGGAATCATCCCACATTTGTCCGCTGAAATTTATCGTTTCACGATTTGTCTTGATTTTAGCCTCGAAGGATGTAATCTCATAGCAAATAGAATTGTTCCACCAAAAATACCCGTGTGTACCGGAAATAACTGCGCCGACCTTCGGCATAGTTCTTTGACCTGCCATAATAAATCACCCCTATTCCATGTTGATTGCAAACCGTAAATCTTCAATCGCGTCTACAAACTGCACACTTGCGATAAGAAATACAAAACTTCCTGTTTTAGCTTTGCGGATTTGGTCATCGGTATATTCAGATATATCGTATTGCTCCGCAAGCCACTCACGCTGTGCGTTTACATCAATATCGGCAGCGTTTTCATATTCGTCATACAAAACGCCCTGACGGACAAGACTGTCAAAATACTGATTTACCGCAGCAACAAACATAATCTTGTTGTCATAACTGTTATTGATGCCTATGTAGTTATTTTCAAACGTGGTGCGTATATCATCGCGCATTAAGTCCATGCCCTCAATAATCTTTATCTTCTTCATATCCGCCGTCTTATCTCCCGACAGAATATGAAGCGAATTAACACCGCGGGCAATCTTGACCTTTTCACCGTCGTTTATGAGTATCAGCTTTCCGCTGTCTATGTCATCATCGGGCGTTTCACTTTCCGCTATGCCGTCAACCTCCGGAAGCACCTGATATGTAGTGCTCTCCGTCATGGAAAGACCTGCAAGAAGTCCGGCTATTCTCGCGCAGTATTCGCATACTGAATATGTCTTAGCGCCCACCTTTATATTGTCGGTCGCAAACTCAACAATTCCCTCATCGTTAAAGCTCCCGGTATTCTCCGTTGCGGGAAGCACCGCCTTAAATGTTTTCTTAGCAGCCCTCTGAGCGATAATCCACTGTTGGATTGTTGCCGCATCTCCAATCCTCTTTTCAATACCGGGAACGGTAAGCCAATTCCAATGCTTATATTTCAATCTCGCCAGAGCAGCTTCATAATCATCACTTGAGGCAATTCGCTCCACAAGCACACACTTCGGTGTGCCAAGAAAAATCTTGTTCAGATAATCAAGATTGACAGCCGACCAGTCGGATTTATCAATATCCGCCTCATAGTTGTATTTGTAGCTGAGATTGCTGTCGCCTGTCTTTGTATCGTCCGCTAAGATAACCGCCACAATTCCGTTTTGACTTCGTCTTACGGCAGTTTCGGCTTTCGCCTTAAATTCAATCAGTATTTCGGGCAAACCCATTAAACATCACCTCGTATCACAAGTTCACTCATGTCCTCATACTCCTCAATTCTGTCCACCGCCTGAATAAATGTAATATCAAAATAGACATACAGCGCAGTCTTTTCAATATCAAACTCCATCTCCTCAACTGTGAGATGCCTGTCCGCAATATCAAACGGCTGATACAAAAACAGCTCTTTAATCCTGTGGGACGCGTCTATGCAGTCCTCTACAGTTTCAAGAGCCGATATATATTTAATTTCTATTGAATCGGTCACTTCCTCGCTCGCTCCGCCGCAGGAAAGCAGTTTAGCATCCGCAGGAAATACCGACACAAACACGGCAGGTTTATTAAACCCCTCCTCAACCTCGGATGCAACCACATTGAACCCGGCATCCGTAAGGATTTCTGAAATCCGTGTTTGTATATCCTTTTCAGTTATCATTTGTTTAGTGTCCCTTTCATTTTAGTGTCCCTACATTTGAATATCCTTTGTCACCCTGTCAAGCATTTTTTGTGCGCCACTTTCAAATTTAGTTCTTGCTTCGGATATTGATTTTTCAAGCATATGCTTTCCTTCCACATATCCGCCGGACTTTATTCCTCTTGCGCTGCGCTGCACACGGTTCAGTGTACGTCCGCGTTCACGGGTGCGTCCGCCACTGACGACTTCATGTCCAAGCTCTATCAAATGAGCATGCGGTGCGGTTGACTGAATACGCACAACGCGTACCTTACCGCTTTTATACTGCTTAACCTTCTTAAGCCGCCATGAGTTGCGCAGTTTCTTTGTTCTGACAGGAGTAAGTGATTTTGTTTTCTTGTTAACCGCCTGTCCCTCCGCCATCAGGAATGCGTCCGCCTGATTGGGATAATTTTTCTCGCACCGCTTAAATGCTTTTTCAAGCTCATCAAATCCGAACACGTCAATATTCCTTGCCATTGCAATCCTTCTCCTTTGCAATAATCTGAAGTTCCGTATTCCGCTCATTTATATTCAGAACAGAAATAATATCAAGTACCTGTAATCCGAACATGATTTTCATATCGGATGTAATATTCGGGAAATAACGCGTAATCACTTTATACGTGGTTTCACCGCGCAGTTTCTGTGCCTCTTCATATTCCCGACCTGTTGTCGGAGCAACCGACGCCCACACTGCATATTCTTTTACGGAAAGCTGATGAGCGTATAACTGACCACCGACTGATTTCAGGATTGCGTTACCTGTCCTGTCCACAGTAATATATACATCGGTATTACCGCCAACACTGAGGCTATTATCAAGATTAGGATTGAACGGAATCCATACAGGCACATTCTCTTTCATTCCGTTCAGCCTTTTGTCAAACGGTTTTAAGAAAATTATCCTATGGCGCAGCTTCGAAAAATCCATCTAAAACGCCGCCTTTCTGTATGGCTGCAGGAGCGTATAAAATACACTTGGAACACCGCTCTTTGTACCGTCTCTCTGTTCAAAAAAGTATCCGATACACACAAGCATTGCCTGTTTGTAGCTTTCAGGCAGCGGTTCGGGCAGTTCAAGCCGCGTGTAGTTTTCGCACATTTCGCAAGCTAAAAGGACGAGTATCCGAAGATAATCGTCCTCCGCGTCCG
>JBJEIW010000158.1:0-9314 GCA_051877435.1 Candidatus Ornithomonoglobus sp.
CTACGCTTTGCACAATGGCTTTTTTACTGGATTTTTGATACCTGAATAGTAACTTTTATTCTTGGAAAATTATTTTGGCAATGCGCAGCTGTGAGGATGATGTCAATAAGGCTGTGTCCGAACTGTAAATCCGATTTCATCGAACATCGCAAAGTCTTCCTCGACATTGCTGCCGATCGAGGTGAGCATGTTTCCGATAATAGACGCGTTCGCGCCTGAAAGGAATGCTTTTCTGCCTTTGTCCTGCAGAAGCTTTCTGCCGCCGGCAAGACGGATGTCCGCTCGGGGGTTGATGAAACGGAATATCGCTATTGTGCGGAGGATTTCCTTATCCGAGAGGGGAGGCCGGTTCTCAAGCGCCGTTCCCTTGATAGGCATAAGCACATTTATGGGAATCGATCTGACACCGAGAGACTGAAGCTCCATTGCCATATCAATTCTGTCCTCCATGCTTTCGCCCATGCCTATGATGCCGCCGCTGCATATTTCCATTCCGGCGCGCTTTGCCGCCTTTATTGTGGCAACCTTGTCGTCATATGTATGCGTTGTGCATATGCTGGGGAAGAAACGGCGCGAGGTTTCAAGATTATTATGTATTCTTGTAACTCCCGCATCGTGCAGACGTACAAACTGTTCATATGAAAGAAGTCCGTTCGACGAGCAAAGCTCAAGTCCTGTTTTATCCTTGAGCTGCGAGTATGCCCTGCACAGAACGTCGACCTCCTCATCATTGAGTCTCAGTCCGGCTGTTACCACGTCGAAGCGGTCAACTCCGAGCTTTGCGTTTTCAAGTCCCTTTTTCACGATTTCGTCAACTGTTAAAATCGGGTACTCCGCAACGCCTGTATGGTTGTGGGCGGACTGGGCGCAGTATTTACAGTTTTCGGTGCAAAGACCGCTTTTGCCGTTGAGTATGGTACAGGTGTCTATTTTTGTGCCGTTGAGCTTCTCGCGTATTTCATTGGCGGCGGCGCATAACTCCTCAAGATCAGCGTCGACAAGCGTCATGGCTTCTTCCTTTGTTATGTAAGCGCCGTCAAGTATTTTTTCTTTAAGTCCGGTCATTTTATCCATAATATACTCCTTGCTTATACTTTTCATATCGATTAACTATGATATTATATCACTGCGATTTTTGTTTGTCAATAATTAAATGAAGCAGGATAAAACTTCCGAAAAAATTCACATAAAATCTAAAAAATTTCATATTGACAATTTTGGCTGTATATGCTAATATATATTCATACTAACCCTACTTAAAAAGTATGAAATGAGGAATTAAAATGCAGAGTGTAACCGGAGATGATTTTGAGAAGGAGGTCTTATTATCCGATAAGCCTGTTCTCGTGGAATTTTTCTCTGACAGCTGCGTTCCGTGCAAGCGTATGTCGCCGGTTCTGGCGGAGCTTGAGGAGGAATACAGTGAAATAAAGCTGGTAAAGCTGAATGTGAATTTCGGCGCTGAAACCGCGCAGAAGTATGGTGTTTTGTCATCACCGACCTTTTTGTTCTTTAAAAACGGCGATGAGGTAAAGCGCCTGCGCGGAGTTGTGGCGAAGGACGATTTTGCTGACGCTATTGAGGAGGTAATAGAATGATTAAATTGCCGAAAAGCTTTTATGATCAGATCGTAGAGGCTGCCAAAAGCGGCAGACCGGAGGAAATATGCGGACTGCTGGGCGGAACCGTAACGGGTGATGAAAAGGTTGCAAAGGAAATATATTTTCTTGAAAATACAGACCATTCAAACGAGCACTTTTCAATGAATTCCAAGGAGCAGCTTGAAGCGGTGAAGGATATGCGCAGCAAGGGGCTTGTCCCTCTGGGCAACTTCCATTCCCATCCCGAAAGTCCGTCAAGACCGTCGGAGGAGGATAAGAGGCTTGCCTTTGACAGGAACGCAAGCTATCTGATTTTGTCGTTATTGGATATTTATGAGCCTGTTTTAAAGTCGTTTAAGATTGCTGACGGCATATCGGCGGAGGAGCAGCTCATAATTGAATAAGAGAACTTATTGAAAACGGACTGCCCATGCGGGCGGCAGGGAGGAAAACTACTATGGCTGTAGATTATTCAACATTAAAAAAGGGCGGCTTTATGCGCCAGAAGCAGAAGAACTGCTTTTCACTGCGCTTAAAGGTCGTAGGCGGTCATCTGACTGCAAAGCAGCTTTCGGTGATTTCGGAGGTGTCGGAAAAGTACGGTGACGGATATGTTCATCTCACATCAAGACAGGGTGTTGAAATTCCGTTTATCAAGCTGGACGATATTGAGGAGGTCAAGGCGGCGCTTGCGGAGGGTGACTGTGAGCCGGGCGTGTGCGGACCGCGCGTAAGAACGGTCACGTCATGTCAGGGCAAGGAAATATGCCCGAGCGGCTGTATTGATACATATTCACTTGCGCAGGAGCTGAGCGAAAGATTTTTTGCAAAGGATCTGCCGCATAAGTTCAAGTTCGGCGTTACGGGCTGTCAGAACAACTGCCTGAAGGCCGAGGAAAACGATATTGGCATAAAGGGTGGAATTGAGGTTAAGTGGATCGCGGACAAGTGTATCAGCTGCGGAATCTGTGAAAGCATCTGCCGCGCAAAGGCAATATCAATAAATGACGGAAAAATCACTCTTGATGAGAGCTGCTGCAACTACTGCGGGCGATGCACAAAGGCGTGTCCGGTTGACGCGTGGGAGAACAATGAGGGATATATCCTGTCCTTCGGAGGTCTGTTCGGCAACAGGATCCACAAGGGCGAGGAAATCGTGCCGATCATACACGATAAGGAAAAGCTGTTCAAGGTCATTGACGCGGCTGTGGGATTTTTTGAGGAAAATGCCAATGCCGGCGAGCGCTTCCGCGTGACTATCGAGAGAATCGGCGAGGATAAATTCAGAGAAAGAATATTGGAGGCATATAATGGCTGATATCAAAATAGACGATTATGTGGATATTACCGATGTGGTATGTCCGGTGACCTTTGTAAAGGCAAAGATCGCGATTGAAGAGCTTGAGCCGGGACAGATTTTATCTGTACATATGAATGACGGCGAGCCTGTGCAGAACGTTCCGCGCTCCATGAAGGAGGAAGGACACAAGGTTTTAAAGCTCAATAAAAACGATGACGGAACATTTGATTTAATAGTAGAGAAAGGTGAATAACCTGCTTGCAGGTTATAGCATAGCAAAACGAAGTTTTGCGTAGCGTAGAAAGGTGAATAACCTGCTTGCAGGTTATAGCATAGCAAAACGAAGTTTTGCGTAGCGTAGAAAGGTGAGGAATAATGAAGCTTACAGTAACAGGAGAGGTAAAGGAATATAAGGACGATCTGACACTCAGGGAGCTTATCGAAATTGAGAAGGTTCAGACTCCGGAATATGTGACAGTATCAATCAATGATGAGCTGCTCGGCGCGCGTGAGTTTGACAACGCGCAGCTCAAGGGCGGCGACGTTATAGAATTTTTGTACTTCATGGGAGGCGGATGTTAATGGCATTTTCAAATGAGCAGATAGAGCGTTATTCACGTCATATCATTCTGAAGGAGGTCGGCGCAAAGGGACAGAAAAAGCTGCTTGACAGCAGCGTCCTTATCATCGGCGCGGGAGGTCTCGGCTCCCCGGCGGCATTATATCTTGCGGCGGCGGGAGTGGGAACAATAGGTATTGCTGATGCTGACGAGGTTGATTTGTCAAATCTTCAGCGTCAGATCATTCATGCGACAAAGGATGTCGGCAAGGCAAAGGTTTTGTCGGCAAAGGAAACAATGGAGGCTATGAATCCCGATGTCAAGGTCAATACCTACCGTACCTTTGTCAGCTCGGACAATATTCTTGATCTGATAAAGGATTATGACTTTATAATTGACGGAACGGATAATTTTCCGGCAAAGTTTTTGATAAACGATGCCTGTGTTATGGCGAAGAAACCGTTTTCACACGCGGGTATTATACGCTTCCAGGGACAGCTTATGACATATGTGCCGGGCGAAGGTCCGTGCTACCGCTGCGTTTTCCGTGATCCGCCCCCTAAGGACGCTGTTCCGACCTGTAAGCAGGCGGGTGTCATCGGCGCAATGGGCGGTGTTATCGGAAGTCTTCAGGCGATGGAGGCTGTTAAGTATATACTCGGTGTGGGTGATCTTCTTACAGGTTATCTGCTCACCTATGATGCGCTGAAAATGGAATTCAGAAAGATAAAGCTGCCGGATAAGGTAAAGGACTGTCCTGTATGCGGTGAAAATCCGACCATTCATGAGCTGATAGATTATGAACAGGCAGAATGTGACGGCGTTCTTTGAGAAAAATGCTCGTTGCATCTCACCTCTGGCAGGGATTTGAAGTATACACATACGTCGGCATCCCTGCCAAAGGTGACCTGCTTAGAGCATTTTCCTCAAAATTGAAAATGGAAGTGATTTTTTTATGAAACTGAATACAGCTCTGCTTCACGGCGGTGTCTGCGGCGATCCGTCAACGGGCGCGACGCTGACGCCGGTTTACCAGTCGAGCGCCTTCGGAAAGGAAAGCGCGGAGCAGATAGAAAAGATTTTTCACAGTCGGGCAGCGGGATTTGCATACACTCGTATTTCAAATCCTACGGTTGCCGCTTTTGAAAGCAGAATTACATATCTTGAGGAGGGTGTGGCCTCGGTTGCTGTTTCATCGGGAATGGCGGCTATTACGGCAACCTTCTTAAATATACTGAGCAGCGGTGATGAGATTATTTCAACCGCATCAGTATTCGGCGGCACGCTTGATTTATTCCGTGATATGGAGAACTTGGGAATTAAGGTCTGTTTTGTCGAGAGCATTACAAAGGAAAATCTTGAAAAGAACGTAAATACGAATACAAAGGCGGTTTTTGCTGAAACTATAGGCAATCCTAAGCTTGATGTTACGAATATAAGGGAGGCTGCGGAGCTTATACATAGCTATGATCTTCCGTTTATTCTTGATAATACAACAGCCACAGCTTGTCTTGTAAAAGGAATAAAGCTTGGGGCTGATATTATTATCAATTCATCCTCAAAGTATATAAACGGCAGCAGCAACTCAATCAGCGGAATAATTATTGACAGCGGAAATTTTGTGTGGACTGAAGAGCGGTATCCGTCAATGAAGGAATATGTAAAGCTCGGCAGGTTCGCGTTTACCGCAAAGCTCAGAAACGATACCTTCCGCAACATAGGCTGCTGCTTAAGTCCTATGAACGCGTATTACAACATTCTCGGTCTTGAAACTCTGAGCCTCAGAATGGAGCGTCACTGTCAGAACGCGTTAAGGCTTGCGGAGTTCTTTGAAAATCAGGAGGGAGTTCGCAGTGTAAATTATCCGCTGCTTAAGTCCGGTCTGTATTATAATACGGCAATGACACAGTTCCAGGGCAGGGGCGGCGGAATATTAACCATACGGCTTTATACAAAGGAGCGGGCATTTGCTTTTATAAACCATTTGAAGTACGCGGTCAATATAACAAATATAGGGGACACAAAAACACTTGTAATCCACCCGTCCTCAACGATTTACGCGCACAGCACAGCGGAAGCGCAGGAGAGCGCGGGCGTATATGACGACCTGATCCGTGTGAGCGTCGGGATTGAGGACATTGACGATCTGCTGGAGGATTTTGAGGCGGCGCTCGAATATGTTAACGAGAATTTAGCCCTATAGTAAATGAGGAGGAGTCACGCATGTACAAGACAATGCTTGTTTTTAGCAGTCCGCGGCTGTTAGAGCAAATACAAGCCATGCGCATTTGGGGACGGTCTTCAGATTTTGAAATTGCAGCGGTGATAAATGACGGCGGTGAGGCGTATCATGAGCTGCAATGTCACAAATATGACCTGGTAATTTGTCAGACAAAGATCACGGGATTAGACAGCGTAGATTTACTGCGCCGCGCAAAACGCGAGAAGCTATGCGGATGCATAGCCTTTTGCAGTGAAACACCGGATTTCGAGTATGCGAGGAAGGGCATTATTTACAGAGCGTTTGACTATTTTGCCGCTCCTTTTGAGGAAAGCCAGTTCTATTCGGCATTCTCGCGTATAAAAAATAAAACCAATGAAAATAAAGCAGTTGAAATTTACCACGCCGAGGAAATATTAAGTATGTTCGAAAGACGCGACAGCGGAATATATGACTATATTTCGGATATGATAAATGAGATCTGCTCAAACGCGCCTGATGCGGCATCCGCGGAGAATATACTGAGCCAGATATATAATACGGTAGTCAATGAGATTTTCGGACGCAATGAGTGGCTTGATCTGTATAAATCGAGCAGCAGCTTTTATGCGGACGGGAGTGGGCTCGGAGGTACATATAATAAGTGTTTTATAAATAAGCTTTCGGAGCTTTTTAACGAATATTATGAGCTGTTTCCGGAGGTGAATAACGAGAAAATACAGGAGGTTATTCTGTATATTCTGAATAATCCCGAAAGCGATCTGAAGCAGAAAACAATTGCAGCGGAGCATTATATAAACAGCTCCTATTTAAGCACTGTGTTCTCCACTCAGACTCAGGTCAGATTTGTTGATTACCTCACAACCATAAAGCTCAAGCGCGCCGGATGGCTGCTGCAGAATACGGCGTTAAAGGTAACAGAGATTGCGGCAAGACTGGATTATAAGGACATCGGGTATTTTTCAAGAGTATTCAAAAGACAGTATGGTGTAACGCCGACAGAATACAGAATCCCGGATGATTATACTTATCAAATTTAAGCAAAAAACATTGACACGTCACGGAAAAGGTGATATAATAATCTCATATAGGATAAGTATGAATTAAGCGGCTGCAAAATCAGAAGATTCCGTAATCGCTTGGAGTAAGTATAAATACAATGGAGACTGAGGAGATAAAAGCTTATGAAAATATCAACAAAAGGCAGGTATGCAATACGCTTAATGCTTGACATAGCGCAGCATTCCAGCGGTGAGAATGTGGTGTCGCTAAAGGACGTTTCAAAGCGTCAGAACATTTCCTTGAAGTATCTGGAGCAAATAGTTAATATGCTGAGCAAGGCAGGCTTTCTGAGAAGCCAGAGAGGTTCTCAGGGAGGCTATAAGATGCTGCGCAGGCCCGAGGAGTATACAATAGGTGATATTCTGAGAGTTACCGAGGGGGAAATGGCGCCGGTATCATGTCTGGAGGATAAGGTAAATCAGTGCGAGCGGGCAAGCCAATGTCCGACAATAAAATTCTGGACAGGCTTGTATGATACTGTGAACAAGTATCTTGACGGAACTACAATTGCTGATCTCATGAACAGCGCGGAAGAAAATAACGAGGATTTCTGCTATTATATTTAATATTCCATATAACTAAAGGATGCCGGCGGCATCCTTATCTTTATATGTTCATAGCGTCAAGGGCTGTGATATATTCAAGAGTCGGTATAAATTCATGCTCATGCTGTGATCCTTTGAATATGAGCTTTCCGTCCCTGTATGCCAGCACCTGCGTCATAGGGAACTGCTGCCAGTCTCCGTCATCGAGCGGCTGCGTTGAAAAGATGACTCCGTCCCCCGATTTCTTATATACAAGTGTCTTTCTCATATTCTTATGCACATATAAAAGCTCTCCGTCATAAATCAGGAAATTCAGCTTGTTTCTGGGCGCGAGCGTCATAGCCATTTTATCTATAATATGACATCTCTGTACCGTTGAAAGCGGAGCGCTGTTTAACATGATCTTTTTATCTATTTCATCAAGCAGATATAAAAATATTCGTTCCGAATCTGTGTCGCCAGACTGCTCCGGAAGGTATTTTGCAAGCTGCACGCCGGAATAAATTGTTCCGTTGTGTATCAGCGTCCAGCGTCTGCCGGAGGAGTCAAAGCCGGTGTAGGGATGACAGTTATCGTATTTTGTACCGCCTACTGTTGCAAGACGGATATGGGCAAGGAGATTTGTCTGTGGTTTGGTCCTGTGTACTGTTTCACTGATGATACGGCTGCCTATGGCGCATACGGGCTCCTTGATGATTTCTGTTTTTCCGTCCTGCTCACGCATGATTCCCCAGCCGTGCGGATGCTGAACACTGTGGCTGTAGAAGGTCTTTAAATATCCGCGCACATCTATGGGAGATTTGGCACTGATACCAAACAATTCGCACATTAAGCGTCACCTCCGTATTTTTTTACAAGCTCAAGCATTGAATTTTCAAAATCTCCGATAAGCTTATTGTATACCGAAACGCAGTAACGCTTATTCTGCGTTATTTTTTTCTTTTGTAAATTTATACTTTCCAGAACCTCAGGAAAGCCCTTGAAATACTCGCTCATATCATCGAGCAACCCCAGAGCCGCGTCCTTTGCGGGATAATTATTGATCGTTATTCCCGACAGATCATATTTTGCCGCCGCCTGGTGGTTTCTGACCGCAGCCTTCTGAAGCTCGGGGGTGAACTCGAAGTCCGGAAGCTGCAAGAGATAAATAAGGTAGTAATGCGCAAATTCCAGATCCTCGCGGAATACTCCGAGGCGGGTAAGCGGATTCAAATCAAACATACGAAGCTCAATATGGTTGACACCGCTTTCAATAAGTGACTCAACGCTGTTTTTTCCTGCCGGCTTTAAGCGCACAGGAAGATACAGCTCTCCCGCAGTGAACAGAACACCCTTATTAATGTAATTATCAATGGATTCAATGTATGCGTACAAATCAGTATAATCAAGTATGGGCGTAAACTGATTCCAGTACCCCTTATCACCGCTGCGCCGTGAGGAATATCCGTCAAAGCCGCTGCCGGAAAGCTTATCGCCGTCTAAGGATAAATCGTAAACTGGACTTGCCGCAGTGAGCAGCACCAGAAGCCAGCTGTATCGGAACACCTGCTTTGACAGACGGAAATAGAGCGCGTTTTTAAAATCCTTGTAGCTATCCTTCCCGTCATAAAGCGATTTTATAAGCTCCTCCGAAAAGGAAAAATTGAAATGTATTCCCGAATAGAGCATCAGCCGCTTTCCGTAGCGATGCTCTAGTCCGAGTCTGTAATCATGCTTGAATGCCTTATCACCCTCATATTCCGCAATCGGAATATCCCCTTCAGTATTTATATGTGGAGGGTTGCTGTTCATCCACATATATTCTCCTATATCTGACAGGGCTGCGCGGGCTTCGTTATCCAGGTGGTCCAATACCAGCATAAGTCTGTCTATGCTGCCGCATACGGGCGTGATCAGCTCCAGCTGATTTTCACAGAAATCGCGGTCAAGATATTTGTTATCCATAAACGGGTGCGGTGTCTGCGCAAGCTTGCCGTCAGAGGTGACACGCAGGGTTTCGCGTTCCAGACCGAACTGTCCGTCAAA
>JBJEIW010000159.1:0-2196 GCA_051877435.1 Candidatus Ornithomonoglobus sp.
GAAAGAATTTTTGCATGGCGTGTATTCTTTTTCAGCTTCCATATCGCTTTATCACGCAAGCCAAGCTCTGACATTTCTGACTGCATAAGCTTAACGAATTTTCATACCAAGCCACGCAATAAAAAGCATCACAATAATCAATATTGCTATAAATACTATACTCAATGATCCATGCCACCTTTCTTCAAAAGCAAACCATGCCTCATTTGGGGCATACCCGCTGCCGGAATAATCCACCGCGTATGCTATCTGCTGCATCAGCTCCGCCGTAAGCGCCGTAATGTATATTTTTTTCACTTAAAACACGCCTTTCGTAATTTCTTATGCTGCTTTTACTATACAGCATTTCCATCAATTTTGCAATATACTTTTACCAAATGGTAATCAAATGCACACTAAACGGTTTTCGGTACAAAGCAAAAAGGCACAGCCGCTAAAATGCAGCTGTGCCGTCTTATCTTTGGTATATGTAAACCGTTATACAAGCTGTAAGCCGAAGCTGATGAATAACGCGCTGTTTACCTGCGTCATCATGCCGCTGTTCAGCCTGCCGATTTTTTCTCTTAGTCTGCGTTTATCAATCGTTCTTATCTGCTCCAGTAATACAACCGAATCCTTGTTCAGTCCGTACAGATTAGCCGCCAGCTCTATATGCGTCGGCATCTTTGCCTTGTTTATGCGGCTTGTTATCGCCGCGGCGATTACCGTCGGGCTGTACTTGTTCCCCACATCGTTCTGCACGATGAGCACCGGACGGATACCTCCCTGCTCGCTGCCCACAACGGGACTGAGATCGGCATAAAAAATGTCTCCTCGTTTTACTGTCACTCTTCTTCACACTCCGTCATACTTTCCTCGCATACCCGCAACGCTTCATTGCAGGCTGCCTGACTGTTTTCTGCCTCTTCAAGATTGATTTCGGACATTTCAAGATAACCCTCCATAAGTTCTCTTTCCATCTCCTCATAATTCTTGCAGGTGTGTGACAAAGCCTCCAGCTCCTTTCGATATAATTACAGCAGATAATCAACTACTCTGACAATTTTGCCGTTCTGTTTGTATACCCTTGGTATTCTGCGGCTCACCATACATGTAACCTCATAGTTAATAGTACCGAGCCATGCGGCAATATCGTCAACCGTAACTGCTCCGTCTCCGAAAATCAGTGCCTCGTCACCTCTGTTTATATTATTAACAGATGTAACGTCAATCATACACTGATCCATGCAGATTCTGCCCGCAATCGCAAAGGTTTTATCATTAACCGCGATTCTTGCCTTCTTCGCAAGCAGCCTTGAATATCCGTCTGCGTAACCGATAGGAACCGTGGCAAGTTTTGCCGTTCTATCGGCTATGTACTCCTTGCCGTAGCTTACACCTCTGCCCGGCTCAATTTCTTTGACATATGTTATATACGACCTTAAAGACATAACGTATTTCAGATCAAGTCTTGACTTGTCAACCTCCTCCGACGGATACATACCGTAAAGTATGATTCCCGGGCGAACCATATCAAGATGATATTCGGGGTACATCATAATTCCGGCGCTGTTGCATATATGCCTTATTCTGATATTCACACCGGCTTTTTTCAGTCCCTCGTCAATGCTCATGAAGCGCTTAAACTGCATACGCGTATAGCTGCCGTCATACTCATCAGAGGTTGAGAAATGTGAGAACATTCCCTCAACATCCACCATGGGAAGCTCGGAAATTTTCTTTATTGTGTCTATAATTCCGCTGTTATCTCCGTCGGTCACGACAAATCCTATTCTTGACATTCCGGTATCAAGCTTAATATGCACCTTAACCGTTTTATTAAGCTCAACCGCCGCGTCGGATAAAGCTTTTGCAAGCTCATAGGTATAGACGTTCGGGATAATATCATTTGCGACAAGCTCCTCCGCTTCCTCCTCCATGCTTGAGCCTAAAATCATGACCGGAACCTCCGGAAATGCTCGTTTAATCTCAATCGCCTCGTCAAGCGTTGCAACCGCAAGACGGTCAGCTCCGTTTTCAAGAAGTGTCTTTGCGCATACAATCGCCCCGTGTCCGTACGCGTCCGCCTTTACAACCGCCATCAGCTTTGCGCCCGCGGCTTCCTTTTTTATAATATCAAAATTATGTACCAGGGCGTCGGTATCAATCTCAGCCCAGGTTCTGTGCAGAAAATCCAAAATAAACTCCACCTTGAAA
>JBJEIW010000160.1:0-9095 GCA_051877435.1 Candidatus Ornithomonoglobus sp.
AGATCTATCTCTGCCCATGTTCGTTTTTCCATTCTTAAACTACCCTCTTTAATAAATATACCATAGATTTTTTCATTTGTCCAGTTTTAATATTTTACAAAAAGCCTCCGGCAGACATTCCAGTACATTCTTAGCGCTCATGGACTCCTGTCCGTACTTATCGGCAGCGATGTCTCCGGCAAGACCGTGAATATACGCGGCTGCCGCGGCAGCCTCAGCGCAGCCAATGCCGCGCGCCGCAAGCGCGGCAATAATTCCGGAAAGCACATCTCCGCTTCCTCCTGACGCAAGACCGGGATTACCCGTTATATTAATATATTGCGTAAGCGACTGATCCGTGACAACCGTATGATGTCCCTTTAAAAGCAGGACTGCTCCATTCTCCTCGGCAAACTCACGCGATACCTGAATCCTGTTTTCTTCAATATATGAAACATCCAGTCCGGTAAGACGTGACATTTCCATCGCATGAGGTGTAAATATCAAATCACAGGCGCATTCCGAAAGCAGCGTTTTGTTCATCGCCACAGCGTTGATCGCATCCGCGTCAACGATAACGGGAACACGGCTTCCCCTTAAAACCGCGCGCACAACCTCGGCGGCATCAGTTGACCTTCCCAGTCCCGGACCGATAAGCACCGCTCCTACCCTGTCGAGCCACGGCAGTATCTGCGATACAGCGGAATATGCGATATGCCCGTCCGTACCGTCCACCCCAAGCGTCATAACCTCCGTGGTCTTGACCTCAAGAGCATCGCTGATCTCTTCACAGCACGCGAGGGTTATAAGCCCCGCGCCGGATTTCAGCGCCGCCTCCGACGCCATATATGCCGCGCCGCTCATTCCCTGAGAGCCTGCAATTATGAGCAGCTTTCCGTAATCACCCTTCTGTGAATTATTTTTTCTCGGAGGTATTGCGCTTCTTATAAATTCCGCATCGGTTACATTGATCTGTAGATTCTGAGATTCAATTGCAACATCCGGCATAGAAATTTTATCCACAACAATTTCTCCGGTGCAGTCCGCCGCCGGATACATAAACATTCCCAGCTTATAGCCCGCAAAGGTTACAGTCTTATCCGCATTGACACATACGCCGCATATCTCGCCGCTGTCGCTGTTTATGCCGCTGGGTACGTCCACCGAAAGAACATACCTCGCATTTTCGTTTATAAGGCGGATAACATCATATGCCATTCCCCGCACGGTACCGCTTATTCCGGTGCCGAGAATCGCGTCAATAACAATATCAAAGGAGCGGATTATATATTCAAGTCCGTCCGCATCGGTAACGGTATCAATCGGTATTCCCATTCCGGTTACAATATCATAGTTTGTTTTCGCATCACCCTTGTACGAATTTCCGCTCACGAGAAAAATATTGACCCGTACTCCCATATTATAGAGATGGCGGGCAATCGCAAGTCCGTCTCCGCCGTTGTTGCCCTTGCCGCAGAAAACGGCAACGGATTTTTCTCTCAGGTCAAAGCATTTTTTCAGTTCATTAACGCACGCAAGAGCCGCGTTTTCCATAAGGATTATACCCGGAACAAAGCCAAGCTCCGTCGCGGCGCGATCCACCGCGCGCATTTCCTCCGCATAACACGCCTTGTACACACAAATCCCTCCAAAGACAAATTAATTGTTATTATATCTTTTAATATTCTTCGGATTATATCTCCATAGTCCCTCAGCCATCTTATTTGTGAGCTGGCAGAGAACAATTTTTCTTGTTTCGTCTACAGTGCAATCAATAAAATATGTAAAGCTTGTCTTGCTGTTCGCGCTGTAGTCAAGAATCTTAACCCCCGCGGGAGGATTTTTATATACGCTGTTGCAGGAATCATCGTCAATCCTTCCCATACATGACGCATTTTTCACGTCTATGGTTATAAGATGCTTTCTTCCCTTCTTTGACATGACCTTATCTATATCAAGCTCACTGTTTGTTACAATATATTCGTACTCAACATTGCGCGTATTGATGATAAGATAAGCGCCGTACCATACAAACGCCACAAGCAGAAGTCCGATACTGAAGGTCATTGACGATATTTTCTGAAGCTGCTCCGAGGTCACGGCAGCAAATGAAATACCAAGCATACAGGCAAACAAAAACAAAGTAAGTATAATACCGCCGAAAACAGTCAGCGCGATTATGACCTTATCCTTTGCATCCTTCTTTCGCGGAACAAGGTTTTCCAAAAAAATGTCGTTCATCATATTATTTAACCTCTCTTTATATGTATTTATTGTTCATTATTTATAATATCCTTAAGCTCATCATAAAGCGCCTTAAGCGCGCGTCCTCTGTGAGAAACGCTGTTTTTTTCGTCGCTGTCCGCCTGAGCAAAGGTTTTCTCCAGCTCCGGGCAGTAGAATACAGGGTCATATCCGAACCCGTTTTCACCCTCCGGCTTGTCAATAATTCTGCCCTTAACCTCACCCTTGGTGGTGATTTCCTTTCCGTCCGGGAATATAAACGCCATAGCCGTAACAAACTTGGCCTTTTTGTTTTTCTTATCCTTCATCTCACCAAGCAGCTTTTCAATTTTCTGCGCGTCACAGGCGCCCTCGCCGGCATAGCGCGCGCTGTATATGCCGGGACGTCCGTCAAGCGCCTCAACGCAAAGGCCGGAATCGTCCGCCATAACACAGTCATCACACAGCATTGCGACCGCTCTCGCTTTAATCAGAGCGTTCTGCTCAAAGGTTCTTCCCGTTTCCTCAATGTCAACGTCTATTCCTGCATCATGCTGCGAAACAACCTCAAAGCCTAAAGGCGTAAAAATTTTTGTTATCTCTCTTACCTTATTGGCATTATTTGTAGCCACCACAATTTTCATTTTGTTATCCTCTTATCTGTCCGTTTCCGTAAACAATATATTTGACCGATGTCAGCGCCTCAAGTCCCATAGGACCTCTTGCGTGCATCTTCTGTGTGCTTATTCCTATTTCCGCGCCGAAGCCGAATTCAAAGCCGTCGGTAAAGCGTGTTGAAGCGTTGACATACACCGCCGCCGCATCGATCTCATTAAGGAATTTCTGCGATTTTTCATAGCTGTCTGTCACTATTGCCTCGGAATGCTTTGTATTGTATTTATTGATATGCGCGATTGCCTCGTCAACACCGTCAACAAGCTTGACCGCGAATATATAATCATTATATTCGGTATAATAATCGTCCTCTGTCGCAGGGATAACGCCTTCTGAATATATGGCTCTTGAAGGCTCATCCGCGCGAAGCTCAACGCCCGCTCCCTGCAAAGCCTTAAATATTCTAGGCACAAACTCATTCGCAACCGCCTTGTCAATAAGGAGTGTTTCTGCCGCGTTGCATACAGACGGTCTCTGCACTTTTGCATTCATAACAATTTTTTCCGCCATATCCATATCCGCGTCACCGTCAACATACACATGACAGTTGCCCGCTGCGGTCTCAACCACAGGAACGGTCGCATTTTCAACAACGCTCTTTATAAGTCCCTTGCCGCCGCGCGGAATGAGCATATCTATGTAGCCGTTCATCTTCATAAGCTGTGTTGCCGTTTCGCGTGAGGTGTCCTCAATAATATTTAAAGCGCCCTGGGGAATACCCGCGCTGTATGCTGCCTCCTGCATGATCCGCATTATAGCCGTATTTGAGGCGATAGCCTCCTTACCGCCGCGGAGAATACTCACATTTGAGGTTTTAAGGCACAGCACAGCCGCATCAACCGTAACATTCGGACGCGCTTCATATATGATCGCTATAACGCCCATCGGGACACGCTTTCTGCCTATATGCAATCCATTCGGACGTGTCCACATACCCGTGACCTCGCCGATAGGATCAGCCAGCGCCCTGACCTGAAGAACACCGTCGGCAATTTCCTTAATGCGCTCTTTGGTAAGCGTAAGTCTGTCTATCATAACCCTGCGAATACCGTTTGCCTCCGCATTTTCAAGGTCGATCCTGTTAGCGGCGAGAATCTCATCGCTGCGGTCTGTAAGCGCCTTTGCGACAGCCTCAAGAGCATTGTCCTTAACCGCGGAGGGAACACTTACCATTTGCTGCGCCGCAAGCTTAGCCGCGGTACATTTTTCAATCAATTCGCTCATATAATCACATCCTGTCAGTTTATTAAAAAACTTATCAATTTTATCTATTATATCACAATGGAAATCAAAAAGCAATACAATTTGTTAAAATTTAATCAAGAGCTTGATTTTGCGGTATATTTATTGTATAATTGTTATAAAGGGCATTTACAAAAAAGACAGGAGAATTAACATATGAAAAGAATAGCAAAATTTGAGAAGGTCAGCTTCGTGCAGTTTAAAGAAGCCTGCGAGGAAACATTCCCGGACAGCAACGCGGCTGAGATATACAATGAAATAAAGCTCCCCCGCCGCGCGACAAAGGGCTCCGCAGGCTATGATTTCTTTACCCCGGAAGCCTTTACCTTAAAGCCCGGCGAAACGATAAAAATCCCGACAGGCATACGCGTATGGATGGAGCCGGAATGGGTGCTTAAGCTGTATCCGAGAAGCGGTCTCGGCTTCAAATACCGTCTGCAGATGAACAACACTGTCGGCATTATAGACAGTGACTATTACTACAGCACAAACGAGGGACATATCTTCTGCAAAATCACAAACGACAGCAACGAGAACAAAACCGTAAGCCTCAGCCGCGGCGACGGCTTCTGCCAGGGCATATTCATTGAATACGGCATAACCCTCGACGATGACGCTGACGGTGTAAGAGACGGCGGCTTCGGCTCGACAAGTAAATAACGTATAAAAGGGGCTGATTCATTTGATAAGCCCCTTCAACATTTATTCTATATGCTTTTCACTAAGTTTTCTGAAGCACTTAATGCATACTATATATCTCCATTAATCAAACCATTTCTTCCACTTAAAGAACAGAACCTCTACGATTATCACAAGAACACTGAAGGCGATAACGCCTATATATCCGTATTTTGAGGCAAGCTCAGGCATATACTGAAAGTTCATGCCATACCAGCCGGCTATAAGCGTAAGAGGCATAAATATGGTTGTTACGACAGTTAGTATACGCATTGTCTTATTCTGCTCAATATCAATCTGCGCCTGATACATTTCACGAAGCTGTCCGGTATATTCTCGCAGCATCTTTGTATTGTCAAACAGACGGTCAGCACGGTTTGCGACGACTTTTAAAAGACGTATATCCTCGGCATTGAACAGTCCGTTTTTGTTCTCGCTCATCATCTGTAACGCTTCTGTCATCTGCTGATAATATGAGTTCAGCGTCATTATTTCACGGCGGTAACGAAGAATATCGGTATGAAAATCATCGATCTCATGCTCCATAAGCTCCTCTTCAACGTCAACAAGCATATCCTCATAGCGCTGAAGGTAAAGGACATCATCGTTAATCAGAAATTCAATAATCTCAATGAAAAATCGCGCCTCAAGAGTTGTGTCATAAGCCTTGATTTCCGGCAGACGCGCCGCGATTTTCTGAAGCCTCTTTGTATCGTCAATAAATATAAGGTGCTTCTTGTGAATATAAAAACCGAAGCCGAACTCCTTTTCAAGAAGATTCTGCTTATCCGGCACAAGTATTGTTCCGATTGTGCAGCTTCGCAGAATTTCCACCTTTGAAAACTGGATATGCTCCATAGAGTCCATCAGCAGCTCATGATGATAGTTACCCTTATATTTCTCGTCAAACTCGCCGAGCGTCATAATCTCAACAAGTATTTCATTGCTTTCAATCTGTGATTCATCAAAGATTGGAATCAGCTTTCTGTTCAGCTTATACTTCATAGGCTTCTTCCTTTCATTGGTTTTGTTAAACGTTTACTAATCTCTTTGTCTGCCACCTGTCCGAATAATAACGTATTACCGGGATAAAGCACGCGCAGCCCCACGAGAACGGGATCGCATACCAGATGCCGTAAAGTCCGAACAGCCTTACGAATACAAATGACGCCGCAACACGGACGCACAGCTCCGTCATACCGGCAATAACGCAGATATTGACATCACCCACACCTCTTAAAAGATGCTGATAACACTGCATAATTCCCGCGATTATATATCCTATGCCGATAACCGAAAGGTAACGGCTCCCGTATTCAATCGCCTGTTCCTCAACAGCCGGATCGAGGAACAGCGACAGCACATTCCGCTTAAACGCAAGAAGCAGCATTGCAAGTATTATACATACAGGCAGCATAACAAACAGTGACTGCCTCAGTCCGCGCTTTACCCTCTCGATCTTTCCCGCGCCCATATTCTGACCGCTGAACACGGACAGGGATATAGCGAGGGATACTATGATCTGAATAGTGAGCGAATCGATCTTGGTTGACGCGGTATATGCCGCCATCGCATCCTTGCCGAAGGAATTTATAAGCCCCTGCACACACATTCCGCCGAGGTTTATGCAGCAGCCCTGAAGAGCCGCCGGAACTCCCGTTTTTACAATCAGCCATATCATACTCTTTTCCGCGCGCTTAGGCAGGTTGTCAATATTCATTTCCCGTCTGCTCTTAACCAGATAGCCCAAACACAGCGCTGCCGAAATTACCTGTGAAATGACCGTCGCAATACCCGCGCCCAGAACACCCCAGTTGAACAGAATTACAAATACAAGATCCAGAATCACATTTGTACATGATGAAACTATGAGCATATACAGCGGTACGCGGGAATTTCCCAGATTTCTCAGTATTGATGAGCAGGCGTTATACACCATAAGCGGCAGACATCCGGCAAATATCGTCCGCATATATCCCGCGGAGGTATCTATTATTTCCTCCGGCACATTCATAAGCCGCAGCGCCGGATAAGCAAGACCGATACCCGCCGCCGTTGTCACAAGCACCATAACTCCAAGCGCAGCGATCATTGAGGTTACCGACTGCTTCATTCTGTCGTATTCCTTTGCTCCGAAGCACTGCGCGATTATAATTCCGGCGCCGTTTGTTATGCCCATGGCAATCCATATAAGGAAATTATTTATCTGGGAGGTTGCCCCTACCGCAGCCAGCGCGTCTCCGCCGATATATCTTCCGACAATTGACGAATCCACAAAATTATACAGCTGCTGAAACATATTGCCTATCAGCATCGGTATTGCAAACTTCAATATAAGGTGTATCGGCACGCCCTCAATCATACTGATTGTTTTGTTCTTCATTTCCTGCTTACCTCTCCCCAATTATATAAAACAAAAGCCGCCAAAAAAATCCGGCGGCAAAAGAGATTTATTTCTCATTCATTTTTCTGTAGCATGCGTTACAGAAAACAGGACGGTCATGTCTCGGCTCAAACGGTATCGCTTCAACCTCACCGCACTTTGAGCAGACAATTTCATACAGCACCCGCTTCGGCTTCTGTCCGACGCCATGCTTGCGGCGGCTTCTGCAAGCCCTGCATCGTACCGGCTCGCTGTCAAGCCCGTGCTCCGCATAAAACTCCTGCTCACCTGCCGTAAATACAAATTCTTCTCCGCAGTCCCTGCAAATTATTATTTTGTCGGTATACATTAATTTTTCCTTTCAATCATCAAATAATTTCAGCTGTTAATAACGCACTACATCCTCAAGCTTTTTCTTGATCCTCTGCATTGCATTATCGACCGCCTTAACATCCTTTCCAAGCTCCCGGGCGGTTTCCTTATAGGTTTTACCGTTAAGATGACACAGCAGAACCTGCATTTCAAGAGGAGACAGCACATTATTAATTATGCCCTCAAGTCCGGAAATATTTTCACGTTCTATGAGAATTTTTTCCGGGTCCTCACCGCGGCCGCTGTCGATAACGTCCCCCAGAGCGATCCCCTGTTCCTCGTCATACGCGCTGTTGCTCAGCGAAATATATGAATTAAGCGGCGTATGCTTCTGCCGCGACGCCTTTTTTACCGCGGAAATTATACGGCGCTCTATGCAAACCCCCGCGAATACCTTAAACAGAGGAAACTTCTCCTTGTTAAAATCAATAACCGCCTTATACAGACCGATAAGCCCCTCCTGCACAATGTCATCATCATCGCCGCCCGCAAGATAATACGGCTGCGACTTTTTGTGCACCAGCGGCTTATACCGCATAAGTATCGCCTCGAGCGCTCCTTCATCCCCCGCCTGCGCCATAGCGACAAGCTCATCATCGGGTATTTTTTCAAACTCTGCCATTTTAGTTCTGCTTTCTGACTATTGTATAATCATCACCGAATCTGAAATATGGGCAGACCTTTCTTTTGCCTGAAAACAGTGAATATGCCTCATCCTCATCCATATCGACCGCGCACATATAGCAGTCATATTCCTCATCATACGCATAATTCATGCACATTTGGCAATCTGTCCTCATTATATCTCTCCCCAACCATTTCAATCCATTATCTATTTTATCCGAATTACGAAACTTTGTCAAGTCAAACGTAATATTCTACAAAATTTTTTCATATATTGTACAGAAAAACAGGATGAAATCAGAAAAAATCATTTAAATTTTCATTCCTGAAATATTGGGGGTAGCGATGAAAGATTATATTGAAGAAAGGGTGCTGGAGATTGCACAATACATCATAGATAACAAAACCACAGTACGCGCAACGGCAAAGGTTTTCAATGTAAGCAAGTCCACCGTACATAAGGACGTTCATGAAAGACTTCTGAGAATTAACCGCGAGCTGTACCGCGAATGCCGGGCAATTTTAGAAAAGAACAAGGCAGAACGCCACATCCGCGGCGGCATGGCTACAAGAGAAAAATATCTTCGTCAGCATACGGTTCTGCATTAACAATGACAGATATATATTTTACCTTTAATTTACACAATCAATCTTGCATTCTGCACAAAATTGTGGTATACTGAAATATGAAAGGTTGTGTAATTATGCTGATAGAAACTATGAGTGATCATGATATGCGGCTTGCGATGCTGCCGTATGCAGGCGCGCTCAAGGTCGTGAATATGTACGCCGAAACCATTATGGAGGAGCTTTATGCAAACAAGCGCTCAAATCCGGTTGAGCATATCAAATCGCGGCTGAAGCGTCCCAGCTCCATTGCGCGCAAGCTTGAGAAAAAAGGCTATGAACCTACAATAGA
>JBJEIW010000161.1:0-2164 GCA_051877435.1 Candidatus Ornithomonoglobus sp.
ATAGAAAATGCTGTAAAATACATTGACGATATTGCCGGAGTAAGAATAGTCTGTCTGTTCCCCGACGATATTTATAAAATTGCAGAGGTAATACAGAATTTTAATAACATACATGTATGCCTTGTCAAGGATTATATAAAGGTGCCAAAGGAAAACGGCTACAGGAGCTACCATATGCACGTTAAGGTGCCGATCCGCCTTCTCGACCACGAGGAATGGGTAAAGGTGGAAATCCAGCTCAGAACAGTAGCCATGGATTCCTGGGCAAGCATGGAGCATAAAATCCGCTACAAGCAGCGCAAGGATATTCCCGACACCGTAAGCTGTCGGCTGCTTGAATGCGCGCACCTTGCGTCCGAGCTTGACAGCCGTATGCAGGAGCTGAATGAAGAGATTGAAAAGCTTGATCCTCCCGTGCAGCCACCGGAACAGCTTGATATTTTAACAGAGTTTTTTGATAAATAACAATGACTGTACAGGACAGTCATTGTTATTTATACATTTAATTAATCAGCCAAAGGAATTCCCTTCGCATCCTTGTCAATTTTTCCGCAAAGAATAAGAATACCCTCAATAAAGCCCCATAGAGCTCCGGCGCCACAGGTAATAAGAGTAACAATAATCTGTATAACACCTATACCTGTACGACCCAGATAAAAGCTATGTATACCAATACCGCCGAGAAAAATCCCCAGAAGACCCGCAGTAAGCTTTGATTTCTGCTCACCCTTTACAGCAGTACTGAGCTGCACTCCGCACTTTGTACATACCATCGCATTAGGAATTGTATTCGCGCCGCAATTCTGACAGAAATTTACGCCATCACCTACTTTAACACCGCAGTTTATGCATACAGCAGCATTTGGGTCTATTTCCTTTCCGCAATTTTTACAAAACATATATTTTCCCTCCATATCAAAAAAATATAAATAATTTTATAACATAATTTAGAAGAAAGCCTAAAGCTATAAGCGTAAGAACACCGTAATTTATAAACATATTTTTAAAAGGCTTTCCTGCCTTTAGTACATAAAGCAGCAAAACCGGAAGCGAATAAACCATCGGATGGTATTCAAATGCTTCCCTGAAGTTTAATCTCAATATCTCGTGCGTTGCCCTCATCATACCGCATCCGGGGCATATAACATGTAAATATTTTAAAAACACGCACTGATAATGTGTTACCCATAATATTACATACAAAATACAGCATACTACGACAAAAATCAACTTCTTCATGATACTATAATAGCATATTTATGAATTAATGTCAATAAAAAGTATAAATTTTCAATTCATTTTTACCTTTTTACATTATTTCCCAAAATCGGGCTGCATATTTCCCTTTAATATCCTATCGGCATTCTCAATCCGTTCCTTTGACGGCGGATTTATGCCGTCAAGAGGATATTCAAGCCCCAGTGTTTCCCACTTATGCACGCCGAGGGTGTGATAAGGGAGAACCTCTACCCTTTCGACATTGCCGAGGGTATCGATAAATTCGCGCGTTCTTTTAAGGTATTTGTCATTGTCCGTCCATTCGGGAACAAGGACGTGCCTTATCCATATCGGCTTACCAATATCCGACAAATATCTCAGCATATCAAGAATATTATCGTTTGGTCTGCCCGTCAGCTCCAAATGCTTTTTTGGATCTATATGCTTTATGTCTACCAGAAGCAGATCGGTATACCGCATAAGCTCCTCAAATTTTGAGAAGAACGGCTCCTTGCGTGTAAACGGCGCGCCGCTTGTGTCAATACAGGTGTTGACGCCCTCCGCCTTGAAGCGTTTAAAAAGCTCAACGAGGAAATCAAGCTGCATAAGCGGCTCGCCGCCGCTCACCGTAACACCGCCGTCCTTGCCCCAGTACGCCTTACAGCGCAGAGCCTTTTTCACAAGCTGCTCCGTGTCCGTCCTTTCCCCGTCCTCCATATTCCATGTGTCGGGATTATGGCAGAAGCGGCAGCGCATTGGACAGCCCGAAAGAAATATGATAAAGCGAACTCCCGGACCGTCAACCGACCCGAAGCTCTCCGTTGAATGAATGTATCCTTCCATAATAACTCCTTATTGTAAAAGGAGCTGCAAAACAGCCCCTTTTCAGATATAAATTATTGTTTGTACACCTTGCCCCCCTTTTTTAGAATTGCCGCAGGCAATT
>JBJEIW010000162.1:0-9023 GCA_051877435.1 Candidatus Ornithomonoglobus sp.
GACAGCCTTTGTGAAGGAGTAAAGGCGCTTGAATGGGAGCGCTTTATAGACAGAAACGACGCCTTTCCCGTAAAAGGACACACAACGCGGTCAAAGCTTGCAAGCGACAGAAGCTCGCAGATCACAATAAAAAAGGCGATAGCGGATAGGCTGGGGGAGCAGTACGGAATACAGTGGCTGCCGGAAACCGGAGTAACATATCAGGTGCAGTTCACAATAATAGATGATATTGTGACGGTTATGATTGATACGACAGGGATAGCTCTTCATAAGCGCGGCTACAGGGTAAAATCAAACCTTGCGCCGGTGCGTGAAACTATCGCGGCGGCAATGGTAATGATAAGCTACTGGAAATTTGAGGAGCAGCTGCTTGACCCGTTCTGCGGAAGCGGAACGATACCGATAGAGGCGGCAATGTTCAAGCGGAATATGGCGCCGGGACTTACAAGACAGTTTGCCTTTGAGGATTTTCCGCAGATAGACGGTCATATGATACAGGACGCAGTCGAGGAGGCAAGGGAAGATGTTCACAGTGATGTGACTCTTGATATACGGGCATCCGATATTGACAGAACAGCGGTTGAGCTTACGGAAGAAAATGCGAAAAAAGCGGGAGTAGGCGGCTTTATAAGTGTATCGCAGTGTGACGCAAGAAAAATAATTGTTGGCAAACCCGGAGGTTCAATCATAACAAACCCACCGTACGGAGAAAGAATGGGGGAGCTTAACGAGTGCAAAAAGCTCTATCATTCCATTGGCAGAAGCTTTGGAGAGCTTGACAGGTGGTCGTATTACATTCTCACCTCCCATGATGAATTTGAGAAAGAGTTCGGCAGACGCGCGGACCGCAGAAGAAAGATATATAACGGAATGCTGCGCTGCTGGCTGTATCAGTATTACGGCAACAAGCCGTCAAAGCAAAAAAATAAAGGAAAATAATATATGAACAGTAAATATGAAGTATTAAAGGACTATTTAAAGGAATTAAAGTCTGTTGCGGTCGCATTTTCCGGCGGTGTGGATTCAACCCTTCTGCTTAAAGCTGCCCATGATGTGCTCGGCGATAACGCGATAGCTGTCACGGCGCGTTCGTGCTCATTTCCCGTAAGAGAATTAAACGAGGCAAAATCCTTCTGTGAAAAAGAGGGGATAAAGCATATAATAGTGGAATCGGAGGAGCTTAACATTGAAGGCTTTTCACAGAATCCGAAGAACCGCTGCTATCTTTGCAAAACAGAGCTGTTTCAGAAGATGCGTAATGTGGTCGATGCTATGGGGATTGAGAACATTGCCGAAGGCTCAAATACAGACGATAACGGCGATTACCGCCCGGGACTTATTGCCGTAAGGGAACAGAACATAAAAAGTCCGCTGAGGCATGCAGACCTCAATAAGGCTGAAATACGGCAGCTTTCAAAGGAGCTGAGTCTTGACACATGGAACAAGCAGTCGTTTGCCTGTCTGTCGTCAAGATTTGTCTACGGCGAGACGATAACGGAGGAAAAGATCGGAATGGTTGACAAAGCGGAACAGCTGCTCATTGACATGGGTTTTTCTCAGGTGAGGGTGCGAATACATGATATGATGGCGAGAATTGAGATAAAAAAAGAAGAATTTCCGAAGCTCATTGAGGTATCGGATAAGGTTTATGATTATCTTAAATTGCTTGGATTTACATATGTATCAATGGATTTGGGCGGATACCGCATGGGAAGCATGAATGAAGTTTTGTAAAACTGAGTTTAATTAACTTCAACGGAGGATCTTATGAATATAATTCTTGATGATAATAATAAAAAATGGCTTGCGGAGGTACGCAAAAAGCTTGAAGTAAAGCTCCGCGCTGAATGCCTGCGCATGAACGGAAAAATTCCGGGAGAGCTTGACAGTGAAGGAAAATACACCGATGCGGATAATATTTACTGGTGGACAAACGGCTTCTGGGCAGGCATTCTGTGGCAGATGTACAAGGCGACAGGCGATGATATGTATAAGAATGAGGCGCGCATAACCGAAAAAAGACTTGATAGGGCGCTTGAAGGCTTTGAGGGACTTGATCATGACATCGGCTTTATGTTCCTGCATACAGCCGTAGCTGATTACCGCCTTACCGGTGATAAGGACGCTTACCGCCGCGGAATGCACGCGGCAACGCTCCTTGCGGGACGTTATAATCCGCTTGGCGGATATATCCGCGCGTGGAATCCGGAATATGATACGGTAAACGGGACGATCGGACTTACAATCGTTGACACGCTTATGAATCTGCCGCTGCTGTTCTGGGCATATAATGAAACGGGGGATATACGCTTTAAGGTGATTGCGGAGGCTCACGCGGATAAAGCGCTCAATTACACGCTGCGTTCGGACGGCTCCTCAAATCACAAGGTAATATTTGACCCCGAAACAGGAGACTGCATAAAAGCGGATGGAGGGCAGGGCTATGAAGCAGGCTCCTCATGGTCAAGGGGACTTAGCTGGGCAATTTACGGAATGGCTCTTGCGTCACGGTATACGGGAAGAGTTGATTTTCTTGACGCGGCAAAGCGCTCTGCGCATTATTTTCTTGCGTGCGCGGCAATAACGGATTATATTCCGCTTGCCGATTTCAGAGCGCCCGAGGAGCCTGTGGTTTATGACACATCTGCGGGACTTTGCGCAGCCTGCGGCATGCTTGAAATTGCGGAGCAGTGCGGTGATTCTGAAAAGCCGCTGTACATAGACGGAGCAATAAGGCTGCTTCGTGCTGTTACTGATAAATGCTGCGACTGGACGCCCGAAAATGACGCTATAACAAACCATTCCACACGCGCATATTATGACGGGCGGCATATCCACCTTATATATGCCGATTACTTTCTTACAGAGGCTATACTGCGGCTTACAGGCGAAGGATTTCTTATCTGGTAAAAACAGAGCAGACAAGGATATAAATAAATTTAACATCAGCTAAAAATAGGGGGTAGATTTTTCTTTTTATTTGTGGTATAATTAATGTAATTTTGACAAATAGAGGAGAAAAAATGGCAGCAACAAAGAGTTCAGATAATAAATCAAAAAAAACGGCAAAGAAACGAACAGCCATTCCGGCAGAGCCGGTGAGGGAAAACTCACTGTTGAATCCGTTGTTCATTCACGGCGCAGTATGGTCGGTTATAATTGCATTTACGCTTATATCCATGTATATAGATACAGATGCAATAGTTCCTGTGGCAGTTAAGAGCGCGTGCGGAGGTCTGTTCGGTATCATGGCATATGTCATGCCGGCTATATTTATAGGCACACTTATATATCTGGTTAATACGAAATCGGTCGGCAGAATGTGGCAGAAGTTTATTTTGCTGCTTCTGGAAATGGCGGATATCTGCGCGATAATCGGTCTTTTTGCGGACTATGACGCGGATTCGGCATACTCAATATGCAGCGCTTACACAAACGGCGGCGGCACTGTCGGTGTAGGAATTGCACAGTCGCTTTCGGGACTTATAAGCTCACTGGGCGCTTTTCTTGTTCTTATAGTTCTGTTTGTGGTAATAGGGTGTCTTATTGCAAGATTTAATATTGTACCGTATATTATGAGCGGTATAAAGCGTTTTATGGGCTTTTCCTCGGATACTGTTGAACGCGTCAGGGAAAAGAGAGCGGATTATGCAGAACGCCTAAGAGAAGCGCGCGAGTCGGAATATGAAGAGCCGGACGAAAGGGAATACTTTGAGTATGAGGAAAACATGAGCAGGGTAAAAGGCAGGCGTTTAAAGCACGAACCGGCGGCTGATGATGATTCTATCCCCGAAGGATTTGCAAAGCGCAGAAATAAGAAACATGAAGGCTCTCGTGATGAGGTCTATACAGGCAGCCCTATGGATATAGCCAAGGACTTTGCTATTGACCTTGAGCATAACAACGGAGTACAGAACAGCGACATATTAAATGACGGATATGATTATGACAAGGAGTTTGATTTGTATAATATGCGTTTTGATAATGTCAACGCACCTATAGCTGATGACTCTGTCGGCACCACCGGTTCATTTGACCCGCTCATAGAACAGCCGGCTGCGGAAGAAGAGACTTTAAGGACAAAGCATAAAAAGACAGCGATGAAGCCCGCAGGTGAGGAGCCGGCAAATATCAGTTCATTTGATGAAAGTATATTCAATACCTATTCGGATGATCCGGTTCCTGTTGATGAAGATATAATGCATAATTACGGAGAAGCTGCGGCTCCGGAAGAAAAGAAGCCTAAAGAGAAAAAGCTTTCCGACAAGGAAAAGAACAGTTTTATTGCAGAGCTTGATGACGCAATGGCTGAGGAGCATTATGAATATCAGTATCCGTCGCTTGACCTTCTCGATACCGCCAAAAAGATTTCAAACGATCAGCGTCAGGAGCTTTATAAAAAGGCGGAGCAGCTTATATCCGTTCTTGATAATTTCGGAGTTAAGGCAAAGCCTGTTCAGGTAACTCAGGGACCGACGGTTACAAGATATGAAATACAGCCTTCCAGCGGCACAAAGCTTTCAAAAATCGTGGGACTTGCTGATGACATTGCGCTGAACCTTGCGGTTTCAACGGTGCTTATAGCGCCGGTCCCGGGTAAAGCCGCAACGGTCGGCGTGGAAATCCCGAACAATAACGTAACACCGGTTACGATTCGTGAAATGCTTTCATCACCGGAATTTAAGAATGCAAAGTCAAAGCTTACGGTATGTCTGGGTAAGGATATAGGCGGCAACGTGGTTGTCGGAGATATAGCAAAATGGCCTCATGCGCTTATAGCGGGAGCCACAGGCTCAGGTAAATCCGTATGTATAAATACTATTATAACATCAATTTTATATAAGGCAAGTCCTGACGATGTAAAACTTATCATGGTTGACCCGAAGCAGGTTGAGCTTGGAGTTTATAACGGTATACCGCATCTTCTTATCCCGGTTGTGACGGAGGCCAAGAAGGCGGCAGGGGCGCTCAACTGGGCGGTACAGGAGATGATGCACCGCTATGAGCTGTTTAAGGAAACAGGCGTGAGAAAGCTTGAGGGCTACAACAAGCTTATGGAAAGCACGGGCGGTGAAAAGATACCGCAGCTTGTTATTATAATAGACGAGCTTGCGGACCTTATGATGGTTGCCGCCAAGGAGGTAGAGGACTATATCTGCCGTTTGGCGCAGCTTGCAAGAGCCGCGGGAATCCATCTTATCATAGCTACACAGAGACCGTCGGTTGACGTTATCACAGGTCTTATCAAGGCAAATATTCCGTCAAGGATCGCGTTCTTCGTTTCATCACAGGTGGACAGCCGTACAATTCTTGACAAAGCGGGCGCGGAGAAGCTTCTGGGTATGGGCGATATGCTCTATTTCCCGACAGGCGCGCGTTCAACACGGAGAGTGCAGGGCGCGTTCGTATCAGACGGCGAGGTTGAAAGAATTATTGACTTTATAAAGGGCACATCTCCACAGACGCATTACAGCGAGGACCTTGCGGAGCATATCGAGCGTATTCAGCTCGGTGAAAACGGTGTTACACCGGACAAGGAGGAGGACGGAGACGCGCTTCTGCCGGATGCAATTCAGCTTGCAGTGGAGCTTGGCAAGATTTCAACCTCAATGGTACAGCGTCGTTTAAGCGTGGGTTATTCGAGAGCCGGACGAATTATAGACCAGATGGAGGCGAGGGGAATCATATCTCCCGCCAACGGCTCAAAGCCTCGTGATGTGCTCATTTCACACGCTGATATGGATGGGTACCATCGAGAGGACTTAGACGGGGAGGGAGACTATGGAGAAGAATAATTTCCTTCCGGTGTCAAGAAAGGATATGGAAAAACGCGGTTGGGATTATTATGATTTTCTCTATATTATAGGCGACGCTTATGTTGATCATCCCAGCTTCGGACACGCTATAATTTCACGGCTGCTGGAGTCGCGCGGCTACCGTGTGGCGATATGCGCGCAGCCGGACTGGCGCAGCCCGGGGCCGCTTCTGGCATTTGGCAGACCAAGGCTCGGGGTGCTTGTAAGCGCCGGAAATATAGACAGTATGGTAAACCATTATACAGTAAACAAAAAACGCCGTCATGATGACGCGTATTCACCCGAAAACAAGTCGGGACACAGACCCGATCGCGCGACAATAGTGTACTGCAACAGAGCAAGGGAGGCATTCGGAAAAATTCCGATACTCATAGGCGGAGTGGAGGCAAGTCTCAGGCGCTTTGCGCATTACGATTACTGGGACGATAAGATACGCCGCTCAATACTGGTTGACAGCGGGGCGGATATACTTATGTACGGCATGGGGGAACGGCAGATAGTTGAGCTTGCCGATATGCTAAATATGGGCATAGAGGTTGAAAATATGATCACAGTGCCCGGAACCTGTTTTATGTCATCGTGCGCGGACGGCTACAAGGAAATACCGTCCTTTGAGGAATGCGCCGCCGATAAGAAGGCATACGCGATTTCGTGCAGAGAGCAGTATCTTGAACAGAATCCGTACACTGGCGAGCCGCTTGCGCAGAAGCACGGCGACCGCTATCTTATACAGAACCCTCCGCAGCCGCCGCTTGAAGCCTATGAGTTGGACGAGATAGCAGAGCTTTCGTATATGAGAAATTACCACCCTATGTATAAAGCGTCGGGCGGTATCAAGGCGATAGAGGAGGTTAAATTCTCACTGTCAATGAACCGCGGCTGCTACGGCAGCTGCAATTTCTGCGCCCTTGCGTTCCACCAGGGGAGAATGGTGACCTCAAGAAGCGACGAGAGCCTTATCAAAGAGGCAAAGCTGATGATAAAAGACCCCGATTTCAAGGGATATATTCATGACGTGGGCGGACCTACCGCAAACTTCCGTGACCTTGCGTGCGCAAAGCAGGCAAAGTACGGCGCGTGCAGGAATAAGCGGTGCCTGTGGCCGGAGCCATGCAAAAACATGAAAATCGACCATACAAGGTATCTTAACCTTCTGCGGAAGCTCAGGGCGCTGCCGGGAGTTAAAAAGGTGTTTATAAGGTCGGGTATACGTTTTGATTATCTGCTTGCGGATAAGGACGACACGTTTTTCAGAGAGCTTTTAAAATACCATACAAGCGGTCAGCTGAGAGTAGCGCCGGAGCATGTTTCGGATAATGTGCTGCAATATATGGGCAAGCCGTCAAGAAAGGTTTATGACAGGTTCATGGACAAGTTTTATAAGCTCAACGATGAAATGCGCCTTAATCAGTACGCGGTACCTTATCTTATGTCAAGCCACCCCGGCTCGACAATGAAGGACGCAATAAAGCTTGCGGAATATCTCAACGAGCACAGGCTGAACCCGGAGCAGGTTCAGGATTTTTATCCGACACCGGGAACGATTTCAACCTGTATGTATTATACCGGACTTGATCCGTTTACAATGAAGCCGGTATATGTTCCGAGGTCTAAGAAGGAAAAGGAGGCGCAGCGGGCGCTTTTACAGTTTAAAAAGCCGGAGAATTATGAAATTGTCCGCAGGGCGCTTATTGAGTGCGGCAGAGAGGATCTTATCGGATTTGCGCCGAGGTGCCTTATAAAGCCGTATAACGAGGGAAAAGATAATAATTTAAATAAATATAAAGGAAAAGGTGATAAACATGGCAATGCTTTTAAAGGGAAAGGAAGTTTCGGCAAGAATCAAGGACGAAATGAAGGAGGAGGTAAAAAAGCTTCAGGCGCGCGGAATAAATCCGGGTCTGGCGGTAATACTGGTAGGAGAGGATCCGGCAAGTCAGGTGTACGTAAGAAATAAGAAGCTTGCGTGCGAATATATCGGCATTAACTCATTTGAGTATGTTCTTCCTGCGGACACAACGCAGAAGGAGCTTATCGAGCTTATAGAAAAGCTTAACAGAGATGATACCGTATCGGGTATTCTGTGCCAGCTTCCCGTACCGGAGCATATCAACGAGGAGGCTATTATAAACGCGATTGATCCGAAAAAGGATGTTGACGCGTTCCATCCGGTAAATGTCGGAAAGATAATGACAGGAAATTATGACTTTGTTCCGTGCACTCCCGCGGGCGTTATGGAGCTTATAAAGGAAAGCGGAATTGATGTTAACGGCAAGGAATGTGTTGTTGTAGGACGTTCAAATATTGTAGGAAAACCGATGTCAATGCTTCTGCTGCACAAGAACGGAACCGTTACGATCTGCCACTCAAGAACTCAGAACCTTGCCGAGAAAACAAGGAATGCGGATATTCTCGTTGCGGCGGTAGGTATTCCGAATTTTATAACAGGCGATATGATAAAGCCGGGCGCTGTGGTAATTGATGTGGGCATCAACAGAATCGCTCCGAAAAAGCTTGTGGGTGATGTTGAGTTTGAGAGCGCAGAAAAGGTTGCGGGAGCAATAACTCCGGTTCCGGGCGGCGTAGGTCCTATGACGATCGCGATGCTTATGAAGAATACCTTAAAGGCGGCGGAGGTCAATAAGACGAAATAATCCGTTATTTTAACTGAATACTCACAAAAAAATCCCATAATAAACGTATTTTGTGAATATTTTCTACAAAATTTTGAAATTTGATTGACATGTTTAAAAATATGATGTATACTTAAATATGTCAAAAACCAAATCAAAACGAATTCGGATAAGGATATTTACTTAGATCCGAAGAGAGGAGATATTTTAAATGACATTTGAAAACGCATTGAAAAAGATTCAGGCTAAGTTTGCTGAGATAGACGGTACAAAGCTTGCAGATATGGCTGTACAGGTTGATCTTACAGACGAGGATTGCAGCGGTACATTATATTTCAAGGTTACAGATGGTATAATTGATGTACAGGGTTATGATTATCGTGATAACGACGCGGTAATTGACATAGCAAGAAAGGCATTAATGGATATCCTTGCAGGTAAGACTACACTTGACAAGGCTATTGAAAAGGGACAGGCTACAGCAAAGGGTAACTTTGAAAAGCTTGATACTTTAAAAACTGCTATCCCGAAGTATGTAGCGCCTTCAAGAAAGTCAGCTGCAAAGACAGAGGCA
>JBJEIW010000163.1:0-36727 GCA_051877435.1 Candidatus Ornithomonoglobus sp.
CGTCGATGGTACTTGATGGGCGACTGTCCGGGAGAGTAGAACGTTGCCGCATTAAATATTCTTCCATAGCTCAGTTGGCAGAGCATCTGACTGTTAATCAGAGGGTCACTGGTTCGAGCCCAGTTGGAAGAGCCAAATAGGAAGATACCCAAACAGGGTATCTTTTTATTTGACTCTTTGCAGGACTTGAAATGCAATCTATTATATTGATGTATGGAGGAAAATATACAGAAAGGTAAGTAGATATGCAAAAAGTTCTCATAGCAGTAGATATGCAAAAAGATTTTATAAACGGTTCCTTGGGTACAAGTGAAGCGGAAGCAATTGTTGACAATGTTGTAAATAAAATAAACGGCTTTGACGGAGATATAATTGCAACGCTGGACACTCATTTTGAAAATTACATGGAAACAAGTGAAGGAAAAAAGCTGCCGGTTCCGCATTGCATAAGGGGAACGGACGGATGGCGGCTTGACAGACGGGTGCAGACCTCTCTTGACAAAAAAGGTTATCGCGCGGTTGAAAAGATAACCTTCGGTTCGGTTGACCTTCCGAAAATAATAGCTGAGAATTATGACATAAATGATCTCGAAATAGAACTGATAGGATTGTGTACGGATATCTGTGTTGTATCAAACGCGCTGCTGTTAAAGGCAAGCTTCCCTGAGGCGCCAATTTCTGTGGATTCCTCCTGCTGCGCGGGTGTAACTCCTGATAAGCACAATGCGGCGCTTGAAACCATGAGGTCATGCCAGATCAATGTTTTTTAACTTATTTACAAGGATATGGGGACAATTCCGAAAAGGGGTTGTCCCTTTTCATAGCAAGCTTAAATTAAGTCAATAAATATTTATTGAAAAACGATAAATATTTATTGACTTTTTGTTTTCTATGTGTTATACTGGAAATGAAAGGTGATGATAAATATGAAAGAGCTCAACAAAATCACAAAGCTGATTGTTGATGTGCTGTTTTATGCGGGGATAGCCTGTATTATAGCGGTACCGTTTACAGCAAGACAAATCGGCAGGTATTACGGTTACAGTAAAACGGAAACGATAATTTTCACCGCTATGCTGTTTATATCGGGCATTGCGGCGGTATATATTCTGTTTGAGTTTAAACAGATGTTTAAAACTCTTGTGGGCGGAAATCCGTTTGTAACGGAAAATGTGAATTGTCTTAAAAGAATGGCGGCAGCATGTATAATAATTACAGCGGTTTATATAGTCAAATGCTTCACTATGTTTTCGTTTGCGACTGTGGTTATAGCCATTGTATTCGGAATAGGCAGCCTGTTTTGTATGGTGCTGAAGGATTTATTCAGACAGGCGGTGGAGTATAAGGAAGAAAACGATTGGACGGTGTGAGTTTGAAAAAATGCTCGTCGTATCGCGCGCGCCCGCGCTCACTTGAGTACCAACGTACACGGCGTTTGCGTGTGCGCACGACCTACTTAGAGCACTTATTTCAAACAAATTTGAGAAAGAGGGTCAATATTATATATGCCAATAGTAGTAAATTTAGATGTAATGATGGCAAAGCGGAAAATCGGGCTTATGGAGCTTGCCGAAAAAATGCAGATTACTCCGGCAAATCTTTCTATTTTAAAGAATAACAAGGCGAAGGCGATACGCTTTACAACTCTGGAGCAGATTTGTAAAATACTTGATTGCCAGCCGGCGGATATATTGGAGTATAGAGAAGAATAGCAGCCGCTTTTTGGGAGATATTTATGTTAAAAAATGAAAGAGATAAAATGTAATATTCATTGGACTGCATCGTGTATTCTGTTTCTTTTTTCAATAATAAATTTTGTGACAAGCGCATGCGGCTATAGCTGGCTTCCGGCTGATTATAGTTGTGTGATGATCATATATGCAGCGATAGCCGCAGTCTACATAGTTGTTTCAATAATATTAAAAAAGTATCAGACGACAGATTCAAAGAGGATGGGAAGAATTATAATCTTTTTTGGAATAGTTTATTTTTTATCTGTCTGCTGTTTTATTGAATCAAATAATGTATATTGCAAAGATATAAAATATAATGAGGTTTTTAAACCAATTTTGTTAGGTATAATTTTTTTAGTCTGGTTTGCGGTGTACTCTGTGTGCTGTGAAAAGGAATGGCAAAGATTATTTATTTCTTTGATTGAGCCGTTTGTAATTACGGTATTGGTTATTAATTTTGGAATATGCCTGCTTTTTATGCCTTTAGATTGCAGATTCATGTCTGATGTAACCTATTCGCCGGACGGCAAAGCATATGCCTATATAGCTGTTGATGACGAGGGGACAGTGGGACAAAGCACAGAGGTTTATATTCATGAGTTGAACAAAAGCTGTAAAACAGTGATAGGAACCTTTATGAAGCGTGACATACGTATTAAATGCCGGCTTATACGCGGAGCGGCAAATAGGATAGAGTGGGACGGAAACGATACTGTTATAATTAATGGGGAAAGCTATTTAAGATCCAATTAAACAGTGGGTAAAAACTTTTATCGGGCTTATGGAACTTGCCGAAAAAATTCGGATTACGCCGGCAAATCTTTCTGTTTTAAAGAATAACAAGGCGAAGGCGATACGCTTTGCAACTCTGGAGCAGATTTGTAAAATACTTGACTGCCAGCCGGCGGATATATTGGAGTATAGAGAAGAATAATGTCAGGAGGTTTCGCAATGAGAGTTGTATTAATAGCGTTCTTGCTCGTAAATGTATTCAACTTTATATCATTTCGGACAAGCGAACTCAACAGTGTATTCCATATAAATCAAAAAAATTTTGAAGTTATAAGCAGCGGGGATACACACGGTGGATTTGTTGGCGACGGAGATTATTACCTTATTCTTGATTGTTCAAAGAAAAAAGAAAAGGCATTAAAAGCAGTAAGCAAGTGGAATAAACTGCCCATGACTGAAAATCTGAACCTTATAATGTACGGAGGAGAACGGGATGGAGTAACCTATGGGTATGAGTTAGCCGAAAATGCTCATATGCCATATATAGAAAACGGTTATTATTACTTTCTTGACCGACATCGAAAAGCGGATAATATTCATAGTGATAAAGAATTGTTTGACAGAGCATCGTTTAATTTTAGTATTGCAGTTTATGATACCGATACCGATTTGTTATATTATTACAGATTTGACACATGATAAAATAAATTTTTATTGAAAAGCGACAAAAATAAAAATTTTCCAATAGGTTGTTGACAAATATCCGCGGTTGTGATAAACTAACCATATAGGTTAAGGATTACTAACTGTTTGCGCTCGTATTTTATATTGGTTACGCAAAACTAATTTGTACAGGAGGGATAATTATGCCTTTATCAATGGCTAACGTCGGAGAAAAAAAGTGTGTCGTTAAGGTCAACGGCAGAGATGCGCAAAGAAAGCAGCTTGAAAAGCTCGGCTTTGTTGAGGGAACGGAGGTAACTGTTGTTTCGGAGATTTCCGGTAACATGATAGTTAATGTCAAGGACAGCCGTATTGCCATTGATAAGTCATTGGCAAACAGGATAATAGTTTGATGCCGTAATTAAAATTAGGATAGAAAGGAAGAAAAAAATGACTCTCAGGGATGTAAAGGTTGGTCAGAAGGCAACTGTACGCAAGCTCACAGGCGAAGGCGCTGTAAAGCGCCGCATTATGGATATGGGCATTACAAAGGGCATTGAGGTCTATGTGCGCAAGGTTGCTCCGTTGGGTGATCCGATTGAGGTAACGGTGCGCGGCTATGAGCTGTCAATCAGACGCGCTGACGCAGAGATGATTGAGGTTCAGTAATGAACTCAAATTTTTTTACAGTCGGGTTAGCAAGTTCTAACGGATTTTAGGAATATACAAAAACAGTAAAAGCAGCATATCTCGGATAAGCGTAATGCTGTTATAACCATTTGGAAAGGGGATTTATTGAAATGTCAGTAACAATAGCGTTAGCCGGTAATCCGAACTCCGGCAAAACCACATTGTTTAACGCGCTCACAGGCTCAAATCAGTTCGTAGGTAACTGGCCGGGCGTTACAGTAGAAAAGAAAGAGGGCAGACTCAAGGGTCAGAAGGATGTAATCATTACAGACCTTCCGGGTATCTATTCACTTTCACCGTATACACTTGAAGAAGTAGTTGCAAGAAATTATCTTATCAACGAGAAGCCGGACGCAATTTTAAATATTGTTGACGGAAGCAACCTCGAAAGAAACCTTTATCTTACAACGCAGCTCACAGAGCTTGGCATTCCGGTTGTAATGGCGGTCAACATGATGGACATCGTCAACAAGAACGGCGATACTATCAACTTCAAGAATCTTTCAAAGGCACTTGGCTGCGAGGTCGTTTCGATTTCTGCGTTGAAGGGTACGGGAATAAAGGAAGCCGCTGCAAAGGCAGTTGAGGCGGCAAAGTCGGGAAAGAAGCTTGTTCCGGCGCATAATTTCAGCAAGGAGGCAGAAGGCTATATAGCTGAGATTGCAGCAAAGCTTTCGGATGTAGCAGAGGAGCAGAAGCGTTTCTATGCAATCAAGCTTTTTGAGCGTGATGATAAGATAGGAGAGACACTCAAATCGGTTCCTAACGTTGACGATGTAATCGCAAGGGCAGAGGAAGAAATGGATGATGATACGGAGAGTATTATCACCAACGAGCGTTATACATATATTTCATCAATAATCAGCGGCTGCCTTAAAAAGAAGGGTGGACAGAAGCTCAGCACATCGGATAAGATAGACAGGATTGTTACAAACAGAATTCTCGCATTGCCGATATTTGCGGTTGTAATGTTTATCGTATACTATATTTCTGTAACAACAGTGGGTACGATCTTTACAGACTGGGCAAACGACGGAGTATTCGGCGACGGCTGGCGCTTATTCGGAATCGGCACCTCGTATTATGAACAGGCTGTTGAGGACTGGGGAGAGCAGTACAATGTAGCGGCAAATTCAGCAATAGTTGATGATTTTGAAGCGGCGGCTGAGGAAGCGGGTGTTGACCCCGAAGAAGCGGCAGAGCTTTCAATAACGGTTGAGGTTTATGATGATGAAGGCGCGGTAGAGGAAACAATAGAAAATGTAACCGTTGACGAATACCTCGCTGCTGTCTCCATGCTTGAGGAGGCGGGCGATGAGCCTGATCCGGCAGATTACGGCATATGGATACCCGGTATTCCTGTAATCATTGAGGCAGGACTTGAAAAGCTCGGAACAGCAGATTGGCTTAACAGCCTTATCCTTGACGGTATCGTTGCCGGCGTCGGCGCGGTTCTCGGCTTTGTTCCGCAGATGCTTGTATTGTTCATATTCCTCGCGTTCCTTGAATCCTGCGGCTATATGGCGCGTATCGCGTTTATCATGGACAGAATTTTCAGACGCTTCGGACTTTCGGGTAAGTCATTTATTCCGATTCTTATCGGAACAGGCTGCGGTGTTCCGGGTATCATGGCGTCAAGAACAATCGAGAACGAGCGTGACCGCCGTATGACGATCATGACAACAACCTTCATTCCGTGCGGAGCAAAGCTCCCCATTATCGCGCTTATCGCGGGCGCATTGTTCGGCGGCGCGGCATGGGTTGCGCCGAGCGCATATTTTGTCGGCATCGCGGCTATCGTATGCTCGGGTATCATTCTTAAAAAGACTAAGATGTTCGCGGGCGATCCGGCTCCGTTCGTTATGGAGCTTCCGGCATACCATATGCCGACCGTGGGCAATGTGCTAAGAAGCATGTGGGAGCGCGGCTGGTCATTCATTAAGAAGGCGGGTACAATTATCCTTCTTGCAACGATCCTTATCTGGTTCCTCCAGGGCTTCGGTATCGAAAACGGCGGCTTCGGAATGGTTGAGGATATGGATAACTCGATCCTTGCCAAGGTCGGAAGCATCCTTGCTCCGATATTTACTCCTCTCGGATGGGGTCATTGGAGAGCGGCGGTTGCGGCTGTTACAGGTCTTATCGCAAAGGAAAATGTTGTCGGTACCTTCGGTATACTTTACGGCGGTATGGATGAAGTTGCGGAAAACGGCTTCCAGATATGGACAGCGCTTCAGGACCCGACAATCGGCTTTACAGCGCTCGCAGCTTACTCATATCTCGTGTTCAACCTTCTCTGCGCTCCGTGCTTCGCGGCAATCGGCGCTATCAGACGCGAGATGAATAACGCTAAGTGGACCTGGTTTGCGATCGGCTATCAGTGCGTATTTGCTTATGCTGTGGCGCTCTGCATCTTCCAGTTCGGCAAGCTCTTTACAGGCGGCGGCTTCGGCATTGGCACGATCGCTGCAATAATTCTTGTAATTGCGTTTGTATACCTCCTCGTTCGTCCGTATAAGGAGTCAACAACTCTTAAAGCAAAGAGCAAAGTAATAAGTAAATAATAAAGGAAAACTGTGCAAAACAACCAAAAATATTTTTTGGTATTGACAAAAATCACAAAATAAGCTATTATATTCATACAAAGAAAAATAATATCTTAATCGGCAAATCCGTTGAAAAGCGGAGACGCAAAGCTTAGATGGCTAAGTGATTTTATCATATGCTCGATCGGCTGTATTCATAATCACTGGATGCAGCCTTTTTATATACGTTATTATTTTACATAAATGTAATAATATGGATAGGAACGGTGAGAAAGATGAATAAGAAATAATGTTCAGCATAACAATATTGTTGTAGGTATAGGTGAGCGACAGGAGGTTAGACATGAATATTGTAAAAAGAACAGTAAAAATATTCGGCATGGCTGCTATGGTTATGCTTATAAGCGCTGTGAGCGTTTTGGCGGAGACGTCAAGTGATATAGCGAAGCCGATGAGATTGTACAATGAAGGCTTTGAGGAGCCCAATTTTGGTACATCTACTTATTATAAGCAAGTATCAGCAGACACAGTGCCGTACTGGAGATCAACTGCAATTAATACCACTAAAGCGATTGAATTATTAAGGCAAAATACAGGTACTTATATAACAAATGTAACTCTTACTCCGAGAGCCGGACTGCAATCGGCAGAGCTGAACCCTGAAGAAGCGGTTACAATGTACCAGTATGTATACGGAGATCCCGGAACGGTTTATGAGTGGGGTGTAAGCCATCGCGCAAGGAGTGACGAATATACTGACGATTACGGTGTCAAACATAGGGATACAATGGCTGTTTTTATCGGGCCGAAGCAGCCTTACGATCCGAAGAAGGATGGGACTAATACAAGCACCAGCAAAGATCAGTTTACAAAGACAGTGGATTGGTTAAAGTCAGAGGGGCACTTAGATTTTTCAGGTTTAAACTATGGTGACTGCAAAGCCTTCGAGGTATTTACCACAAAGTTTGCCGATAACGGTGGATTTGAAGGCGGCGATGAAACAGCATTTTCCCTTACACAGACCGCAGTTCATACCGAGAAATGGCATGTCTGGATTATCGTATCGGATAAGGATCATTGGTGGGATTACGGTGTAACGGCTGCCGAGGACTGCGATTTGTACGGAGGCGGTCAGGGCGAGTATGCAACGAAAAACATTGAAAATACTTCTTATACTGATAACAATACATTTGACATAATGTATAAGATGCCCGATTACAATTATCTGTATACCGTTCCTTCAGACAGCACAGGAACAATTTATGCCTATTGCGCGTACGAAACAGCCAGTACACAGACTGCTCCTAAAAACCTGACTATAGGTAATTTCGTAGACTATGCGAGAATGAGTATTAAGGTGCCGGTGCGCGTAACAAGCACTGCCGGCGGTGTCACTGCAGTAACTCTTCCCGGAATATCTGCTGATGTAACAAATGAGCAGCAATTCAGTTCCAATACCGCAGCAGGCAATACAATTGGACTTACTATTACACCCAATGCTGCAACCGAAACCGATGAGGAGTACACATTTGTCGGCGCGTATGTGAATAATGAGTGGAAGAATGCCTCGGATGATGTATTTACGAAAAATGCTGACAGTACTTATACATTCTCACAGCCTGCGGCAGACGGTGTTAATTCCATTCATATCGTATTCGCAAAGCATCCGTATATTATTCACTCGCCTAACGGTGGTACTTATAAAGGGACTACAGAGGACAGAGCTGACGAAATAACGGCGACGGGCACATTTCCTTATCCCGATACTCCTACCGCAGAAAACGGCGCAAGGTTTGCGCACTGGGTAATTGCGGGTACGGATGTAAAAGTCGGCGCAAGCCACACTGTAGAGGTTTCTGAAGGCACTACCGCCGGCGTGTATACTATGACGATCAAGGACGAAAACGGAAATGTTGCCGCAACCATTGAAGATACGGATATAGTGGTGCTTATCGCGCATTACGAGCATCCTCAGACTGTTAATATTTATACGATGGTAGGAGGAAAGTGGGAAAAGTCTACCACCGGCGGCACTGCTTCCATAAGCTATGTGAATATTGCGGAAAATAAAGATGAAGTTATCCCAATTGACGGGGCTTCTGAAACCATATATGTTGAGGATAATACAAGCGTCAGTATATCAGCATCTCCAAACAGTGGTAATGACTATCATCTTGAAAGAATAGTGTCGGACAGCACGGTTACAACAGAAAACACCTTTACATATTATTCTGACGGATCAAGAACTATATCGATATATTATATGGCGGGCAAGAGAAAACCGATTGTTTCATATGTGGATGAAAATAATGCAGCAGAGAGTCCTTCATATGTATGGGATACAAATCTCGGTGAAATTGATACCAATAAAAAATTAGTATCTGATGTAGGCGGTATATATGGCAATACGGTTTCAACAGCATTTACAGCGTTCTGGTCGGGAGATACACAAACCTATACATATGTTCAGTGGGTAATCGATCTTCCGTTTGATACTGACACTCTTTTAAAAAAGAATTCGTTTATCGAAAGTTTCAGTGATGTAAATGTTGAAGATACAGCATTTAAAACGGACTCAGTTGATGTACATGAGAAATTTAAGGGAGAAATATATCGCTGCGCAAGCGGAAACACGGAAAAGCAGCTGATCGTTAACTTCCCTACCGTAATCACGGGCGAATCAAGTATTTACAGCACAATTATCTTAGACGGCATATATTCACCCAATTCAACGGCGTTACTGCACGCGGTTACTGAGATTAATGCTAATTATGAGGGAAGTAATGTTTTAAATGCTGCAAACGGTTTCAGCATAAATGCTGATACAGACAACTATCGTACAGATTCTGATAATTACTATATCACAACATTGAACTGACAGGAGAGTGATACGATATGAAGAATAAGGATAAATTTATATATCCAAAAATTAATATCTTAAGATTTTCTGATACAGTGCTTACATCAGCTGCGGTTACTGCGTCCATGAGCAGCTATGCGGCAGGAGCGTTGGCTGACTATGTAACAGGCGAGGGCGCCAACGGAAACGGCACAGGACAGCAAATAACCACGTTTAAAAATGTATTTGGGTTTAACTATTAATTTTTGGGTATTGACAAAAATCACAAAATAAGCTATTATATTCATACAAAGAAAGTATAATATCTTAATAGGCAAATCCGTTGAAAAGCGGATACGCAAAGCTCAGATGGCTAAGTGATTTTATCATATGCTTGATCGGCTGCATTCATAATCACTGGATGCAGCCTTTTTATTATAAAAGGAAGTGGTGTATACATGTATAAGACTCTGAGAAGCTGCGCTGTGGTAGCGCTGCTTTTTATGATAACGGCCGCTTTGCTAAAAAGTATCATGCTGTCACCTGTTGAGGGACTGTCTAAAGGTGAATTGACTTTATTGGATAAGCAATGGGAAAAGACAGCCGATATAGCGGACGGCGATCCGTACTGCGAATATGTATGCGCACTCCCCGAGGATGCCCGCGGAAGGCAGATGCTCAGCATAGAGGTGTTCTGGAACGATATAGAGCTGCTTTTAAACGGTGAACCGTTTGGGTTTTATGCAGACTCAAAGCACCGGTTAGGCTCTGTCCGGCAATGGATCGATCTGCCCGACGGAAGCGCCGGAGGAACACTGGCGATCCGCTCCGATTCCAAAGACAGAGATTTGCAGCAGGTTATAAAGGGAAAGATATATATCGGCGCGCCCGGTGATGTATTTATAAAATTTTTTTATGAAAATCTGCCCGCCTTGATTTTCGGCTGCCTTGCATTTATGCTGTCTTTATTGGTTGCGATATACAGTATTCTGCTGAAAAAGCGAATGAAGGCTGAGCCCGGAATCGACAGCAGGTATCTGGGATTATTTATTTTACTGGCAGGTATCTGGGTGGTTACGGATTCCAACGTGCTGCAGCTTTTTACCGGAAGAACCGCGGTTGTCGTGCTTATATCCTTCCTTTCGTTTTTTGCAATGCCGATTTGCTTTATAGGCTATATACAGAGTCTGCTGACCCGAAAGAGCAGGCTTCTTGCCGTGCTGAACCGAATTTTCTGTTTTGACATACTGCTATATCTGCTGCTGTATTTTTTTCCGTTCATGCCCGGATACATAGTGCTGATTGCACAGCACCTGCTGATATGCATAGCAATTACCGCCGTAATTGTAAATTGCGTTATTGATATAAGGCGGAACGGAAATAAAGAAATAGGGTTAATTTTGCTCGGTATGGGGCTGATCGCTTTCTGTGCGGCAGCGGCTATTGTCCTTTTCTGGACAAATCCGAGTTCGGGATATTCCTATTGGTATATTATAGGTATTCTTGCATTTACAATCTGTCTGGTGTGTCTATCATATAAAAAAATGCATCAGCATCTGGAAAGAAGTATAAATGCCCGGCTGTACGAGGAGCTGGCATATAAGGATCTGATGACAGGGATGTATAACAGAACAGCGTTTATGACGGATCAGGGCGATAAAACAATTAAAAAGGACCGCGCTTTTATAATGTTTGACATTAACCGACTGAAGCAGACAAATGACAGATACGGGCATCAGACGGGCGATAACCTGATTATTGAAGCCGCAAGGTGTATTATGGATACATTTGAAGAAATCGGGAAATGCTACAGGATCGGCGGCGATGAATTTGTGGTGGTTATTGACGGTCTTACGGTGTCAGGGGTTGAACGCAGGCTGGAAATGCTTGAAGAACGCCTGAAGCAGATAAATAAAGACAGAGACATAGCGGTTGGGCTTTCCTATGGGTATGCGGTGCAAGATAATAATATGCTTAATAATGACGAGCTGTTAAAAAAAGCTGACGCGAATATGTATATAAAAAAGAAGAATATTAATTATTGATCAAAAATCTCTTTCTCTTCTTGCGGAGGAGATTTTTTTATGCTATAATAAACTCACAGATTTAATACAGGGGTTTGCGTATGATAGATACAAATAAACGGTACAATATTGAAATAAAGGATATATCCTCTGACGGGAACGGCGTAGGGACTGTTGACGGCTTTGCCGTGTTTGTGCCGATGACAGCGGCGGGCGATGTGATTGAAGCGGAGATTACAAGGGTAAAAACAAGGTATGCCGAGGGAAAAATGATAAGACTTCTGACACCCTCACCGGACAGAACGGAGCCGCAGTGTCCTGTGTATGCGCAGTGCGGGGGCTGCAATTTACAGCATATCAATTATGACGCGCAGATACGCGCAAAAAAAGAGCTGATCGAGGCGGCGTTCAGAAGAATAGGCGGCTTTGACGGATTTGAATGTGACGAAATGCTGAGGATGGGAGATCCGTTCAGATACCGCAATAAATGTATATTTCAGATAGGAAAAAACAGCTCGGGAGAGCTTGTAAGCGGATTTTACGCAAATAAAACGCATGAAATAATTCCGGTAAGGGATTGTCTTTTGTGCGGTGATATAAACAGCAAAATCAGCGCCGCTCTGCTTGAATATATGAGAGAAAACAATGTGAGCGCCTATGATGAAAAAACTCATAAGGGTATTGTGAGAAGGTTGTTTATAAGGAGCGCGCGGGCAAACGGAGAAATCATGGTTGTCGTTTCGGTGAACGCGGACGGCATTCAAAAAAGGGAAAGGCTTATAAAGCGTCTGCGTGAGGTATCGGAAAGCATTGTCTCGGTATATGTAAATATAAATAAAGACAAAAATAGCCATCTTATGGGAAGAGAAAATAAGCTCATATACGGTAAATCCGAAATTAACGATACCTTATGCGGAACAGCTTTCGGTATATCGCCCGACAGCTTTTATCAGGTAAATCCGCGTATGACACAGAGGCTTTATAACAAGGCGCTCGAATACGCGGCGATCTCGGAAAATGACAATGTTATGGATGTGTACTGCGGGATAGGAACGATTTCACTTGCGGCGGCACAAAGGGCAAAGCGCGTAACGGGAATAGAGATAGTCCAAGGAGCCGTGGCAGATGCAAAAAAGAATGCGGAAAGAAACGGAATAACAAACGCGGAGTTTTATGCCGACAGCGCGGAAAATGCGGTTCCGAAGCTTATAGCATCGGGATTGAGACCGGATATAGTGATACTCGACCCGCCGCGCAAGGGCAGCGACGAGGCAACGCTTAAAGCGATAGCGGACGCGGCGCCGGAAAGGATCGTATATATATCCTGCAATCCCGCCACGCTTGCAAGAGATGCAAAATATCTTGCCGCGCGCGGTTATAATCCGGTAAAATGCGCCGGAGCCGATATGTTCGGCAATACCTGTCATGTGGAGACAGTTGTTCTCTATGAGGATAAAAAGATTGCGGAAACAAAATAAATTAATAATGCTTAATTGGTTACTTAACAAAAAAAGAAGGTGGGTGCATGGATTTCTATATTATGTCTAAAGACGCTGTGGCTGCAAGGTGGCAGAACAATGCCCTTGACATTGTAAATATATCTTTATTGCCGCTGTATTTAAAAAACACAGGAAATGTGGAAAAGTGGCTTGAAACACGGGCGATTGACTGTCACAGGGCAAATTCAAGACTGTTAAAAAAGGCGCTGCGGCTTACTGAAAAAGATGATATATCAACGGTAACAGCTGTTAATGCGGTAACTATTACAGACTGCTACTGGATAAAACCTTTTGACTCAGAGCTGACATATTCGGACGTGAGATTTGACAATGATTACTTTTCAAATCTTGCACTGACAGGCAGTTATGACAGCTTTAACAGAGCGGCAAATTCAAAACATACAAGGACGCCGGAGCTTACAAATATAGGCAGCTATGAAAAGTGTTGGAAGCTCAAAAGCAGCGAATGGTGGATGTATAAAAAAGCAAATCACGAGGAAATGTTTTCAGAGCTGTTTATTTATAAGCTTGGGAAAATGCTTGACTTTAATATGGCTGAATATGAGCGAGGAAAAGGCTTTATTAAAACAAAAGATTTTACAAACAATGCGGCTGTCAATTTTGAGCCTGCATATTCATTTATGGGAGATAATGAGGACTATATTGATAATATCAGGGAGCTGCAGAAGCTGTGTCCCAACTGTGTCGGGGATTTTGTCAGGATGCTGTTTTTGGATACTGTATGTGCAAATCCTGACAGACACACATTTAACTATGGTGTTCTGAGAAATACTGAAACGGGAAAAATTATCGGACTTGCTCCGAATTTTGATAATAATATGGCGCTTATATCAAGAGGCTATCCCAAGAATATACAAAGAAAGAACGACTTGCTGATAAAATTGTTTAATGAGTTGTTAGACTATGATAATTCGCTGATGCAATATGTACCGGAGTTAACCCATGAAATGGTTACAGAAGTTATAAAATCTTTAAATATGCGTGTAAGGTCTAAAGATGTAACAGAATTTGTTATAAACGGGTATAATCAAATCAGAAAAATATAAGAGCCTTATAACTGTTTTTGGCTTGCAAGCGGCATTTCTTTATGCTATAATAGAATTGTTATAATTTTTGAGGAGGATAGATATCGGTGAAAAAAAACAAATCGAATTATACGTCAAGAGCTATTGTGAATAAGGAGTTTGACTGGCTCCTGTTCCTGTTCGTGATAGCCGCGGCGGTTATCGGAATAATAATAATATATTCGGCAACGAGAAGCTATGGGACAAACTCAAATGTTATTGTTCAATCTGCTGCGGGATGTATTGGAATCGCGGCAATGCTGCTGCTGTGTTTTTTTGATTATGAGCAGTTCGGCAATGTTGTAAAATATATATATTTATTCGCGGTATTCATACTGATTATCGTATTGTTTTTCGGTACGGCGGGCGACTGGGGCGCGCGGAGTTGGATACGTTTTGGCTCGATAGGAGTGCAGCCCGCGGAGCTTGCGAAGGTATGCTTTGTCATAACCTTTTCATGGCACCTTGCAAAGGTTGAGGAACGTGTAAACAAGCCGGCGGTGCTGCTCGGACTGATAGTTCATATCGCGGTGCTTGTCGGACTTATTCTTCTTGAGCCGGACATGGGCAGCGCGATGGTATTTATGTTCATGTTCGCGTGTATGCTTTTTGTCGCAAAGCTTTCATATAAATATATTCTGCCTGTTATCGGAGCAGGTATTGCAGCTCTGCCGATTATATACAAATATGGGCTAAGCGAATATCAGCAGCAGAGAATAATTGTGTTTATGAACCCGGACAGCGATCCGCTCGGACGAGGCTATAACGTAATTCAGTCAAAGATTGCGGTCGGCTCCGGACAGCTTTGGGGCAAGGGTTTTTTACAGGGTACGCAGAACCAGATGGGCTATCTTCCGACAAAGAGCACAGACTTTATTTTCAGCGTATTCTCGGAGGAGTTCGGATTTGTAGGCGCGGTTATAATTGTATGTCTGCTGTTTCTGATAGTTTTCAGATGCTTCAAAGCCGCAAGAAAGGCGGATAATACTTTCGGAAGATATATATGCACAGGCATAGGCGCAATGTTTCTGTTCCACGTATTTGAGAATGTGGGCATGTGTATAGGTCTGACACCCGTAACGGGAATACCGCTTCCGTTTATAAGCTACGGAGGAACCTCTCTGGTTACAAATATGATAGCGATAGGACTTGTTCTCAGCGTCACATATCATAATAAACCGCGAACCCGGGTGGATGTTTATTGACCCTTAAAACACTGATTTTTAAACAAAAAAATGCCCTTAATCACTTTAAAAACTGTACAAATTATGTTATAATATCACTATATGGATATAGGCGCATATGCGCGTGATATATTATTTTAAGGATATAGGGAGCAGAAAGGAGTGCTTTAACAATGAAAAGTACTAAGAAGAACCTTAAGAGATTAGGTGTAGTCTCATTGGTCCTCGCCCAGGTTGCTGCAACGGGCTTTGTTATGCCAACAACAGCAGGCGCGTTTGCTGCTGCGGCAATAACGAGAAATATGGAAAACCTTGACAGAGGTGTTGTTGCCGTAAAGACCGGCGACGGTGTATTCCTGTCATGGAGAAGACTCGGCACAGAGCCGGCAGATACCAATTTTGAGGTTTATCGCAACAAGGAAAAAATTACAGAGGGCGCAATCACAAATTATGTTGACAAGAGTGGTACAATTAATGACTATTATACGGTTGTATGCAATGGCACGATGTCAAAATCGGTTGCGGTTCTCGATGACAATTATATTGAAATCCCGCTTCAGAATACCCCCGATTATGACGGTGATTATGTAACAAGCCGACAGGGTATAACTTACGGCTATTATATGCCGGGCGACGGTACATACGGTGACCTCGACGGCGATGGCGAATATGAAATTGTATTCCTGTGGAATCCGTCGGATGCAAAGGACGCGGCTTCAACAGGAAGAACAGGAAAGGCATATATTGATGCATATAAGCTTGACGGTACATTTATGTGGCGTATAGACATGGGCTGGAATATCAGATCCGGCGCGCATGATACACAGCTCTGCGTTGCGGATTTCAACGGTGACGGCTGCGCGGAGGTTATGGTAAGAACCTCAGACGGTACTATTGACGCTACCGGAAAAATTATAGGCGATGCGGATCAGGCGGGAGCGTATGAGGATTCATGGGCATATCTGAATGCCGGTAAGGCGCTTCAGGCGCCGCTTTATGTAACTGCGTTTGACGGTAAGACAGGCGCGGCGATTGATACTATAGATTATTATCCAAATAACACTGTAGGCTCAATGGAGACATCGCTATCCTTCGGTGATGACTTTGGTAACCGTTCAGAGCGTTATAACGGAACGATCGCATGGTTAGACGGAAAGAAGCCTTCGGCAGTATTCGGCCGCGGCTACTATTTCGGTAAGAACGGCAGACAGCGTCAGGCTGCTGCGGCTTATACATTAGATGGCAATAAGCTTGTATGCCAGTGGAAGTTTGACACGGAGCCGGGTTCAGATGGCTATAAGTCAGGCTATGAAAACTATGTAGGTCAGGGCAACCATCAGCTTGAAGCGGCGGATGTTGACGGCGACGGCAAGGACGAGGTTTCAACAGGCGCGCTCTGGTATGATGATGACGGAACAATTTTGTGGTCATCACAGCTTGAGCACGGTGATGTTATACATGTAGGAGATTTTGATCCGACGATTCCGGGTCTTGAGGTAATGACTGCGAAAGAGGATTACAGCGCCGATGCAGAGCGTTTCAGCTACGACTGTCCGACACTCTCGGGAATGGGTATTAAAGAGGCTCTCGGCGCGGATCTTACAGTCGGCAGACAGGTCTGGGGTACCGTGCTCCAGTCAGCTAAGGACGGTAAGTTTATACAGGTTGTAAACGGCTCAAAGGATACGGGCCGCGGTATGATAGGAAATATCGGCTACGGCGACAGTTACTATGTAATGTGGGGCGCAGCAGGCACAGGCTATCATGATAATCTCGGCACTGCGCTTCCGAATCTCGGACTTTCAATGAATGGACGTATTTATTGGGACGGAGACCTTCAGGATGAGCTTCAGGATCATATGGGCGCAGGTCAGGAAATAGCAATCCAGAAATGGAATGACACCACCAAGAAGAGTGAAAATATATTTGTTCCTGAGGGGACACATTCAATCAACTCAACAAAGGGTAACACAAACGGTCAGGGCGATATGTTCGGTGACTGGCGTGAGGAATTTGTTTCCTATGTAACAACCGGCGAGGAATCAACTACCGAGACAATCACACTCAAGGGTTCATTTAACAAGGATGTTGAGGCAGAAGTTACAAAGACAAAGTACACATATGCTTTAAGAATATACACAACAACAATCCCGACAGACTATAACTTCTACACATTGGCTCATGACGATGTATACAGAAATTCATCCGGCGCATATAACAACTGCTATAACCAGCCGCCGCATATCAGCTGGTATATGAATGATAAGATCGCAAACTCGCAGTACACAACGCAGCCTGACGCTAATATCAAGCTTACAGCCAACAGCTATAAGGCAGCGGCATTTGATGCATCAAAGCTTCCTGAGCGGGGGTTAGGCAGAGTAGACAATTCGTCCTCAGGCAATACAGACGCTGCTGATTCAAACGACATAGGAGGCGCAGTATCGTCAGGTCAGGCAGCAGGCGGTCTCGGATATTTCATAGATTGCATTAATCACTGGTCAAGACCGAATATTGATTCACTTTATGAAAAGGGAGTTGTAAACGGTATGTCAGACACAATCTTTGAGCCGAACGGCACAGTAACAAAGGGTCAGTTCATTAAGATGGTTGATCTGGCGCTTGGACTCGATGTAGGTTCGGTATCTGAGGGTGTCAACTGGGCGGATCCGTACTACGCAGCCGCAGTTAAGAACGGTGTAATCCCGCAGGGACTTGATCTTAAGGCTGCTCAGCTTAATGAAATAATTAATCGTGAGGAAATGGCGGCAATCGTATGCGGCGCAGCGAAGATAAAGGGCAGGACGGTTGATTCAACTGCGGTCAGCTTCACAGACGCTTCTAATATCTCAGGCGTTCTTGCGGACTATGTATACGGCGCAGCAAACATGGGTATAATTGAAGGATACGACAATCTTTCGTTTGTACCAAAGGGTTCAGCAACCCGTGCGGAGGCATGCGCTATGATTGCAAGACTCATTGCGGTTATATAATTTGACTGAATAATAATCAAGGGCAGAAAGCATACGGTTTCTGCCCTTTTTGAGGCTAAATTTCAATTTTTACTTGACAACGGGTGAAAAATGTGCTAATATAGTGATATTGTGAATGCCGGTGTGGTGGAATTGGCAGACGCGCTGGACTCAAAATCCAGTGGAGTAAAATCCGTACCGGTTCGACCCCGGTCACCGGCACCAATGAGAAATGGCTCAGAACCTTGTGTTTTGAGCTTTTTTTATTAAAATTTATGGACAATAAAGCTTTAATGTGATATACTATAGTAAATAGTTTTTTGGAGGAATAAGATGGACACTTTAATCCGCGGAAACAGTATAGACGGAACAATACGCGTTTTCGTAACAATAACTACAGATCTTGTAAACGAAGCGCATAAAATACATGATACATCAGCCACAGCATCGGCTGCCTTGGGCAGACTGCTCACGGGCGCGGCAATTATAGGCGCGCAGCTCAAAAGCGAGGATGATTCAACAACATTACAGATAAAGGGTGACGGTCCGCTGGGACTTCTTGTGGCGGTAACGGACAGCAGGTCGCATGTACGCGGCTATGTGGGAAATCCCCATGCAGATCTGCCGGAAAACGCAAAAGGAAAGCTTGATGTAGGCGGAGCGGTTGGACGCGGCTTTTTAAGCGTTATCCGCGATCTGGGGCTTAAAGAGCCGTATATAGGACAGACGCCGCTTGTAAGCGGTGAGATTGCGGAGGATTTAACCTACTACTTCGCGACAAGCGAGCAGGTGCCGACCGCAATAGCTCTCGGCGTTCTTGTGGATACGGATCTTTCAATCAAGGCGGCGGGCGGTTATATGATACAGCTTATGCCGGAGGCAACAGAGGCGACCGCGGACAGGCTTACCGAGATAGTGGAGAATGCAATGCCTATAACCGATATGATAGCTAACGGCATGAGCGCTCAGGATATTGCGTTTACAATTACAGACGGCTTTGATATGCTCCTTGAAAATCAGGCAATAGTGCCAAGATACGAGTGCAAATGCTCCCGTGACAGGATGGAGAGGGCATTGATTTCGATCGGCAAGAAGGAAATCCGTGAAATTATAGAGGAACAGGGCGAGGCTGAAATGTGCTGCCAGTTCTGTGATAAAAAATATAAATTTAACAGGACAGAGCTTGAAGAAATTCTTGCGCAGGCGAAAGGAGAATAAAATGGGTAAAAAAGTAAAGGCATATGTTGTATTGCCATGCTACAATGAGGAGGAGGTTCTGCATGAAACCTGCCGTCAGCTTCTCGGAGTTTTGGACGGGATGAAGGCGGACAAGCTTATTTCGGATGAAAGCAGAATTGTATTTGTCGATGACGGCAGCAGGGACAGAACATGGGAGATAATCTCGGAGCTGCAAAGCAGACATGTTGAGGTGCTCGGCATAAAAATGGCGCACAATGTCGGACATCAGAATGTTCTCTACGGCGGACTTATGACAATTAAGGATGAATGCGACTGCGCAATTTCAATCGACGCGGATTTGCAGGACGATATTCATGTGATTCCCGATATGATAAGGAAATTCCGTGATGAGGGCTGTGAGGTCGTTTACGGAGTCCGCAATAAGAGAGAAACAGACACATTTTTCAAGCGTACAACGGCGCTTGGCTTCTATAAGCTTATGAAGACTATGGGAGTTAATATGGTATACAACCATGCAGATTACAGGCTTATGGGCAAAAAAGCGTTGGCAGGCTTGGCCGAATTTGAGGAAAGAAATATGTTCCTGCGCGGCATGGTTCCGCTTATCGGCTATAAATCGGACTGCGTATATTATGACAGGCACGAAAGGTTTGCGGGAGAATCAAAGTATCCGCTGAAAAAAATGCTTGCGTTTGCCTTTGACGGCATAACCTCGTTCAGTATTAACCCGATACGGATAATCTCATCGGTCGGCGCGGTTTCGTGCATATTCGCGCTTATCATGCTGATATACGCCATAGTTGAAAAAATTCTCGGCAACACAAACGCCGGATGGGCATCGCTTATGTGTTCGATCTGGTTCATAGGCGGTTTGCAGCTGCTCGGCATAGGACTTATAGGCGAATACATCGGTAAGATGTACAAGGAGGTCAAGCGCAGACCGAGATATATCGTTGAGAAAATAATAGGTGAAAGATAATGGAGCTTTTAAGTATAGTAGTACCGTGTTATAATGAAGAAAAAGCTCTTCCTCATTTCTATAAAACCGCGACAGAGGTGTCACAGCGGTTAGGCGGCAAATATGGGCTTGATTTTGAGTTTGTTTTCGTTGATGACGGATCAAAGGATAACACAATAGGCTATATAAAGCAGCTTGCGGAAATGGATGAAAGAGTAAGATATATTTCCTTTTCGAGAAATTTCGGAAAGGAGGCGGCGCTGCTGGCAGGGCTTGAGCATTCAAGGGGCAGCCTTGTGGCAGTGATGGATGCGGATTTACAGGATCCGCCGGAGCTTCTGGAGGAAATGTATATCGCAATAAGCGAGGAGGGCTATGACTGCGCCGCGGCAAGGCGTACAACGCGTAAGGGTGAGCCGCCGATACGCTCATTTTTTGCAAGAATGTTCTATAAGCTGATAAATAAGATATCAAATGCGGAAATAACCGACGGAGCGCGCGATTACAGACTGATGAAGCGGTGTGTGGTTGACGCGATATTATCCATGAAGGAATATAACAGATTTTCCAAGGGGATTTTCGGCTGGGTCGGATTTAAAACAAAGTGGATCAGGTACAAAAATGTTGAAAGAGTTGCGGGAGATACAAAGTGGTCCTTCTGGAAGCTGCTGCTGTATTCTATTGACGGTATAGTCGCATTTTCAACCGTTCCGCTATCTTTAGCAGCGCTGTTCGGCATTCTTTTCTGCGTAGTTGCGTTCATAATGATTCTGGTTATTATTGCAAAAACCCTTATCTGGGGTGATCCGGTTGCGGGTTATCCGTCTACTGTGTGTATCATATTCCTTGTTTCGGGAGTTCAGATGTTTTCAATCGGTATTTTGGGACAGTATATGTCAAAAACCTATATGGAAACAAAGGACAGACCCAAGTATATAGTAAGGGAGGAAAAATAATAATGGTATCGGTTATATCAAGTATTCTTATCTGGGGTGCCGCAGCGGTGATTCTTATAAGGATCATACAAGGAGCGGGCATATGGCTCGGCAATAACAGGCTTATAGCCGGAATAACCTGTGATAAATCAATTGACGGCGGCTTTAAAACGGAGCGGAGGGAGCTTTTCACCGTATTCGGACTGGCATTGCTGTTTCGTTTCTGTGTGTTCATGATTTCAATATGCGCCGTGTATATGTTTAAGGATCACGGATATTCATTCAGTGATTATATGAGGGAATATCTCAAATGGGATGCAAATAATTATCAGCGTATTGCCATCGGGGGATATTCATATCATATGGAAAACGGCGATTATACAACGCTGGCATTTTTTCCGCTTTATCCATGGTTGATAAGAATTGTCAAGCTGATATTCAGAAATGAAATACTGAGCGGAATAATCTTGTCGGGACTGTTGTATTCGGGCGCGTGTACATATCTGTATAAGCTGTTTTCAATAGATTATAACAAGCCGACTGCCGTAAGAGCGTTGGTTTATCTTTCGGTATTTCCGCATGCGCTGTTTTTCGGAGTAATGATGAACGAGAGTATGCTTTTATTCACAATGGCGGCGACTTTTTATTATATAAGGACGCACAACTGGAAGGTTGTGGGAATTTTCGGCGCACTGGCTGCTCTTTCAAGAATGGTGGGAATACTCATGGCGGTTCCGGCGGCAATAGAATGGCTTGAGCATTATGAGATTCTCGGAAAGCTCAGGGATAAGAAGATAAAAGAGGTATGGCGTCTGTTTTATTCAAAGGGATTATGGATATTCTTAATGCTTGCGGGCTTGGGAATTTATCTGTTCTGTAATTACAAAACTACGGGCGAATGGTTTAAATTCTTAGAGTATCAGGATAAATACTGGTCAAACGGCTCATGCTATTTCGGCAAGGGAATAACCACTATGGTTAATAACATGCTTCAGAAAACGGATTCCATAAAATATGAGATCTGGATACCTGAGGTTATGTCTGTAGCCTTTGTGACAGCCGCGCTGATTTATGGTCTGCGCAGACACAGAAATATGTATACAGGCTTTTTGCTGATATATATAATAATCAATACAGGCTTTGAATGGCCGATAAGCATAGCCAGATATATGACCTGCGCGGTTCCCGCGTTTCTGATTCTCTCGGATTTCTCTGAAAGACATAAATGGACAGAGCCTATAATTACCTGCTGCATGGCGATGACAATGGGTATATATCTTGTAGCCTATTTTATGTTCAAGCAGATTCTGTAAGGAGAGTGAACGGAATGAAAAAAGATAATAAATCACTGAAAAAGGATATTGATTACGGAAGTATTTTTCTGCTGGGGCTTTCGGTATTGGCGGTGTTTTTCCTTATCTGGACATTCACGGGAAAATGGCCGTGGGTGGGACAGCCGTATAATTCCTATATGCTTCAGGCGAGGTCATGGCTTGAAGGAAGGCTTGATCTGGGAAAGGACTATCCGTATCTGGAGCTTGCGGTATTTGAAGGCAAGTATTTTGTAAGCTTTCCGCCGTTTCCCTCATATCTGATGTTTCCTTTTGCACTGATTCACTGGTATACCGCTGACGGATTTATAGCCCTTGCCTCGGCAATTATAGGAGCGGTTTACGCGTTTAAAATAATGGAGCTTTATGGCATAAAGAAGGAACGTGCGGTGTTCTTTGCCGCGTTTCTGACGATAGGCTCCAACTGGATTTTTACGGCACAGACCGCGTGGGTATGGTTCATTGCGCAGAATCTTGCGTTTACCTTCTCACTCATGGCACTGTATTATGCGGCGGACAGCAAAATAGGTCTGTCGCTGACATTCTGGGCGTGCGCGGTAGGCTGTCGTCCGCTTCAGGCATTGTATCTGCCGGTAATTCTATATTTATTCCTTAAACGGTATAAAAAAGAAAATCCCGAGGATAAGCTTACTGATGTTATAAAGAAAAAGTGGAAATGCGCTGTTCCCATGGCGCTTATAGCATTGTCCTATATGATATTGAATTTTGCGCGTTTTGGCAATCCTCTGGAATTTGGGCATAATTACCTGCCGGAGTTTACAAGAACCACGACAGGACAGTTCAATATCGCATATATGAAGGAAAATCTTCCTAAGCTTCTGAGGCTTCCGGTAATTTCGTTTAAGAAGGCGTGGGAGTACCAGAGCGCGGAGGGAACCTGTATGCTGCTTGTAAGCCCTATATTTATCTCATACATAGTATATGTGATAAGGTCGTTTATCAGAAAGGATAATTCCGATAAAAAGCTTGTAATTCTCGCTTTTGCAATGCTTTTGCTGGAGCTTGTATTCACAGCGGCGCATAAAACCATGGGCGGTGCGCAGTTTGGAAACAGGTATACAAATGATGTGCTGCCCCTTGTGTTTATTACATTGGCGGCTGTGCTGCCCGAAAAAAAGCCTTGGGAAAAATACAATGCAGTGTTGCTGCTTATGGGGCTTACAATTAATATAATAGGCTCCGTATTGTTTTATGCAAAGTAAAGACAGGAGGAGTAAAAATAATGTTAGGTATTTTAATATATGCATACTTCTTATTTATAGGCTATGTGTACAGCTGCCGGCTGTTCCATGACAAGGATGTATATTTCCGCGGCTGGATGGGCGGCATATTCGGAAATGTATTGCTTATGGCAGGCGTTGTGATTCCGTCATTCATTTTCGGATTTACATATATAAGCCATATTGTTCTCATCGTGCTTTCAGCCCTGCCGGCGGCATATATTATAAAGAAAAACGGATTTGAGGACTTCAAATGTTCTCTTGGTATCGGCGGCAAAGAGGCAATGGCGCCTGTTCAGAAAAAGGGCAGGGGAAAGAAAACGGAGCCTGCGGTAGCTGCGGCGGCCGTTCCGTATATGGACTGGAAGATACTTCTCTGTCTTGTGCTGCCGATTTCATTGATTATCTGGATAATACTCACAAACCATGTTCTTATGCCGAACGCATCGGGCGGAGTGACAACGGGTGAGAGTACCTACGGAGATTTGCAGCTGCATCTCAGCTTTGTAACAAGCATAGCTGAGCAGCATCAGTTCCCGCCGGATTACAGCATAATGCCGGGAAATATTATAGGTTATCCGTTCTTTGTGGATATGCTTTCGTCAAGCCTGTTCCTGTTCGGAACTCCGGTTCGCTGGGCGGTTCTGATACCGAGCTACATAATTTCAATGCTTCTTGTGGGCGGCTTCTACATTGTGGCATTCACGATTACAAAGAGAAAAGCCGCCGCGGTGCTTGCGACAGTGCTGTTCTTCTTCAACGGCGGACTGGGATTTGTTTATTTCTTTGAGGGCGCAAAGGCGGATCACTCCGTATTTACACAGATATTCACCGCTTACTATCATACGCCTACCAATGCAAGAGCCTCAGACTTCAACCACAATATATGCTGGGCAAACACTATCTGCGATATGATAATACCGCAGCGTACCACAATGGCGGGTTGGTGTATTATTCAGCCGCTTATATGGCTGCTTGTAAATGCTGTTAAGACAAAGCAGAGAAAGCTTTATATAATACTCGGCGTTCTTTCGGGCTGTATGCTGATGATTCACACGCATTCATTCATGGCATTCGGCATGATATGCGCGGTAATGTTCTTCGCATATCTGTTCGAGGAAAAAACATCGGAGGATAAAAAGAAGTTCTTTATCAACTGGGTTATATTTGGCGGCATAACAGCGGTTATGATAGTACCGCAGCTTGCGGTATGGACGCTGCGTCAGGTGAGCAATGATTCATTTATAACATGGCATTTTAACTGGGAAAATTCGGTTGACCCCTACCTGTGGTTCTACCTTAAAAACTGGGGTATTGCGGCTCTGTTTGCCGTACCGGCAATATTGTGCGCGTCAAAGGATAACAAGAAGCTGCTTGCCGGCTGCGCGCTCGTATTCATATCCGCTGAGCTTGTCCTGTTCCAGCCGCTTGCGTATGATAATAATAAGGTGTTCTTTATAGCGTATATGATTCTTATCATGATAATTGCGGACTGGATGCTTAAAATGTGGGACGCGCTCAAAAATGTCAGAGGACGCGCGTATCTTGCCGTTATCGCTGTAGCGGCGGGAACGCTTTCAGGCGCGCTTACAATATGCAGGGAGTATTACAGCGGAGTAGCCACAGACGGCAACGGCAGATGGCAGATATATTCCGCAGATGATCTTGACATGGCTGAGTATATAAGAGAGAATCTTCCGTCTGACGCAAAAATACTGACAGGCACCCAGCTGCATAATCCGGTATATGTGCTGAGCGGAAGAGATATATATCTCGGACCGGGCAATTTTGTAAGCACGCACGGCATGGGCGCAAGGTACAGCGAAATGCAAAGTGAAATGAAGAAGGCTTACAGCGGCTCATATGATAATCTGATACGCTTCTGTAAAGAAAACAATATTGATTATGTATATGTCGGACAGAGCGAGAAAAATGAACTGAATCCGAATATGTCGGCTATAAATAAGCTTGAAAAGGTATATTCGGCGGGATCGGATACCTTGTATAAGGTAAACTGAATATGATTAAAGGGGCTGTATCAAAACAGAACCGGCTCTATTATCAGATTTTTTTCAACTTTGTTTAAGTTGAAATTCATGTGTTTGAAATTTGAGCAATAATTTAGTTTTGATACAGCCCATTTATTGCAGGCTGCATGGATTAATTATTCAAAAAAAATAATAATTATTCAAAAAGCTATTGAATTATAAAAAAAATTATGCTATAATGAGTAATCATAAAGTATATGGAGGAAATAATTATGAATAAGAAATTTTTAGCATTGACAACAGCTGCAGTTCTTTCACTTTCGGCTGTACTTACAGGCTGCGGCGGTTCAGCTCCGGCTGATACTGATACAGATACTGCAGATACAGCAGGCGGTGAGGTCCTCACAATGGCGACAAACGCACAGTTCCCGCCGTATGAGTATTATGAGGGCGATAAGATTGTGGGTATAGACGCTGAAATCGCTGAGGCAATTGCGGACAAGCTCGGAATGACGCTCAAGATTGAGGACGTTGAATTTGATTCGGTTCTTACAGGCGTACAGTCGGGTAAGTACGACATAGGTCTTGCAGGCATCACTGTAACACCGGAGAGACAGCAGAGCATGGATTTTTCGGATACATACGCAACGGGTATTCAGTCAATAATCGTTCCCGAGGACTCGGAGATCAAATCAGTTGACGACCTTCTTGCAGACGGCGCTGCATATACTGTAGGTGTACAGCTCAGTACAACAGGCGATATTTATGCTACAGATGATTTCGGTTCTGACAGAGTTCAGGAATTCCAGTCAGGCGCGGACGCTGTTGCAGCATTGGTTGCAGGCAAGATCGACTGCGTAATCATTGATAACCAGCCGGCTAAGTCATATGTTGCCGCAAACGAGGGTCTTACAATCCTTGATTCGGCTTATACAGAGGAGGAATACGCGCTCTGTACAGCAAAGGGCAACGATGAGCTTCTTACAAAGATAAACGATGCGATAGCTGAGCTCAAGGAGGACGGAACAATACAGTCGATCCTTGACAAGTATATTGTTGCTGATTAATCAGAATTATCAATGCAGGTGGTCTGATTCAAACTCAGACCACCTTATTTTTCGTAAAACGGAAGGATGAAAGCTAATGAATGAATGGTTTGCGGACATTAAGGCACAGTTTGTGCTGAATTTCGTTGATGCCGACAGGTGGAAAAACATTACAACAGGTCTACTTAATACAATTTTGATCACGGTCGTTGCGGCGGTAATAGGTGTTTTACTTGGTATGATCGTTGCGGCGGTAAGAACAACCTATGATAAGAACAAGGAAAGCATGGCGCGCAGCAATAAGGTGGGCTATGTGATCATGAGGTTTTTTAATGGTCTCTGTAAGGTGTATCTTGCGCTTTTCCGCGGAACGCCTGTTGTAGTGCAGCTTCTTATTATGTTTTTTATAGTTTTTGCATCGGCAAAGAACGGTGTAGGAGTGGCGATGATTGCCTTCGGCATTAACTCAGGCGCATACGTTGCCGAGATTTTCCGAGGCGGTATCATGTCTATAGATAACGGACAGTTTGAGGCGGGGCGGTCGCTGGGCTTTAATTATATCCAGACAATGCTTATAATAGTAATGCCTCAGGTGTTCAAGAGTATACTCCCGACGCTTCTTAATGAGTTTATAGCGCTTCTGAAGGAAACCTCAGTTGCCGGCTATGTCGGTATCACCGACCTTACACGCGGCGGTAATATTATAAGAGGCGTGACGTTCTCACCGTTTATGCCGCTTATCGCAGTCGCGCTTATTTATCTTGTAATGGTACTGCTGCTCACATATCTTGTCGGAAGAATTGAGAGGAGGCTGAAGAAGAATGAAAGATAACGCGCTTATTCAGGTACGCAATTTAAAAAAGCACTATAACGGCGGAGCCGTAAAGGCGCTTGACGGAATCAATACCGATATTGAAAAGGGCGAGGTTGTTGTTATCATCGGTCCATCGGGAAGCGGAAAATCAACCTTTCTGCGCTCCCTTAATCTTCTGGAGCTGCCGACATCGGGACAGATAACCTTTGAGGGAACGGATATTGCCGCACCCCATGTGAATATAAACAAGCACAGACAGAAGATGGGAATGGTATTCCAGCACTTCAACCTTTTCCCGAATATGACGGTTCTTAAAAACATGACGGCAGCGCCTATGAAGCTGAAGAAAATGCCGAAGGCGCAGGCGGAGAAGATGGCAAGAGATTTACTCGAAAGGGTAGGTCTGGGCGACAGAGCCGACTCGTACCCCGACCAGCTTTCGGGCGGTCAGAAGCAGAGGGTCGCGATTGTCCGCGCGCTGTGCATGGAGCCGGATGTGCTGCTCTTTGACGAGCCGACCTCCGCACTTGACCCCGAAATGGTAGGCGAGGTGCTTGACGTTATGAAGAACCTTGCGAAGGCGGGCATGACGATGGTTGTTGTAACACATGAGATGGGCTTTGCAAGAGAGGTTGCGAGCCGTGTAATATTCATGGCTGACGGTGTAATTCTTGAGGAAGGCACCCCGGACGAGATCTTCGATCATCCGAAGAATGAACGCCTGCAGGGCTTCCTGTCAAAGATATTATAATTATAAACAGGCAATCAAAAAGCGCCTTACGGCGCTTTTTGTATTACTTATTGCTCAATAATTCGTGTACTCTGTTTGTGAGAATAAATTCTGCTCTTTCGGGCATATCGAAGCTCTCGCGAACCATATCGACATCAAGCGCGTCCATATCTCTTAACATATCGCCGATTGAGTCGTTATCCTTGCCCTTCATCTTCTTCATCCGCGCCTGCTTGAGCTGTGGCAGCTTTGCAATTGAGCCGGGACCTGCGATACAACCGCCGTCGCATGCCATACCCTCAATAATATCCTCAGGGAGCTTGCCTGCCTTGAGCATAGCAAGAGCGACCTTACACTCCTTAACGCCTGAACACGGCTTTGTCTTAACATCGGTTACACCGCATTCCGCAGCAGCCTTAACAACCGACGCGGCAACACCGCCCGCGCCTGAGAAACGCCGGCCGTATGAGGTTGCGTCCGGATTGATGTCCTCGTCGCAGTCCTCAGGATTGATATGTCTTGCATCAAATATCGCGTTCAGCTCCTCAAAGGTCATTACCACATCAGGAGCCTTCATCATTTCAGCCTCAAATTTCTTTGCAATACACGGACCGATGAATACAACGAACGCACCCGGATGCTTCTGCTGAATATATCTGTAATTAGCCTGCATAGGCGAAACCGTTGTTGAAACGTATTCCATAAGCTGCGGATAATGCTTTCTGATAAGATTTACAAAGCCCGGACAGCAGGAGGTTGTCATCTTTCTGCCCTTTTCCTTGTTCTCTATAAGCTCCTTCGCCTCGTGCATTGAAACGAGGTCGCCGCCGAGGGCTACCTCATAAACATAATCAAAGCCGAGCTGCTTTAATGCGGTCTTTACTCTGCCGACTGTCGCGTTCGGACCGAACTGACCCTCAACGGCAGGCGCCGGAATGGCAACGGTTACAACGTTCGGGTCCTTGATTGCCTCAATAACCCTTGTTATGTATGAAATATCCGAAATTGCGCCGAACGGACATGCCTGAGCGCAGTGACCGCAGGCAATACATTTCTTATTGTCTATATGCGCAAGCTTATTGCCGCCGATTTCAATTGCGCCTACATCGCAGCTTCTCTTGCACGGACGCATGAGGTCGGCGATTGCATGATACGGACAGGAATCCGCGCAGCGGCCGCATTCCTTACATTTTGTCTGGTCAATATACGCGCCTCTGGGTGTTATGGTGATAGCGCCGAAGGCGCATGCCTTCTGACAGGCCTTCTGCATACAGTTCTGACAGTTCTCCGTAACCTGGAAACGGTTAATGGGACAGCCCTCGCAGGCAGCGGGGATAACCTGAATTATATGCTCATTCATGTCAATATGCTCATGGTTATCGCGCGGTATCGGCATCATACCGAGAGCAAGTCTTGTTCTCTGGCGGATAATCTCTCGTTCCTTGTAAACGCAGCAGCGGAAACGCGGAGTGATTCCCGGAATAACCTGAAACGGTATCTGTTCAAAGGTATCCATAGTCATGGAATCGTTAAAAGTATGTTCGGCAACAAGCTTGAGTACCTCATGCTTAAGCTCGAATCTTATGTCGTCTCTTTTCATAGCAGTCTCCTTATTATTTGAATTGTAAGTAAATCTGTGTGTTTATATTATAATAATATAACAATTTGAACAAAAAGTCAATAACTATCTCGAATTTTACATTAAAGCATTATTGACCTTGGGGGATAATTGTGATACAATATACAATAGGATATTATATTAAGAAGGAGGTGGACGTCATAAAGCTTAATATTACGGATGGGGCGGCAAGAATAACAGACAGACTGAATAAAGCCGGTTATAAGGCATATATAGCGGGAGGTACGGTAAGAGAGCTGATGCTCAACAGGACTCCGGATCGTTATGAAATAGTAACGGATGCTATGCCGGAGAACATAAAAAGCGTGTTCCGTCACACGATAGACACCGGAATCGGGAACAATACGGTAACAGTAGTGGAGAATAAAACCGGTTATGAGGTTAAGTCTCTGTGCCGGAACAAGCTGTGCAGTGACGGACACCGTCTTTCTGACAGTCCCGAGGATGAATGCGGGAGACGGGATTTTACTATAAATGCCGTATTATATAATCCGGATGAGGGAATAGTGGACTATTACGGTGGGCTGCAGGATATAAATAACAGGCTCATACGCTGTGTGGGAGATGCGGAGCAATGCTTTAAGGCGGATGCGCTCAGGATGCTGCGCGCTGTACGGTTTATGGCCGTGCTTGACTTTAAAATAGAAGAGCAGACAGAACACGCGATTAAAAAATGCGCAGTACTGATAAAGAAAGCAGATCATGAGCGGCTCCGTGATGAACTTAATAAAATACTTCTTTCGGAGCATCCTGACTATATCCGCCAGCTGCACAGGCTCGGACTGCTGAGATTTATAATACCGGAGCTTGAGCGCTGCTTCGGGGAGCCGCAGAGAAATAAATATCATATATATGATGTGGGCGAGCATATCATGCACACGGTTATAAATACCCCGCCCGATCTGGTTCTGAGGTGGTCAGCGCTGCTGCATGATACGGGTAAGCCGTGCTGTCCGTCAACCGATTCAAACGGAATAATTCATTTTTACGGACATCATCGTGAGAGCCGCAGAATTGCTGTGGACGTGCTGCACAGACTGCGCATGGATACGGATATGATAAAGGATATAGCGATGCTTGTTGAAAACCATGATTACAGGGTGGATGCAAGCTATACGGCGGTAAAGCGTATGATGTCAAAGACGGGCGCGGAGCTTTTTGAAAAGCTGCTTATACTTCAGAAGGCTGACAACATGGCAAAAAACCCCAAGCATCTGCCGGAAAAGCTGAAAAGAATAGAAAGCAGTCTTGGAATATACCGTCAGGTTATAGCCCGCAGGCAGCCGTACAGAATATCGGATCTGATGGTAAACGCGCGGGACCTTATGAATATCGGCTTCAGACCGGGCAGGGAGACAGGAGATATGCTCAAAGCGTTATTGGACGAGGTTATAATAAAGCCGGAGCTTAACACGCGGTCATATCTGTTAAAAAGAGCAAAGGAAATCAGAAGGTTCAGAAAATAAATGAGTAAATATATAGATCTTACAAAAATACTTACACAGCTGCCGGATTTTGTTTTCGACTATATTGAGGTTGCGTATAACGGGGAAAGCGTCAACACCCAGATAGGCTACAGTATAGATATAAAAACGTTTCTCGAATATCTGAGACGCTTTAAATTCAAGGAGCTGGAAGGTATCGAGAGCTTTACGCCTGAGATGTTAAATGAAGTGACCCTCAGGGATTTAAACGGCTTCAAGGCGTATTTGCAGGAGTATGAAACGGAATACATATCCGCGTCGGGAAAAAAAATAAAACGAATAAGAAGAAATAACGAATACGGAATCAACCGCAAGCTTTCGGGAATACGAGGGTTATTTCTGTATCTGTATAAAAATGATTATATTGACCATAATGTAACGGATAAGCTTGATTTCAAAAAGGTGCATCAGAAGATGAAGCGCCCGCTTACCACACAGGACGTTCTTAATCTTATAGAGGTGCTTTATGACGGTGAAAGGTTCCTTGAAGGGCGAAGTCTTGCGAACTATCTGAATCGTAAGCAGAGGGATATAGCGCTGTACACGGCATATCTCGGAACGGGCTGCCGTGTGAGCGAGCTTGTAAACCTCAATATCAATGACGTTGATTTTGAATCCTCCTCGTTTATAGTAACGCGCAAGGGCGGAGACCAGCAGGAAATCTTCATGCCGATCCAGGTGGAAAACGAAATGCTCAAATACGTTGAGGAAAGAATGTCTGATGAGAACACAAAGGGAACGGACCCTCTGTTTATAAGCCGCAACGGAAAACGTATTCTTCCCCAGACGGTAGAGAAAAACCTGAAAAACTATTGTATTCTTGCCGGAATTACCGATCCGGAAAAGATGCACCCTCACGCGCTGCGGAGAACCTTTGCCTGCAGCATGATTGCGGACGGTGTTGATATCAAGATGGTCGCGGAGCTTATGGGGCATAAAAATATAGAGGTCACACACCGTTACTATACACAGTATGCCACAGAGCGCCGTAAGCAGGTCATGCGTGAATTTGATATAGTAGGAGAGGCAAAGAGCGAGGCGGGAGTAAAGTCAGGGGAGGCAGACAATGAAGAATAATGAAACAATGGGAACAGTCACGATCTCAAAAAAGGCGCTTGCGCAGATTTCGGCAATCGCGGCGCAGGACTGTGACGGTGTTGCAATGCTCACCGACCGTTCAAAAAAGGATGAAATATCACGTTTTATTAACGGTGGTGTAAAAGGTGTTTATATAACAAAGCAAAATGATGGAATTGCCGTTGAAATTTACATCATATGCAGCTATGGCGCAGATGTGCCCTCAATACGCAGAGAAATCGCGGATAAAATAGCAGAAAAGCTTGGCGAAACAGGGATAAAAATAAAGGGAGTAAGCGTCTGTGTAACGGGCATACGATCAAATAAAGAGGTATAGCGATGGGATTGGAAAAACCAATACAGTATCTTAAAGGGGTGGGCGAAAAACGCGCAGCCCTTTTTGAAAAAAAGGGGATAAAGACAGTTAAGGATATGTTGTATTTCTTCCCTAGGTCCCATGAGGACCGTTCAAAAATAAAGCCGATCGCGGAATGTATAGAGGGAGAAACTGTATGTATTGCCGCATCGGTATATCAGCTTCCGCTTGACAGGTATGTGCGTAAAAATATGCTTATCACCTCAATGAATGTATATGACGATTCGGGAATGATAAGCCTTGTGTGGTACAATAATAAATATGTGAAAAAGAATTTTACCGAAAACGGTAAATATGTTTTTTTCGGAAAGGTGAGCAAAAGCAGGCAGGGACGCCTGCAGATGGTCGCGCCCGTATACGAAAAATTCGGCAATGAGCATTATACGGGCAAAATAGTGCCGATATATCCTCTCACAGCCAAGCTGTCTCAGAAAACAGTGCAGTCAACAATGGAGGCGGCTCTTAAGGAGGCGGGGCAGCTTGAGGAATATCTTCCCGAGCACATAAGGGAGCAGTATAAAATCGCTGAAATAAATTTTGCGATGCATAATATCCACTTTCCGCGGGATTTTAAAAACTATAACATTGCCCGCGAACGCTTTGTTTTTGAGGAGCTGCTCATATTGCAGCTTGCATTAAGCGGGAGAAAGGACAAAAATTCGGAAAATCCCGGACAGGTTTTTTGTGATGTAAAGTGTGTAAGGACTTTTACCGATACGCTCCCGTTTGAGCTTACGGGAGCGCAGAAGCGGACGATAAATGAGATATGCCGCGACTGTAAATCGGGAAAGCAGATGAACAGGCTTGTGCAGGGAGACGTAGGCTCCGGTAAAACCGCGGTTGCGGCGGCAGCAATCTATATGGCGGTCAGAAACGGCTTTCAGGCGGCTATGATGGCGCCGACTGAGATACTTGCCACCCAGCACATGGAGTCGGTTTCGGAGCTGTTTGAAAAGCACGGAATACATACCGTGCTCCTTACCGGAAGCATGAGGGCAAAGCAGAAGCGTGAGGCGCTTGCAAAGATTGTATCGGGAGAAGCGCAGGTCGTTATAGGCACCCACGCGCTTATACAGGAGACGGTGGAGTTTAAAAATCTCGGACTGGTGGTAGCGGATGAGCAGCACCGCTTCGGCGTTGAGCAGAGAGCAAAGCTGCTTGCAAAGGGAAATGACCCGCATATGCTTATCATGTCGGCAACGCCGATCCCAAGGACGCTTGCGTTAATCCTTTACGGCGATCTTGACATTTCAATAATAGACGAGCTTCCGCCGGGCAGAAAGCCGGTTAAAACGTATTCCGTGCCGGGGGGCATGCGCAGCCGCGCCTATAATTTTATATATAAAAATATAAAGGACGGAATGCAGGCATATGTGGTGTGTCCGCTTGTAGCGGAGTCGGAATCAAGCGATCTGAAAAATGCTGAGGAGCTGGCAGAAAAGCTTGCGCAGGACTATCCCGACATTAAGGTCGGACTCATGCACGGCAAAATGAAGGCAAAGGACAAGGAGGAGGTAATGACGGGCTTTGCGTCCGGTGAAATACAGCTCCTTGTCGCGACCACGGTAATTGAGGTCGGCGTAAACGTTCCGAATGCCAATATTATGGCGATTGAAAATGCCGAGCGCTTCGGTCTGTCACAGCTGCACCAGCTGAGGGGCAGAGTGGGCAGAGGCGGTGATCAGGCGCATTGTATACTTATAACCGACGCTGAAAATGAAGTGACAAAAAAACGTATGGAAACGATGTGCGCGTCAAACGACGGCTTCTATATCAGCGAGCAGGACCTGAAGCTGCGCGGACCGGGAGACTTTTTCGGAACACGTCAGCACGGACTCCCGGAAATGAAAATAGCAAATCTGTTTGAGGACAGGGACATTCTGCGCCTTTCGCAAAGGGCGGCAAAAAGCCTTATTGAGGACGGACCGGACAAATATCCGCTTCTTAAAAAACGCTGCGACGAGCTGCTTTCAAACGAAATTATAATGAACTGATGTTCCGAAAAATACCTGTAATATAAATTCTCCGAATGAGCAAGCTATATACGGGAAGTGAAAATCCCACTGTAAACGATTAAAGGAGGAGAATTAAAATGTCGAAAAAGCCAAACAAACAGGCGATGGAACAGTTCAAAATGGAGGCTGCGCGCGAGATGGGGGTTGACCTCACCCAGAACTATAACGGCGATCTCACATCAAAGCAGGCAGGCTCGGTAGGCGGCCAGATGGTTAAAAAGATGGTTCAGGAATATGAAAACAAGATGAGCAAGTAAACTCATGTTTATCAAAAAAAGGCGCTTATGCAGGGTCTAAATCCCAGCAAAGCGCCTTTTGTTATTCGGTTGTTGCAAATTCCTGCGCCCAGTATATTCCGTAGGAACCGCCGCGTACAAAAGCAATGCCGATTTCCTTTAAATCGGGATTTAATATATTCTCTCTGTGCCCTTCACTGCTCATCCACGATTTCACAACGGACTGAGGATCCGGCTGACCTGCAGCGATATTTTCCGCCGCGGCGCTGTAGCGGATACCAAGCTCCTTCATGCGGTCAAACGGGGTGAGTCCCTCCGGTGTGTTGTGCGCGAAATAATTACGCGCAATCATATCCTCACAGTGAAGCCTTGCGGCTCTTGCAAGATCGCTGTTCCATATGAGCTGTCCTGATCCGTACTGTGAGCGTATATTATTTACAAGGTTAAAAACCTCATATTGCCAGCCCTCACTGCTTATCACTCTGTCGCTTGTAAGGTACAGAGAATTGCCGGAGAGTTCGGCGGAGGCATCAAAGGAAAGTATTGCTGCCGAAAGAGGAATAACAAAGCTTCCGTTCTGAACGCGGCACGTCTCTTTTATGTTGTAGCCGATTTTATTAATAAAAACCCAGTTCATGTTACTAAATATTGAAATGTTCAGATCGGAGGTATACGCTGTCATGCGCCGTTCATCATCGAACCACTGTACCGTAAAGCCCGCGTCTTCAAATAACGCTCTGGCGGGGATTAAAATCTGTCCCGCGGGGCTTTCTGTGTATTCGATTTGCATATCATTAAGATATATATTTTTTATATCCTCAGCGCCGGCGGCAAATGAGCATATAAGAACAATAAAAGCCCACAGCGCCGCAATGATTTTTTTCATATATGGGAATTTCCTTTCTCTGTTAACATATCCGAATATATTATACACCATTTTTCCGGTTTATTCAATAGTATATATATTGATTGTAAAAAAGGGAATTTTGTAAATATTCAAATAAACTGTCGAGGTTTGTGTAGGCTGAAAAAAAGGCGCGAAATAGATTCTGATTATGAGAAAAAACGCTCAGTGACGCAAAAAAATTAAATTAGTGTCCTTTTTTAGGGATAATAAATAAAATTAAAATTCAACAAAATTGTGCAATAACTGACGATTTTTCTTGAAAATATCAGCAAAATATGGTAAAATGAGTATATGATTCAGGAGGAATCCAAAATGGAAATAAAAAATACAGAAGAGCTTTACAGGTATCTCGGAAAAAGAATAAAAGCCTTCAGAAATGATTGCGGATATACTGTTGAGGCGGCGGGAAAGCGGCTCGGTATTCCGCCGAGAACGCTTACCGCCTATGAGAGCGGAACACGTCAGATAAGCATGGAGACTATTAGGAAAATGGCGGAATTGTATCGGACTACATGCAACAGACTTATGAATTTTGACAATATTCGGGAAAATTTGCGTCTGTACCGTGATCTTACAAAGGATGAAGGCGAGACAGTGTTCGATTACATCTGTCTGTCAATGGATATAGGCTAATATTGATCTGCCGTACTTTTTTTGTGGACTATGGCGGAATAATATAGCAATTGCCTGCCGGTCATAGGATCGGCAGGTCTTTTTGCGTAAAAAAGAAGGGGCTGTAGCAAAACTCATTTGAGTTTTGCTACGCCATTTTAACGTTTAAAA
>JBJEIW010000164.1:0-8931 GCA_051877435.1 Candidatus Ornithomonoglobus sp.
AAAACAGATAAATCTGTTATTAACTACTTTATTTTTGAGGTGTCGTATGCTATAATATGAATAGTATATTTTTCTTTATAATTAAGAGGAGGGAATTAAATGAAGAGAACATTTAACAAAGCGCTTGCGCTGCTTTCTTCGGCGGCAGTCACGGCAACTATGATTACCGTTCCGGTAACAGCAGGCGCGGCGGAAGCATCAGTTTCATATGCTGACGGTACGCTTACTGTTGTAGCAGATAAAGCGTATTCTTCTGCAGATGTATATGTTGCAAGCTATAACAGTGACAATACACTGAATTTGCTAACAAAAAAGACAGTTGAGCTCAATGAGGGAAGCAACCAGATAGCGGATATTACCGCAAATACAGGTGATAAGATTCTTGTATGGAACGGTCAGGTGCCGATTGTAGATGTATTGGAGATTAAGGCACCAGAAGAAACGACTGCACCGACAGAGCAGGCAACAGAAGCAGCAACGGAGACAGCAACAGAAGCGGCAACGGAGGATCCCGGTGATGATGTAACTGTAATCAAGTCATGGAAGTTTGACTTTGGTTCGGCTGATGATGTAGCAGAGGGCTATACAGCAGTAACAACTGATATAAACTATACGCTAAACGCATCCGGCGAGGATCAGTACGGATTTATCGGTACAAATGAGAATGACTATAAGCTTGCAGGTGATCGTATTGACGGTTTCGCACAGCAGGAGGGACAGGTAATTACCCTCGAAGCAGGAGGAAGCACAGGTCTTGCTGACGGTATCGGTTCTGTTGGTGAGGACGCATACGGCAATGCAGGTGATAAGTATTATCCGGTACGTTTTGCATTGAAGGTTGCCGACGAAACATATTACAGAGTTAAGGCAACGGTAACAACGCTTGATTCAACTAAGCCGGCTACAGCTTCACTTTATACGGAAAGAAAGCATCCGCTCTATACTGAGAAGGAAATCGGAGCAGGTGAGACAGTTACAACAACGTTTACTGTAAGAGTAACGCCCATATATTATCAGAAGTCGGACCCGCAGGGCGCCATTGCTGACGGCATGGTAAATGTTGCAGTTCTGGGTGAGAATACAGCTCTTGCTGCTCTTGAAATCGATCAGATCGAAACAGCTCCGACATTGTGGGTTTTAGGCGATTCAACAGTAACGGATGGCGGCGGAACACTTCCGTTCTTCCCGCTCCAGAATTACACAGGTGTAGGAACAGGTCTTGCAAAGTATATCCCAAGTGATATTGCTATTGTAAACGAGGGTGAAGGCGGTTTGAATGCCGCAGACAGTCTGCACTTTAATATGGTAAGCAGCCGTATCAAGGCAGGAGATTATATGTATGTTGAGTACGGACACAACCATAAGGACGATGGAGTTCCCGGATATCAGAGCTGCCTTGACAAATATTATGATGCCTGCAAGAACGTCGGCGCTACATTAATCCTTGTAGGACCTATTGATCGTCATAACTCATCACAGTATGATGCTTCAACAAACACATGGTCATCAACGCTCTCCGGCTTCTCAGAAGCCGCAAAGGCTTATGCGGATGAGAAGATAGCCGCAGGTGCAACAGATATTGCATTCGTTGACCTTAATCAGCCGTCACTTGATTGGTATACCTCTTTGTCGGCTAAGGGAACGGTTAACGATACAGAGGTAACGAATAACTACGCGCTTACAAACTACTATTTCCAGACCTCGAAGGGCGGCGGCACAGACGGAACGCATCCGAATGATACAGGCGCGGAAAATCTTGCATACTTCTTCTTCACAACTGCGGACACAACAGCATACCCTGCTTTGATACCGCTTATGAAGAATTTTGAAGACGGCGCGGTTCATGAAACACCGACAGCGGTATCTGATGAGATAATTAACCTTGGCTATCCGTCAAATGACGCATGGCCGACATATAATAAGCCGGTAGAGTATGAGTATCCTATTGTTATTAAGGACGTATCATCAGCACCGACAGCATCAGGTGATGATACAACCACAGTTCTTACCGCATATGTTCAGGACTCATTCTCAAACTATGCTTCGGGCGTTCTTGAGATTTACAAGGAGGACGGAACTCTTGACGGCAAATATATTACTATTGATCATATTGATAACACAACGGGTACGGGAACAAACACGCTTCATTTCGCAGACGGCGTTTATGTGAAGGAAGGTCAGACCTATAAGGCATATATGTGGTCATGCTACCTTGACAGGGAGGAGCTCATTCCTGAAGATGACGGCGGAGTTCAGTTATCCGCGGTATATGAGCCGACAGATATTGAAGCATATATAGTACCGGGTGAAGACGGCGGCGCAGAAACATTTGATTTCTATGGTCAGACGGCCCTTACAGATAATGTGAAATATGTATTCGGCGGAAGTGCCGGACATGATCTCACGCTCGGCGTGGACGGCAGCGGCGTAACATATACAAGAATTATGTCAGATGGAGCAAAGAACGGTGCGTCAGGACAGGGTTCATTCTATATAATGAGACCTCTTGAAAACCTTGAAGACGGTACTGGCGCATCGGGAAGATACATGATAGATGTTGATCTTCAGTATGTTTCGGGCGGCGGTCTCAACTTCGGCTTTGCAAAGGCGACAACTCCGACAAAATCACCGTTTGTAACGGACGGCGGCTTTACTGCATTCACAATTGCAGATGGAGGCAAAGTAACTGTAGCGGGAACTGAGGTCGGCGCTATAGGCGGCACAGGCTGGACAAATGTCAGATATATTCTTGATATGAGCTCAGGTATAGTAACTGTATCTGTTGCAGGCGGTACGGCTGTCGAGCTCCCGATCCCTGCATATCAGACATTCTTGACTCCTTCACCGGACACATTAAAGCACTTTATAATTGAGGGTCAGAAGGTTGCATTTGATGTAAATGTATCAAATATGACGGTTGCAAAGCTTAAGGATTCAGGCTCGACAGCAACTCTTACCGCGGCAGTTGCAGAGGATTGTGCGGGAATGGGTACGGTATATGTAACAGAGGAAGGAAAGAGTTCGGATACTGTATCACAGGGAAGTATAGCTACAGCAGCAGCGGTTCCGGCAAGCGGATATGTATTCACAGGCTGGCTCGCAGACGGTGCTGAATTCTCAGATAATGCTGTAATAAATCCAAGAATGTACAAAGACCTTGATCTTACTGCAACCTTTGCAAAGCAGGCAGGCGTAGAGGGTGTTGTTGACTATAAGATTGCGGCTGAAAAGGGTGTTATAAAGGCATCAGAGGGTGCTGCAACGACATTATCGGTTGCAGATGTTGTTGACAGCGCAGGAAATCCTGTAGCATTTGAGGACACCGATGTTGCGTGGTCCTGCGATGAAGCCGGAGTGACTGTTGATAACGGAGCAGTAACGCTTGGTGCGGATTTCGAGATTGATGAGAACACGACAAAGGACATAACAGTAAAGGCAGTTCTTAATAATATTGAGAAAACATACGATGTAACGGTATATTCATATGCTTTCTTTGAAAATGTTAAGGACGGAATAGTTTCATCGGCTGAATGGAACGGCGATATACTTACGATCGCAAACACCAAGACAGGTATCATGTTCCCGGCAGGCGGCGGAACATATACATTAACCTTGAATGACGCGGTTGCGCTTGATTCTGCAGCATCACTTTCATACATCGCGGGCGGTTATGGTGTGAACACATGCGGACAGCCGAGATATATCGAGATTTATGACAGCAACGGCGCAAAGGTCATAAATGAGGTTATCGGTTACAGCTGGAACGGGCTGTATGTAGGAGGTACTGTTGGCAGCGCAAGCATAGACGGAAGCACAGGCAGCTTTGCATCGGCATTCGCGCTGGGAGTATGGAATACATCACCGGTTGAAATAGTAATAAATACAGATGGTACAGGAACCGTAAGCTTCAACGGTTCATCGGTTGATATTACAATCAATTCTGCGGCTGCTGATATAGCTTCGATAAAGTTTATATCAAAGTCGGGTGCGCCGGACTATCTGACAAGAGGTCTCGGTTTCACAGACATTACAATTAAGAAATAAATTAATTTTCATAAAAATTAATTCGGAGGACGGCGCGCGCCGTCCTCTTGTATATAAAAATATCTGTTGCATTTCTAGAATAAATATGATAAAATAACATATATCAGATTAGGGGTGATAAAATGCCTACGACATCTCCGGGTTTTGATGAGCATACTATATTTGATGAAATCAGAAGTATTGCGGGTATGTATGATAATATACACAAGATTGTCTTATTCGGCTCAAGGGCAAGGGGAGATAATGCTCTTAAAAGCGATATTGATATTTGTGTTTATGCGGACGGCGATATTTTTGACTTTGAAGAAGCTGTTGAGGAAAATATAAATACTCTGCTGGAATTTGACATAACAAGGATGAGAGATGATTTGGATAATGAGTTCCTGCTTCAGATTGATACGGAGGGAATACTGATTTATGAGAAGTCTTGATTTTAAGCTTCAGAATTTGAAAAATGCATATAAAAAGCTGTGCGAGGTGTGTGAAAGATATGACGGTACGGATGATATTGTGCGCGACAGTATGATACAGCGCTTTGAGTTTACCTATGAGCTTAGTCATAAGGTTCTGAGGGAATTTATGAGGTTTATGGGTATTGAGCTTGACAATACATTCCCGAGAACTGTTTTTAAAAAAGCATATGTGAATGATATAATAGATGATGATAAGCTTTGGATGCGGCTTATGCAGGACAGAAACTATACTTCTCATATTTATATTGAGAGCATGAGTGAGGATATAGCCGCAAGAATAAAGAATGAGTATGTTAAAGCAATAGGTGCGCTGATAGAACGGATAGAATTAAATATGGAATAAAAATAATACGCGCGTACCGCGTATTATTTTTATTCACTGAAATCCTTACTTAAACGGGTAAGCCTTGACAAGTCTGTCATATTCCTCATCGGTTATCGGAATTGTTGTGCCGTGGCGGTATATGTCGTCAAACTGAGCGTCACCGGCAGATACAAATTCACCCTTTGCAAGGTCTGTTGTAACAAAGGGCTTATAGCCGTCATGACCGCTGTAATGATCGAGCATAAGGCACCATTTATCCTTGTTGTGATATTTGAAAATTGTCGGCCCCTCATAGCCTTGAACGGTATTTCCCGGTACACCGTCTATTGTGTAGGTTTTAACCGGCTCCCAGAGGCCGTCAAGTGCTTCTGCGCACTCCATTGTGACCGCCTTAACTGTTTCGTCCTTTGTAAAGCGGTAGAATATGCCGTTGTGGCTTGTGATTGTAGTATCAATATTGCAGTTTTCACCCTCAATATAAACCTCGGGCTCTGTGTATGACTTGAAATCCTTTGTATAAGCTCTGTAAATTCTCTGCTTGACGAAGTTATCGTCTGATACTTTTGATGCCCAGAACACCATATACGCGTCTTTTTTCGGGTCGTATGCCGCCTCCGGCGCCCAGAGGCACCCGGCGTTCTTATCGGCAGCTTCTATTTTGTCCGCGGATGTCCAGTGAATAAGATCCGGGCTTTCCCATACTATAAGACTTCTTGAGCCTGTCTGCTGACAGCTCAGCCACATCTTTTTGTCATAGCGTCTGTGATAGATGCTGAGGTCTGTGGCTATGACATAGAATTTTCCGTCCTTACCGCGCTGTATATATGGGTCGCGTACTCCGGCTTCTCCTATCATGCTGATAAGTATCGGCTGCTTTCTGTTGAGCGTTTTCCACACCGTACCGTCCTTTGATACGGAGAAATAAATCTGCTCATGCGTTTCTTTTGATTCGGTTCCTATAAAGTGTACAAATAAATATGCTCCCATGATATTGTCCTCCATAAGCAGGGGAGGGCCTTTCACCCTCCCGTATTGTGTTAGTTTGCAAAAGGATACGCTTTAATAAGCTCGTTATACTCCTCTGTTGTTATCGGCATAACCGTACCGTGACGATAGGTTGCGTCGAATGAGAAGTCTGCGGCTGATGTGAACACACCCTTTGAAATATCTGTTGTTGTAAAAGGCTTGTAGCCCTGGCTCTTTGAGTAGTAGTCAAGGAGCAGACACCAGTTGTCTGTTCCGTTCAGCTTATAGATTGCCGGTCCCTCGTAGCCTGTAACCGTATTTCCGGCTGTACCGTTTATTGTATAGGTTGATACGTCTGCCCACGGCCCGTCAAGAGATACTGCCTTCATCATCGTTATTGATGATTTGCTTTCGTTCTTCGTGAAGCGGTAGTAAACACCCTTGTCGCTTACGATTGTGGTATCTATATTGCTCACGTTTCCTCCGTCAATATATATCTCCGGCTCGGTAAAGACTTTAAAATCCTTTGTATAACTCCTGTAGATACGCTGTGTTGAGTAGCCGTCATCCGATACCTTGGATGCCCAGAATACCATATACGCGTCCTTTTCGGTGTCATATACCGCCTCCGGCGCCCATGTACAGCCTGCGTTCTTGTCTGCAACTTCAACAAGGCGTGCCTCGCTCCAGTTTACAAGATCATTGCTTTCCCATATCACAATGCTCTTTGAGCCTGCAGTCTGACAGGTTCCCCAGCGGTTGCTGTCATCGCGGCGGTTGTAGATGCTGAGATCAGTAGCGATCACAAAGAATTTCCCGTCCTCGCCGCGGAGAATATACGGGTCTCTTACGCCCTTTTCTCCGATGGTGCTCCTGAGCATCGGGGCTCCGCCGTTAATCGTTTTCCAGGTCGTTCCGTCATCTGAAACAGAGAAATAAATCTGCTCGCAGTCCTCGCTGTTTTCTGTTCCTATGAAATGCGCAAAGAGGTATGCGCCCATTTCCTGTTTTTCTGCAGCCTTAACCGTCTTTGTTACTGCGGTATGCTTTGAGGTGACGTTATCCCATATGTAGCAGGATACGTTATAGGAACCGTCTTCAAGACCGTCAAAGCTTCCATTCGCTTCATTCTTCTTAACGCTTATAAGCCTGCCGCTGCTGTCGTGAAGCGCGATATACATATCATACGGTGTTGCTGCGCCATAGCTGCTTGTAAATCTGACTGAGCCGTTTTCGGCGTATGCGGTGAAGGTATCCGCAGCGGCTGCCTTACCTACAACTGTAATAATGAAGTCCTTTGAGTAGGTTATGCCGTCGGAAACTGTTGTTGCCGTAAGATATGCGCTCTTTGTTTCATCCGCTCTTGTAACAATGCCTGCCGCTGTTACGATACTTTCATCGGAGGATGACCATGTGATACCGTCATCCGCAGGAATTATGATGTTTTCCGTTACTGCCGATGTGTCGCCGAGGTCAAGGCTGCCCAGAGGATTAACTGCCGCCCCTGTCTTGATTACGAAATCGTCAAGATAGCCTGACGCAAATTCACCGGTGCCCCAGTTTGCAAGACCTATATATGCAACAGAAGCTGTGCCGAGCATATCGGCAATGTTTACGGTTGATGCGATTGTGCTTGTTTCAGCGCCGTTTATGTAGACTGTTGTCTCGCCGTCCTTAACTGAGATCATTACATCATTCCATGCGTTTTCTGTATATGCACCTGTTGCGGCTGTGCTTCTTGCGCCGCTGTTGTTATAGCGCTCAACGGTAAGTGTGCCGCCGTTAGTCATTGCGCCCAGGTACTGCTCCTGCTGATAGGTTTGCGCATTTGCGTTTGGCGCAGCAAAGAACCACCAGGAGGTTGCTGTTGTTGTCGGCTTAACCTTAAAGGATATTGTTATATTCGTCTGAGCGGTTAAAAGGCTGTTGCCGTTTGCATCGGTCAGCGTTATTGCAGTTGCTCCTGTACCGTCAAGATATATGCACTGCTTATCGTCTGCGGTTACAAACTGCGGTGTGCCGGAGGCTTTGCCGTATGATGAGCTGCTTGTCAAATCTCCGTTGTCGAAGCTGAGATTTATAAGTTCGCCGCTGTCGGGCAATATCGGCGCATTTGTCGGTTCCGGTGTTGCGGTAGGCGCCGGCGTCGGTGCAGGCGCTTCAAATTCCGTGCTGTAGCTTATTATGTCGGCATCAAGATTGTCGTAGGAAACAACTCTTTCTTTTGCCGAGTTATAGTCGCCTGTAAGCTCTATTGAACCGATTGATACGGGAGCTGTGAGAATACCGGTTACAATGGTGTCCTCCATACCGCCTGTCGCGGAAATTGAAACACTGCCTGCGCCGTCGATTGTGATTTCAACAGTCTTATTGTAGCCGACTGTGTTCACATACGGCTGACCGCTCGCGTTCCAGCCGTTTGCGCCCGCCTTGCTTGTGCCGGGGTTGCTGCGGCTTTGTGCAATCGTTGCAGTACCAAGAACATTCGTTCCGCCTATTCGTATCTCGCTGAAGTTATAGCCGCCGCCTGTCATATAGAGTGCCGCTATTTCATTTCCGTCCTTGTCCTTGACTTTGAAGGTGTTGTCTTTGCCGTTATTCTCCCAGCCTGCAAACATCGTGAAGGTCATTCTGAACAAATCCTTGTTTGTAAGCTCAATCGGAGAGGTAAGCGCAGCGGAAGCCATTGCCTTAACCGGAGCGAATACGTTGCCGAAGCGGTCAAGCTCTGACGCGAACACCTTATTTCCGTCAGCATCAAGCAGACCGTTATCAGCGTTGAAAATATTGTTGTCACTCTCAAAGTTATCTGTAAACTCTGCAATGTCTTTTATTACAGGGTCGCTTTCAGGTACTTCTGATGAAACAACGCCGTCAATAAGGAATTCGGCAATATTTGTCATATTGTCAGGATTAATATATCTGTAGAAACGATATGCATGGCTGCTGCTAAGCTTATCCGCGCTGATTGTTGTGTAAGTATCAGACGGAATGGCTGATGTGATTTTATACAGGTCAGTCCATGTAATACCGTCATTTGAACCCTGAACCGTGCCGCCGACTGTGCGTTCGGGCATTCCGCTGCCGCTTCTTGCCGCAAGCTTGATTTCGCTTATCTTGAAC
>JBJEIW010000165.1:0-49949 GCA_051877435.1 Candidatus Ornithomonoglobus sp.
TTTTAAACGTTAAAATGGCGTAGCAAAACTCAAATGAGTTTTGCTACAGCCCCTTGACACTATTCACAATTGATTGTGTTATCACGTTAAAATAATAGCCAAATACAAAACAGCCCCCGCAGGTGGAATGCGGGGGCTGTCTTTTAAGGAATGTAAAGAAAGTAGGGGAATATTACTCCCTGTGACCGCCGGTTATTGAGAATGTTACCCATTCCGCAATATTGTTGGCGTGGTCACCAATCTTTTCTAAGTACTTAGCAATCATTAAGATGTCAATTGAATGATCATTGGCATCTGTTCTCTTTATTGAATCAATAAGCTTGTTCTTGATTTCAATAAAGAGGTTATCGACCTTTTCGTCCTCTCTGGCAACGGCATAAGCAAGGTCAAGGTCCTTTCTGATGAAGGCGTCTATGCTCTTGTTTACCATTGAAATGGTTTCAAGCGCCATTTCGCGGAGAAGCTCAGGCAGAGTGTCTGAAAGTATATTTTCAGAGGTAAGCGCAATTTCGCATATATCCGCCGCCTGTGTTCCTATTCTGCGCATGTCGGTAATCATCTTTAACGCGGCGGAGATTGTTCTGAGATCTCTTGCCACAGGCTGCTGCTGGAGAAGAAGCTTCAGGCAGAGCGCTTCGATCTCACGTTCCCTTGAATGAATATCTCCCGTTGCGTCAATTACTTCCTTTGCAAGCTCCATGTTATTCTTTGTAATTGCCGTAACAGCACCGCTTATGGACTGCTCAATGGCTGCGCACATTTCCGTAAGCTTGAGGTTAAGCAGGTTGAGCTGCTCGTCAAATTTATTTCTCATTATACTTTTTAGCCCCTTTCTTTTGAAGTGCCCTTTCCAGGCGCTCCAACGGCTGTAGGTTAGTGATACAGCCATAAAATTAACCGAATCTTCCGGTAATATATTCTTCTGTGCGTTTATCAGACGGAATACTGAACAGCTTTTCGGTATCGTCGTATTCTATGACCTCGCCGAGGAGGAAGAATGCGGTTCTGTCTGAAACTCTTGTTGCCTGCTGCATATTGTGTGTTACCATGATGATTGTGAATTTATCCTTTAGCTCCGTCACAAGATCCTCTATCTTTGAGGTGGAGATAGGATCAAGCGCCGAGGTAGGCTCATCCATAAGCAGAACCTCCGGTTCAACCGCCATTGCTCTTGCAATGCACAGTCTTTGCTGCTGACCACCGGACATTGCGAGCGCGCTCTTTTTAAGGTTATCCTTTACCTCATCCCATATAGCCGCGCCGCGCAGCGAGGTTTCCACGATTTCGTCAAGCTTTGCCTTTGAACGGATGCCGTGTGTACGCGGACCGTAGGCAATATTGTCGTATATGCTCATAGGGAACGGGTTAGGCTTCTGGAATACCATACCCACGCGCTTGCGCAGAAGATTTACGTCAATCTGCCCGTAGATGTCTGTGCCGTCAAGCCTTATATCGCCTGTTATTTTGCAGCCCTCAATAAGGTCATTCATTCTGTTGAGCGACTTCAGAAAGGTTGATTTACCGCAGCCGGAGGGCCCGATAAAAGCGGTAATTTTATTTGCGGGAATATCCATGTTAATATCCTTTAAGGCATGGAAATTGCCGTAATAAAGATTCATGTCCTTAACCGTAAATTTAGGGACGTTATTTAATATAGCCATTTGTTTTATCCTTTCGCAATTATGATTTGGTAAGCTTTCGCGCAATAAACGAGGATAATGTATTAATTATCAGTACCAAGACAAGCAGTACAACCGCAGTCGCATATGCCTGATTTTCATAAAGTCCCTCACTTGACAGCGCGTACATGTGAAGCGCGAGTGTACGTCCCGAGGACATGAGGCTTGTAGGTATGTTTGCGACAGTACCTGCCGTGTACATAAGAGCCGCTGTTTCTCCTACAATTCTTCCTATTGCAAGGATTATACCGGATGAGATACCCGGCATTGCGGCGGGGAGAACAATTTTGAATATTGTTCTGAGCTTACCTGCGCCAAGTCCGAAGCTGGCTTCTCTGAAGGAATCTGACACCGCAAGGAGCGCTTCCTCTGCCGTTCTCATAATAAGCGGCAGAACCATTATTGACATGGTGAGCGCGCCTGCGAGTATTGAATAGCCCCATTTAAGATAGGTTACGAAGAACAGCATACCGAACAGACCATATATAATCGAAGGAATACCGGAAAGTGTTTCCGTTGTAAGTCTTATGATCTGAACAATCTTGGAATTGTTTTTTCCTGAGTATTCCACAAGATATATTGCCGTAAATAATCCGAGCGGGATTGCTATGATAAGAGAGATAACCGTCATTATTACCGTGTTGATAATTGAAGGGAGCATAGACACGTTTTCTGTGTTGTATTCCCATGCAAAGAGCGACGGTCTGATGTGGGGAACACCCTTTATCAGTATGTAGCATATGATGAATATAAGCGCGGCAAAGGTGAAAGCCGCTGCAAGCATTACAAGCAGCATAGCTGACATTGAGCCGGGCTTCTTAAAGTATGAGCGCATTTTATCCGCGGCGGTAACGGTGTTTATTCCTGTTATGCCGCTTGCGTCGGTCATACGGTTCTCTTTTGCTTCTGCCATCATTCATTCCCCTTTCTTCTTATAAGTATTGAGGTGATGTTTATGATGAGTATGAATACGAAGAGGACAACACCTGTTGCGATAAGCGCTTCTCTGTGCAGATCAGCTGCATAGCCCATCTCAATAACTATATTCGCCGTAAGTGTTCTTATGCCCTTCAATAATCCTGCCGGCATTCTTGCCTGGTTTCCGGCAACCATGATTACCGCCATGGTTTCACCGATCGCGCGGCCTATGCCGAGAACTACGCCTGCCATTATACCTGATTTTGCAGCGGGGAGAATAACTCTGAAAATCGTTCTTTCATGTGTTGCGCCGAGCGCGAGCGAACCCTCATAGTAGCTCTGGGGAACACTTCTTATTGCCGATTCGCTGACACCGATTATGGTAGGGAGAATCATGATTCCGAGAAGAATTGAAGCCGCGAGAATACTGTTTCCTGTGCCGCCGAAAATTGAACGGATTACCGGAACAATAACGACAAGTCCGAAGAAACCGTATACAACTGACGGAATGCCGGCAAGAAGCTCCGTTGCGGGCTTTAATACCTTATAAATTCCCTTAGGACAGTATTTTGCCATAAATACCGATGTAAGAATACCTATCGGGACACCTATTATGATGGCCCCGGCAGTAACATAGATACTGCCGAGAATCATCGGAAATATACCGAACGAAGCAGGTACGTTCGTAGGCGACCATTTTGTACCGAGAAGGAAGCTGAATATTCCTATCTTTCCGATTGCCGGAATGCCGTTTGCGAAAAGGAACAGGCATATAAGGAATACCGCAATTATTGACGCAATCGCCGCTATAAAGAAGACGATGCGCATTCCTTTTTCAAGTATATTTTTCATTATCAGTCTATTTCACTCCATGCTGTGATTGTGCCTGTGAATATATCCTTTACATTGTCTGATGTGAGATCATCTGTCGGGTTCTCGCTGTTTACGATAACTGCGATACCGTCAAGGCAGATCGAGATTCCTGTAAGAACATCAGCTTCTGAATCGTTAAGGTCACGCGATGCCATACCGATGTCGCATGTACCCTCGATAGTGCCGTTCATACCTGATGTTGAGTCGTTTGTCTGGATCTCGATTTCAGCATCCGGGTTTACTGCGATATATGCTTCCTTAAGCTTTTCCATAAGAGGTGAAACCGATGATGAACCTGCTACGACAACCTTGCCTGCCGGCTTTGTGCCTGCGTACGGCTCTGCGCTGTCGTCAATCGCGATATAGCCGTCTGAAGCAACCTCCTGACCCTCTGCGCTGAGAATGAAGTCAATGAAGTCCTGCGCAACGTCTGAAACCTCGCCCTTGATTGCGATGTTGAATGGTCTTGAAACCTTGTAAGTACCGTTCTTTACATTATCGGCGGTAGCTTCTATGCCGTCGATTTTAAGAGCCTTTACCTTGTCGTTGATTGAACCGAGTGAAACGTAACCGATTGCATATTCATCACCAGATACGTTTGTAAGCATTACATCTGTCTTGTTTGCGATGATTGCTTCATCAGTTGTTGTGTCTATCTTATTGCCCGCCTCATCCTTCTGCTCAATGCCGAAAAGCTCGATGAACGCGCCTCTTGTACCTGAACCGTCCTCGCGTGATACAACAGTGATCTCGCGGCCTGCATCAAAGCTTGATGCTGTTTCGCTGCCTGAGCCTGATGCCGTCTCATTTCCTGAGTTCGTGCTTCCGCAGGCTGATAAAGCCGCGATCGCGATAACTGCTGATAATGACAAAGCTATGTTTCTTGTTTTCATTTTGATTTCCTCTTTTCTTTCTATTCCATTATTTGAATTTGTTATTTCAGCCATTTTTTTTGTTGGCTGTTGTAGTGTATTATACAATACGGTCTTTCAAAAAGTATTCAAGTCAATGTAAAAGTTCAGAAAATTTTGTAAAGCTTTTATATGTAATGTAATAAACAGGTAAAATATTACTATTCAGATATTTAGAAATGGCATAAAAAGCCATTGTGCAAAACGCAAAATTAAAAAATAAATTTGATGCAGATCGCACCGTTATCATATATTTAGACTGTTAGGAAATTTTAGAAGTGTCAAACTCCCGTGCTGATACATGGACTGCAACAAAAAATCTTCAATTATTGACTTTTCTTTTGGTATTTGCACTTGATATTTTTATCCAAATGCGTTATAATAAAATAGATAAAGTGAAATTATATTTTACAGGAAGGGTTTAACAACATGGATTTAAAAGCGATGTCACAATTACTGTTCCCGTCGATAGACAAAACTCCGGCGGATTATGAGGCAATGTATCCGCCGCGTAATCTTCCCGAGGGCGCGAAGGTCACGAGATTTGCGCCGTCACCAACGGGATTTTTGCATTTCGGAAGTCTGTTTGCGGCATTTATCGCGGCAAAGACTGCCGGAAAGGACGGCGTATTTTATCTTAGAATAGAGGATACCGATAAGAAGCGCGAGGTTGAAAACGGCGTTATCGGTATGGTAAACGGTTTAAAGGATTTCGGCATAACACCCGATGAGGGCGCTATGGGCGAGACTGAGGAAAGCGGCGCTTACGGTCCGTATACACAGAGTAAGAGAACACATATATATCAGGCGTATGTAAAGGACCTTGTGGAAAAGGGTCTTGCATATCCGTGCTTTATGACCGAGGACGAGATCGCACAGGTCAGAAAGCAACAGGAGGAGGAAAAAGATCTTCCGGGTATCTACGGCAGGTATGCGAAGTACCGCGATATTACTGTAGAGGAAGCGGAAAAGAGAATTAAGAACGGCGATGAGTATGTAGTTCGCCTTAAGTCTCCCGGCAAGCCGGATGGCAGAATAAAGTTTAAGGATGAGGTCAAGGGAAAGATTGAGATACAGGAGAATATTCTGGATATTGTTCTTCTGAAAAAGGACGGAACGCCGACCTATCATTTCGCTCATGCGGTTGACGACCACCTTATGAGAACAACTCATGTAACAAGAGGTGACGAGTGGCTTTCATCGGTTCCGATTCACTTACAGCTCTTTTATGTACTGGGCTTCAAGGCGCCTAAGTATGCCCACATTGCTCCGATCATGAAGGAGGATGCGGAAACGGGCGGCAAGAGAAAGCTTTCAAAGCGCAAGGACCCGGAGGCTGCCGTAAGCTTCTATGCCGAGGCGGGTTATCCGGCAGGCGCGGTAAACGAGTATCTCATGACGATCGCAAACTCAAACTATGAGGACTGGAAGCGCGCGAACAAGACAGGCACTATTGATGATTTCGCCTTTGCGCTTAACAAGATGAGCAAGGCGGGAGCGTTATTTGATATGGTAAAGCTTCACGATATTTCAAAGACATATATATCAACGCTTGACACCGAAACGGTTTACAATGCCGTTGAGGAATGGTCAAGGACTAATGACGAGCAGCTTCACAGACTGATAACAGATGATCCCGAATATGCCAAGAGGATATTCTCAATCGAGCGGGGAAACAAGAAGCCGAGAAAGGATATAGGCAAGTGGGGAGAGGTTAAGGATTATATAGCGTATTTCTATGACGAGCTGTTTGACGGCAGACGCGCCTGTGTAGAAACAGTAACGAAGGACGATGCGAAGCTGATTCTTGAAAGATATATGGACATATATGATCCGGACGGCGCGGCGCAGGATTGGTTCCCGCAGGTTAAGGCGCTTGCCGAGGAGCTTGGCTATGCAGGAACGCCTAAGGAATATAAGCAGAACCCGGAGAGCTTCAAGGGGCATGTAGGTGATGTTTCAAGCGTTATACGCGTTGCCGTAACAGGAAGACTCAACACACCGGATTTATACGAGATAATGCAGACTCTCGGCGCAGAGAAGGTCAGGGAGCGCATTGAAGAAGCAATAGATCAGTTAACAAAGTAATGGAGAAAAGATTTATGGAAGAAACATATACACCGAAAAACTTTATAGAAGATGCAATAGAGAAGGATTTGAAGGAAGGACATTACGACCATGTTCAGACGCGTTTTCCGCCGGAGCCGAACGGTTATCTTCATGTAGGTCATGCAAAGGCTATCTGCATAGATTTCGGTATGGCGGAAAAGTATAATGGTGAGTGCAATCTCCGTTTTGACGATACAAACCCGACCAAGGAGGATACGGAGTATGTTGACTCAATCATGGAGGATATAAAGTGGCTCGGCTTCAAGTGGAACAAGGTGCTTTACGCGTCAGACTATTTTGACGCGATCCATGAGGCTGCAATAACGCTTATTAAAAAGGGCAAGGCTTTTGTGTGCGACCTCAGCGCTGAGGAAATACGTGAATACCGCGGAACCCTTACGGAGCCGGGAAAAAACAGCCCGTACCGCGATCGCTCAATCGAGGAAAACCTTGATTTGTTCACGCGTATGACAAACGGAGAGTTCCCGGACGGCTCAAAGGTTCTCCGCGCAAAGATTGACATGGCGTCGCCGAATCTCAATATGAGAGATCCGGTTATATACAGAATACTGCGCGCGCATCATCACAGAACAGGCGACAAGTGGTGCGTATACCCGATGTACGATTTCGCGCATCCTATTTCGGACACGGTCGAGGGCGTTACCCATTCGCTCTGCTCGCTTGAATTTGAGGATCACCGTCCGCTTTATGACTGGGTTCTGTGCGAGGTAGGCTTTGAAAGCCCCTCACGTCAGATCGAGTTTGCAAGAATGAACCTCAACTATACAATCACAAGCAAGAGAAGAAGCCTCAGACTTGTTAAGGACGGAATCGTTACCGGCTGGGACGACCCGAGAATGTCAACCCTGTGCGGTATGAGAAGAAGGGGCTATACTCCGGAGGCAATCAGAGATTTCTGCGAGAGAATAGGCGTTGCAAAGGCGAACAGCGTTATAGATTTTGCTATGCTTGAGGCATGTATAAGAGAGGATCTCAACAAGCGCGCTCCTCGCGCAATGGCTGTGCTTGATCCTGTCAAGCTTGTTGTTGACAACTACCCCGAGGATTTGGTGGAGACCTTTGATGTTGAAGTAAACCCCGAGGACCCGTCAATGGGTACGCGCAAGGTTGAGTTTTCAAAGTACCTCTGGATTGAGCGTGAGGATTTCAGAGAGGAAGCGCCGAACAAGTATAAGAGAATGGTGCCGGGCAGAGAAATCCGCTTAAAGGGCGCATATTATGTAACAGCAACAGACTGTGAAAAGGACGAGAACGGCAATATCACGGTAATTCACTGTGACTATGCTCCCGATTCGAGGGGCGGCGACACCGCAGATAAGCGCAAGGTTAAGGGAACGATACATTTTGTAAGCGCCGCTCACGCGCTTGACGGCGAAATCAGACTTTACGACAGACTTTTCAATGTTGAAAATCCGTCAGATGAAACGGGCGTTGAAAGCTTCCTTGATAACCTCAATCCCGATAATATGGTCATAAAGCCGAACGCAAAGCTTGAGAGCGGTCTCAGAGATGCGAAGCCGGGCGACAAGTTCCAGTTCATGCGTCAGGGCTACTTCTGCATGGATAAGGATTCGACAGCGGAGAAGCTTGTGTTCAACAGAACGGTGGGACTGAAGGATTCATGGGCAAAGCTGAATAGCAAAAATTAATGGAGATGACTTTAAATGATAGATTACAGTGAATTTTTTTCTGACAGAGTAATACCGATGAAGGGTTCTGCTATCCGTGAGATGTTTAAGAGAATGGCGGACCCGGAGATTATTTCGCTTGCGGGAGGAAATCCGGCGGCGGAGCTGTTTCCGGGTGATGAGCTTTCAAAGATTGCAGGCAAAATTCTTATGACACAGCCTACGCTTGCGCTTCAGTATGGCACAACGGACGGCTATCCAAAGATGAAGGAGTGCGCTAAGGCACGCGCAGTCAAGGCGGGCGCGTATGACGAGGGTGACGCGATCCTCATTACCACCGGAGCAAACCAGGGTATTGACCTTACCGCGAAGGCGATTATCAATAAGGGCGATAAGATCATTGTTGAGAATCCGAGCTTTATCGGAAGTCTTAACGCGTTTCGGTCATACGAATGTCAGCTTGTCGGCGTTGATGTTGACAATGACGGAATGAATATGGATAAGCTGGAGGAGGCGCTTGAGGCAAATCGGGATGCTAAGCTTCTTTACACCATCCCGACCTTCCAGAATCCGACAGGAACAACAATGCCGCTTGAAAAGAGAAAGAGACTTTTAGAGCTTGCATCAAAGTACAATGTCCTTATTATTGAGGATAATCCGTATGGCGACCTGCGCTTCTCGGGTGAGGATGTAGCGACGCTCAAGTCGCTTGACACAGAGGGCAGAGTAATATACTGCGGCTCATTCTCAAAGATACTTTCACCCGGTATGAGACTGGGCTACATAATAGGACCCGCGCAGCTTCTTGAAAAGGTTGAGATGTTAAAGCAGGTAAACGATGTTCACACACCTATGCTCACGCAGCTTATGTGCGTTGAGTTTATGAAGAAGTACAATATAGATAAGTACATTGAAAAGAACAGGCAGCTTTACGGTAAGAAGTGCAGGGTTATGCTCGATACTATGGAGGAGACCTTCCCTAAGGGCAAGGTTGAATGGACGGTTCCTGAGGGCGGTATATTCCTCTGGTGTACCTGTCCTGGTCTTGAGGGGGATATTTCAAGGGTTGTTGACGCGTGTCTTGAAAAGAAGGTTGCAATCGTTCCTGGTTCAAACTTCGCAATAGACCAGAGTCTGCCGTCAAATCAGTTCAGACTGAACTATTCGTCCGTATCACCCGAAAAGATAGAGGAAGGCGTAAGACGTCTCGGCGGGGTATTAACAGAAATCTTATAATAAAGGAAATTTTATCATGGAAGCTGAAAACAAAGAAATTCAGACGCGGGAGCGTAAAAAAAGAATATTTTCCGGTGTACAGCCGTCGGGTACTATCACCCTCGGCAACTACATCGGCGCAATAAGAAACTGGGTTAGCTTGCAGGATGAGTATGACTGCGCGTTTGCAATGATGGATATGCATTCAATCACTGTACGTCAGACACCTGCGGAGCTGAGAAAGAGAACACTGGAGCTTCTGGCGCTTTATATCGCGTGCGGAATTGATCCGGAAAAGTGTATTCTTTTCATCCAGTCACACAACAGCGCTCATGCTGAGCTGGCATGGGTGCTCAACTGCTACACATATATGGGTGAGCTTCAGAGAATGACGCAGTTCAAGGATAAGAGCGCGCGTCATGCGGACAACATAAATGCCGGACTTTTCACATATCCGGTGCTTATGGCTGCGGATATCCTGCTCTATCAGGCGGACTGCGTTCCGGTGGGAAAGGATCAGATGCAGCATATAGAAATCTGCCGCGATATTGCAAACCGCTTTAACGCGCTTTACGGAAACGTATTTACAATTCCTGAGGGACTGCTTGTTAAGTCGGGCGCGAAGATAATGAGCCTTCAGGAGCCGACAAAGAAGATGTCAAAGTCGGATCCGAATCCGAAGGGCTTCATTTCGATGATGGACGATTTTAATGTAATCGCGAAGAAGATAAAGAGCGCTGTTACCGACAGTGAGGGAATAATCGAGTACCGTCCCGATGATGACACGAAGGCGGGAGTAAATAACCTTCTGAGCATTATGGCAGTAATGACCGACAGCACACCTGAGCAGGTGGCGAAGAACTTTGAGGGTCAGGGCTACGGCGCATTTAAGGGCGCGGTTGCGGAGGCTGTTGTCGAGGGAATACGTCCTATCCGCGAGGAGTATGACAGAATAATCAAGGATAAGGCGTATTTACAGAGCATATACAGAAACGGCGCGGAGCAGGCGCACAGAATCGCAGACAGGACCTTGAAGAAGGTTTATAAAAAGGTCGGCTTTGTAGTTGAATAAATAACAAATATACAAAAGGAAAGGGAGATTGCATGAGTTACGCAAGCATGATATTTGCTTTCATAATATCCTTTATATTCACATTCGCAACAACGCCCGTAGTACGCAGACTGGCATACAGAATAGGCGCTGTGGATGTCCCCAAGGATAAGAGAAGAGTACACAAAAGACCGACACCGCGTATAGGTGGTCTGGCGATTATATTCGGCTTTATGGTGGCGGTGCTGTGCTTCAATGACGACTGGTCAAAGGGCACAATTTCAATCCTGATAGGCGCGCTGATACTGGCGGTGCTGGGAATTATAGATGACTGTAAGGAGCTGGGACCTAAGCTGAAATTTGTTGTTCAGATAGTCGCGGCGCTTGTGGTTGTATTCTACGGCGATATAAGAATATCGGTGTTCTCAAATCCTAATGTGTTCAGTACAAACCCGTATATAATACTTCCTATGTGGCTTTCGGTTATAGTTACGGTTATATGGATAGTGTTCATAACCAACGCGGTTAATTTTATAGACGGTCTTGACGGACTGGCGGCGGGAGTATCCGCGATCATGTCGATGTCATTGGTATTCATATCAATAAGCTACCATCAGTATACGATCGCGCTGCTCGGACTTGCGCTTATGGGCTCATGCTTCGGATTTCTGCCGTTTAACTTCAATCCGGCAAAGATATTCATGGGCGATACCGGCTCGACGTTTCTTGGATTTATTCTGGCGGTGCTGTCGGTGCAGGGCGTGTTCAAGTCATACGCGGTAATCTCGTTTGCGGTACCGCTTATAATGCTGGGACTTCCGCTGTTTGACGCGCTGTTTGCAATGATAAGACGTGTGCTTTCGGGCAAAAGTCCGATGGTTGCCGACCGCGGACATCTGCATCACAGACTGTATGATATGGGCTTCTCGCAGAAGCAGACGGTATTTATTCTTTATGCTATAAGCGGCGTACTGGGTATTACGGCAATTCTTCTTGCTGAGCAGCGATTTTTAAGAGCTATGCTTCTTCTGATGTGTGTACTGATATTCATTCTTATTGCGACAATGATGGGAAAGAACAGCTTTGTCCATAAGGCGGAGCACAAGGAGAGCGAGGAGCCGGAGGAAACAGAGGACAAATCGGAATGAGGAAAGGGAATAACATGAAAAATATTAAGGTAATGACGGTTTTCGGAACAAGGCCGGAGGCGATCAAAATGTGTCCGCTTGTTCTGGAGCTTAAAAAGCATGAGAATATAACCCCTATTGTATGCGTTACGGCGCAGCACAGACAGATGCTTGATCAGGTGCTTGACATTTTCGGTGTAAAGCCCGATTATGACCTTGACATAATGAAGTCACGCCAGACTCTTGCAGGGATTACAACAAGAGTTCTCACAGGCATGGAGGAGGTGCTTAAAAAAGAGTGCCCGGACATAGTTCTGGTACACGGCGACACCTCGACAAGCTTTGTTGCGGCTCTTGCGGCATTCTACGAGCAGATCAAGGTAGGCCATGTTGAGGCGGGACTGAGAACATATGATATTTACAGTCCGTTCCCGGAGGAAATGAACCGTCAGCTTACCGGAAGAATTGCAAATCTTAATTTTGCGCCGACACAGAGAAATTACAATAATCTTATAAAGGAAAACGTAAATCCGGCATCAATTTATATTACGGGAAACACCGTAATTGACGCGTTAAAGACAACGGTGCGCGAGGATTACACCTTCAGAGATGAAACGCTGCAAAATCTCGATTATGAGAATAAGAGAGTTATTATAGTAACCGCTCATCGCCGAGAGAATTTGGGCAAGCCGTTGGAGAACATCTGTAATGCTATTAAAGAGGTTGTTTTGTCACATTCCGATACAGAGGTTGTATATCCCGTACACCTTAACCCGGCGGTACGCGAAACGGTAAACGGCATTCTGGGCGGCATTGAAAGGGTACATCTTATTGACCCGCTTGATACGGATGAGCTTCACAATGCGATTTCAAGAAGCTTTATGGTTATGACCGATTCGGGTGGCATTCAGGAGGAGGCTCCCGCGCTTGCAAAGCCTGTGCTTGTCTTAAGACGCGAAACAGAGCGCCCGGAGGCGGTTGAAGCCGGAACGGTTAAAATTGCCGGCGTGGATAAGGACGTTATTGTAGAGCTTGCAAATGAGCTTCTTGACAATGAAGAGGCATATAAGAAGATGGCGCAGGCTGCAAATCCGTACGGTGACGGAGAGGCTTCAAGAAGAATATGCCAAGCTCTGCTTTATGAATTTGGACTTTCAGAAAATAAGCCGGATAATTTTTCGTAATTTTATTGAAAGGAAACAGATAAATGAAATTAGGAATAGTTATATATCAAGTAAACTATGTAATTTCATATAACATCATGAAACCTCATAAAGCGGCATAGATAAGGAAACGGCATATCGCATTGAAATTTGCGATATGCCGTTTCTCATATAATGCCGGAAAACACAATGTAAATTTGAAAAAAATATTATCAAATTAATATAAACTGTCCGAAGAGAGTAATTGACAAGACAGGAGAAATAATATATAATGTAATCAGGCTAATATAAGCATCAAGAGGCGATAGGAATGATAAACAATCAGCAGAAGCCGAAACAAAAAGCAGCTCCCGCGCTTGCCGTTTGTATGGTTTTTTTTGCCTCTCTTCTGCGCGCCGCGGGAACAGGCGGTAATCAGCTCATTGACGCGGCGCAGGGACTTATAATATTTTACATATATGCGGTCATGTTTACGGCATGGGGCATATCTGTGCACAGGCGTATTATGCATCGTCCCATAAAGCAATATCTGCTGCTAACCGCGGGCTGTATGTTATTCTGGATTTTTGTCCGTACCTGTAAAAATCAGTTTTTCGGCAACATTGAGCCGTGGGGACATTGGTTCTGGTATATGTTTTACATACCTATGATACTGATACCTCTTTTCGGACTGCTTGCGGCGATGCATATAGGCAAGTCTGAGGACTGGCGGCTTAAAAGGCGATATCTGCTGCTTTTTGTACCCGCCGCGTTATTGATTGCGGGGATTCTTACAAACGATACACACGGGCTGGCGTTTTCATTTCCCGCAGTATATGCCGACAGTGGTAATTATATCCGCGGTCCGCTGTATTATGCTGCCGCCGTCTGGATGCTGGTTATGTTTCTGGCATGTATAGGCACGCTTTGGTATAAATGCAGGCTTCCCCGCGCTGCCGGACGAGTATGGATGCCGCTGGCGGTGGTCGGGGCGGGCATACTGTATTGTATTCTGTATTGGATTGACAGCTCGCCGAGGGGCTTTGGCTTTGTTGAGATGACGGTCGCGTACTGCGCGTTAACGGCAGCCATATGGGAAAGCTGCATTGCGGCGGGACTTATCCCGTCAAACATGGAATACACGGCATTTTTCAATTCCTCCGATATCGGCGCTCAGATTGTCGATAACGATGGTGTTGTAAAGTATTTTTCAAAGACAGCGCGGGACATTCCGGGGGAGGTCTTTGAACGGTTGAAAAAAGAAACCGTATTCGAGGATCAGGGCGACACGGCGCTTCATATGAAGCCGCTCAGCTGCGGATATGTAATATGGCAGGAGGATCTGTCGGAAATCAATCGGAGTATCAGCGAGCTTAAAAGAGCCGAACAGGAGCTCAAGGAGAGAGCGCAGCTTTTGCGGATGGAATTTAACCAACGCTCACAGGCGCTCAGGGTACAGGAGCAGCTGCGTATTTATAGGCTTCTTACCGCGCAGATATCCGAACAGCTTGAGAAAATAAAGCAGCTTGCACAGCAGCTGAGGACCGCCGGACAGGAGCGGGAGCTTTTATCGAAGATAAATTTACTCGGAACATACATCAAACGGCGCAGCAACCTCATTTTTATAGCGGAATCACAAAAAAACATTCCGATAGAGGAATTAACGAGATGCTTTGACGAGTATGCCGAAAACCTCAGAGTGTGCGGAATCCGGTGCGCCTTTTCATACCGAGGCATCGAAACGCTCCGTTCGGAATATGCAATGCTGTTTTATGATTTGTTTGAGGAAATTACTGAAATGGTGCTTCCGTCCTTACAGATACTGATGTCTGCGGTTTCAGGGCGGTGCGAGGGTATTCGCTTCAGCGTTCAGGCTCAGTGTGGGGAAACACCCGATACGTTTTCCTGCTCACACCGTCTTGAGGAGGAAATGCAAAAATGGGGAGGACGGATTTCTTATGAAAGGCAGGACGATACGTTCATTGTTTCCATGCTCCTGCCTGAGGAGGGGAGCGTCTGATGCTTTCATTTATACAGGCTTGTGCCTGCGGAAGGTCATTTCTGACAGCGGCATGGGCAATAATCGGATTTACATCAATTCTCGTCCTTTTTGTCCGCTTTGGGCGTACAGGGAAAATTGAGCCGGTGTTACTGATAACTGCGCTGCTTCTGAATGTGTGTCCGGTTCTTTTGATGGCGGCGAACAGGAGTGAAATTAAAAATATTCCGGCGGACGGATTGGTTTCCTTTTTCGGAAATCTGCCGTTTGCGTTATACATATTAATTGCGGTATTATCCGCCGTTTTCTGCGCCGCGGAGCTGAAAAAAGAAATAAAGCTCTATCAGAATATAATTACGCCCGGAAGCGTTCGGGAGGCGATTAACGATCTGCCCGAGGGACTGAGCTTTTCAGAGACTGACGGGCGTCCTGTTCTTGTAAACCACTGCATGTATGAGCTTGCGCAGGAGCTTACGGGACAGCCGCTGCAAAATTGCGCGGAGTTCTGGCAAAGGCTTGAGGACGGCACGGAACATGAAACGGTGAAACGGATGAGGGAAGGCGGCAATCCGGTTTTTGTCCTGCGCGGCGGCAGTGTTTGGAGCTTTGTGAAAACAGATATAGTTATTGGCGGCAAGGTATATAATCAGATTACGGCTTCCGATATTACAAAGCAGCATGAGCTGAGCTTGGCGCTGAAGGAAAATAACAAGCTGCTGCAAGATCAGCACAAGCGCCTGAGGGAGCTGCTTGCAAATATTGAGCAGCAAAAGCGAGAGGAGGAAATTCTTGCGTCCAAGGTGCGTATTCACGGAGAGCTGGGGCGCTGTGTGCTAACCACCCGACTGATATTATCGGAAGGCTGCTGCGATGAAAAAACGGCTGCTGCTGCCGGACTTTGGCAGGACGTAATTGAAAAAATGCGCGCGGGCTTTTCGGGACAGCAGAGCGAAGAGAACAACACAAAAGCCCGGCTGGAGGAAGCGGCGGCGGCAATGGGCTGCAAAATTGAATTTTCGGGCAATCTGCCCGATGATGAAGAAGCGTCATATTTAATTCTGACGGCAGCGCGCGAGGCGGTCACAAACGCGGTGCGCCATGCGGGGGCGGACAGGGTAACGGTTGAAATAACCGAAACAGAAATGGAGTATTCCGCGGTGATTTATGACAACGGTTTTCCAAAAACTGTTTCTGTGAAGGCTGGCGGCGGTCTTGACGGGCTGCGGCAGAAAATAGAAAGAGCGGGCGGAGAGCTTGAGGTAAAATGTGAGAACGGAGTCCGGCTGTGCGTAAGGCTTATAAAGCAGAAAGGGATATTGTAATGGTTAATGTATTGATTGTGGACGATCAGCGTATCGGACGTCATGCTATGGAGGGATATGTCAGGAGCGTGTCCGACTGTATGGTTGTTCATTCCATAGAAAACGCTTCAATGGCGGAGCTTTACTGTGAGCGGGGACAAATTGACCTGATTTTAATGGACGTATGCACCGAGCACGGAGAAAGCGGACTTGCTGCGGCAGCAAAGATAAAGCGGCATTATCCACATATTAAAATAATTATTGTAACCTCAATGCCGGAGCACAGCTTTATCGAGAAGGCAAAGAAAGCCGGCTGTGAGAGCTTCTGGTACAAGGATATAGGCGATGAGCCGCTGCCGGACGTTATCCGCCGCACAATGGCGGGAGAAAGCGTATATCCCGATGCTGCTCCCGTGCTTGATATTGGTCTTGCCAAAAGCAATGAGTTTACACCGCGTGAGCTTGAGGTCCTGCGTGAGATTATAAGCGGCAGCACCTACAAGGAGATTGCGAAGGATCTGGGGATTTCGGAAAACACCCTGAAAACGCATATTAAAAGCCTTTTGTCCAAAAGCGGATATAAAAGCACTCTTCAGCTTGCGGTGGATGCGGTCAATAAAAAACTGATACTGCCGGGCTTTTGAGACGAATGAAAACATATCGCTTATATAATGGCGGTACGTTTTTACCACCCTTTTGTGTGATGTATTTTTTTTGGATTTTGTGTTATAATTGTAATATATATCTATACTTGATATAAAAAGGTTTAGTAAAAATAACAGGTTTATAACCTATGTATCAGAGGAGGAGTTTAATTATGAAAAAGAGTAAAAGTTTGATGTCTCTTTTCCTTACGGCTTGTATGTTGATTTCATTATCGGCTCCCGCGTTTGCGGCGGACAGTGAGGTGGAAACGGAGACTGCGGTTCTCAAGTTAGGGGATTACATTCAGATGGGTACATACGGCGGCGAGCCTGTTACCTGGCGCGTGATGGCATTTGAAAAAATAAGTGAGACAAACGAGGACGGCATTCCTGTGATTGATTCCACAGATATTGTATATGAATATGCGGAGGGTTATCTTCCGCTGCTTATGACGGACAAAATTATTACGATGAAGAGCTTTGATGCGGGATATGATCCTGATGCGACGCCGTCAGAAACATCATCTCATTCCAAGATGATGGACGGCGATGCTGTGAGAAACAGCGGCTCTAACTATTGGGGAGACAGTAATATACGCTGTTGGCTTAATTCCGATGCGGCGGCGGGAGAGGTTGAATGGACGTGCGGCTTTGCGCCGGTGCAGGAGTATATGTGGCTTGAGGCTAACGGCTACGCGGATGAGGCGGGCTTTCTGAATTCCTTCAACGCGGCGGAGCGTAAAGCAATTGTGAGTACTTCTCAAAAGACACTGATCGACTCATTGTATGACGGTACAATTGAAGAAGAGTATGCTCCTTTTGATATGCCCACCGATGTGTATTCAATAAGCAAGTTTTATGAATTATATCAATATGAATACAATACCGACACGGTATTTCTGCCGGATATGATACAGATATATAATATTGCGATGGCGGCAAACTTTCTTGGCGGCAGTGCATATTTGACATCACCGACAGATTATGCGGAGCAGCAGATACCGAATGGCAGTGATTATTCTTATATGACTGAGTACACCGGTTATTATCCGTATTGGCTGCGTACTCCTCAGGAAGGCTCCGGATATTGTACGGGTGCAATTATACCGCCGTACTTGGCGGAATTGTCGGATGATGCAATGACTGATGAAATTCAAGTATCAATGGACTGTGCCTCTGATATGGGTGTGCGTCCGGCATGCTATATAGATATGGCTGCGCTTGATATGACATCATCAAGCGGAACGGAGGATTCACCGTATACAGTCGCACTTCCGGAGTATACTGTCACATATGACGCGGCGCATAACGGCGGAGCACTGTATGGAGAGGACACCATCTCCGGGAGCGTGATCGAGGGTACGGACATTATACCCGGAAACGATAATGTTTGTGAAAAAGAAGGTTATACGTTTGTCGGATGGAATACCGATCCTGATGCTCATGAGGCACTTACGTCATATGAGGTGACCGGAGACGTAACCCTGTATGCGATATATGTAAAAAATGTCATGGTGAATTTTTATACTCTTGACAGCACGTCGATGAAGCGCGAAAGTATAAACATATACAATAACACCACATCGGGTACGGTGACCTTCCCCGACGAGGACAATACAGACGAGTGGACCTTTATCGGCTGGACGTCCGCCAAGGATTCGTCAGAAGCTGAGTATAAGGCGAATAGTACGGTGGAAATAAGCGAGAATACTGATTATTTCGCTGTATATTCGCGTGAAATAACAATAACCTTTATGGTAAATGATGAAAGCGGAACAGAGTTTCTGCCGGTCGAGACACAGACATATACGCAGTATATGAACGGAAGCGGCGTGACATTCCCGGTTGACGTAACGGTGCCGTCTGCGCCACAGAGAACGGGCTATTATTTCACGGGCTGGCGCTCACAGGACAATTATCAGAATCTTGTGTCGGCAGACGGAACAATTTCCGTGAATGAAAGCACAAGCTTTGCGGCGGAATGGGAGCTGGCGCCGCCTGAGGAGTTTAAGGTTACATATGATTACGCCACAAATGGCGGCAGCTCGGCAAGCGAGCAGGAGCAGACAGTTATAGATAATTCGCCTGCGGACCTCACGCCGACAGCGGTAAAGAGCGGCTATGAATTTGTAGGCTGGAATACCGATCCGGACGCGGAGGAAGCGCTTACGTCATATGAGGTGAACGGAGATGTAACCCTGTATGCGATATTTGTAAAAACTGTCACAGCGAATTTTTATACTGCTGACAGCACATCGCTGAAGCGCGAAAGTATAAACATATACAATAACAACACATCGGGTACGGTGACCTTCCCCGATGGGGACGTTACAGACGAGTGGACCTTTATCGGCTGGACGTCCGCCAAGGATTCGTCAGAAGCTGAGTATAAGGCGAACGGTACAGTGGAAATAAGCGAGAATACCGATTATTTCGCTGTATATTCGCATGAAATAACCATGACCTTTATGGTAAATGATGAAAGCGGAACAGAGCTTCAGCCGGCTGAGACACAGACATATGATCAGTATATGAACAGCGGCGGTGTGACATTCCCTGTTGAAATAACGGCACCGTCCGCGCCGGAGAGAAAGGGCTATTATTTCACCGGATGGCGTTCGCAGGACAATTATCAGAATCTTGTGCAGGCAGACGAAACAATTTCCGTGAGTGAAAGCACAAGCTTTGAGGCGGAATGGGAGCAGATGCCGCCTGAGGAGGTTAAGGTTACATATGATTACAGAACAAACGGCGGCAGCTCGGCAAGCGCGCAGGAGCAGACAGTTAAATATAATTCGCCTGCGGACCTCACGCCGACAGCGGTAAAGAGCGGCTATGAATTTGTAGGCTGGAATACCGATCCCGATGCATTGGAAGCATTAGAAGAATACGCAGTTCTTGAGGATACCACTCTGTATGCAATATTCAAAAAAACAGTATCTCTGCGTTTCTATTCAAGAAACGGAATGATACAGACAACCATACCTGCGGACCTTTACAATAATGAAACGACCGGTGTTGTTATTCTCCCTCAGATTTCTTCTTACAAGGATTGGGAGCCTCTCGGATGGCGAAACGACAGTACGGCGGCAGAGCCTGAGATATACGGTGAGGAGATGGAGTTCTCTGAGGAAAAAACGAATTTTTACGCGGTATATTCAAAGGATATAACGCTTTCGTATGATACCGACGGCGGCAGTGAAATAAAAGGCGAGACAAAACAGCAGTATTACAATGCTGCGGGCAATATATCAGAGGTTGAGTTTACGCTTGCCGACGCTCCGTCCAAGGATACGGATGTATTTGTGTCATGGGCGATCGGAAGCAAGAACGGAGAGAAGCATCAGCCGGGCGATGTTATAAAGTCATCGGAGAATATAACCGCTTATGCAGTCTGGGAGTCGGACACGGTGGTTACATATACGGTAACGTATGACTACAGCGCAAACGGCGGCAGCTCAATAACTGCCGCAACGGCGTCAGTGAGCGTAAATTCAGGAGATAAAGCCGATTTATCCGTCGACGCTTACAAGGACACATATGAGTTTGTCGGCTGGAATACGGATAAAAATGCGACAGAGGGTATGACGCAGTATATTGTTACGGAGGACGTGACATTGTACGCAATATTCAAAAAAACCGTCATGGCTCAGTTTATGAATGAAGCAAATGATGTGCAGAGCGTACAATACGCGGTGCTGTATAACAATGATGATACAGCGATTGTTACGGCGCCTGAGCCGCTGCCGAAGGACGGCTGGGAAACGGACGGCTGGAGAAGCGATACGGAGGCTGCTCCGGCAAGCTATAAGAGCGGAGCAGTGAGAATAGGTGAAGACACATACTTTTATCCTGTGTATAAGCGTTTTATAACGCTCTCCTATGACATAAACAGCGGAAACGGCCCGATCCGTCCCGACACGTCTTTGCAGTACATCAACGGCTTCGGCAATACTCAGGAGGTAAGCTTCACGCTTGCGGCGGCGCCGCAGAGAAGCGGCTACAGCTTCACAGGCTGGACTGTAGACGCTGATCCGACAAGAGGATATCAAAGCGGAGAAATAATAAAATTAACCGGGAATGCTGTTGCGACCGCGATGTGGTCTGAAATACAGACTCCGGCTGACAGCGTTTCGGTGACATATGATTACGCGTCAAACGGAGGCAGCAGGACAACAAAGGCATATGATACGTTAGTATCGGGCGACAAGGCAGACCTTACACCTACAGCTGTGAAAGCGGGTTATGAATTTGTCGGCTGGAATACTGACAAGAATGCGCAGACGGCTCTTGCGGAGTATACGGTGACCGATAATACAACGCTGTATGCGATATATAAGAAGGATATAACAGCAAGATTTTATTCCGGTGAGAATGTTTTGCAGGACACGGTAAGCAGAACTCTTTGGAATAACGAAAGGGAAGCTGTGGTAACCGCGCCCGAGCCGTATCCGCTTGAGGGCTGGACTGCTGTCGGCTGGCGTGACAACAAGCATGCCCTTGAAAATGAATATCAATCAGGGGAAATAAGAATATCGGACGATACGGATTTTTACGCAATATACTCAAGAGATATTACCGTCAGCGAAACGGCGGCGGACGGAGAGAGCACGACAACAGTCAGCTTTAACCAGTATTATAACGCTTGCGGCGGAGCGCAGAGCAGAACGGTTATGCTTGAGGAGCCGGAGCCGCGCGAGGGCTATCGCTTCAGAGGATGGCAGGTAGGCGATGACACGAGCAAGCGCTATAAGCCCGGAACTCCCGTCACCGTTTCCGAAAGCACAAGCATAGTAGGACTGTGGGTTCAGCTGCCTGAGGGTGACGTTAAGCTCCCATCGGTGCAGACAGGTGATGCGTCGGTAGCGTCATCCACCTCGGCGGCAATTTCGGCAAAGGTTGAGAGTGACGGCGGCAGTGAGGTTATAGAGAGGGGCTTTGTTTATTGGAGCAAGCTTAACAGCGGCTCAAAGTACACGGTATTGACAAATGCTGACGAAGCCTGCGCCCTTTCAAATCTTTCGCCCGACACGGAATACTATTACTACGCGTTTGCAGAAAACGCGGCAGGTACAGGCAAGGGCTATATCAGAAGCTTCGCAACAGCGTCTGACGATAAGCCGAACGCGCTTATGATAACACCTGAGTATGTATCTATAGAAAAAGACAGTGTGTATCAGCTTCTTGCCACACTTCTTCCTGCGTCGGCGAAAAACCGCGCAATAGTATGGTCGAGCTCTGACGAGCAGGTGGCGAAGGTAGACAGCGAAGGCAAGGTCACAGGCTTAAAGGAGGGTCAGGCGGTAATCACCGCGACAACCGAGGTTGACAGACTGAGCGCGGAATGTATAGTGGAGGTAACGGAAACAGAGGAAATCAGGGAATACAATTTCTCCGAATGGAACATGGCGACCAACACAAGCAGCTTCGCAGAGGACGGATTGGGCTTTGATTGGGATACAACCAATTACGGCGGCAATCATCAGATCGCTACGGCATATCTGGCGCGCTGGGACGGCGCTGTTCTGGAGGAAAATGACCCGTATCCGGCATTCAACAATAATCCGGCGTCAAGCTATAAAAAGACCGGCGCGGATTACCACATTCAGAATGTTGAATGGCTGCCCGCAAGGGAAGGTCCTCTTGATAATGATGAAATAAAATCGGCGCTTATGGAATACGGCGCGGTGTACACGCTGTTTAATATAGACTGGAAATACTTTGACAGCGCTATGCTTAACTATTACAGCCCGACCGAGCTCAGCTCCGGCGGACACTGCGTTACGATTGTAGGCTGGGACGATAACTATTCAAAATCCAATTTTGTTTATCAGCCGCCCGGAAACGGCGCGTTCCTGTGCAAAAATAGCTGGGGAGAATATGCCGGAGACGGAGGATATTTCTATATATCATATTATGACGCGCAGATGGGACGCATGGATTCAAATGCGGTTGTAACGGGAATGGAGAAGAACTCCAATTACAACAAGATTTATCAGTATGACCCCCTCGGAGCGGTGGGATATATCGGATGGTACGATACCACATATGCCGCCAACGTGTTCCCGGAAAACGGAAAAACACTTGAGCAGGATGAGGAGCTGAAGGCTGTGTCCTTCTATACCTATCATAAGAACACATCATATGATGTATATATTGTGACCGATTATAAGGACAGCGCTTCGCTTTCAAAGCTGTGGACACCGTCAGCATCGGGTGTGATAGAAAACTCGGGATACCATACGGTTAATCTGAACACATCGGTAAGTCTGAAAGCGGGAACGCGTTTTGCGGTAGTTGTAAAGCTTGATACTCCGGGAGAGTGCTCGTATGTATACTGCGAATATCCGGTATACGGATATTCGAGTAACGCAAGAGCTAACGCCGATGAAAGCTACTATGGACCTGACGGTGAGGAATGGTATGACCTGACATATGATGTTGACAATGCAAATTTCTGTATTAAGGCGTTCACGGACAATGGTCTTGCATTATCCTCAGAGCAGTTGTTCTCGGGAATTGACAACGCGGAAAGAGAATATGAGAGCGACACGGTTTACACGCTCTCGCAGGCTGCGGAAAATGGACTGCCGGTAAATGACGCTTATATTGATTACCTTGAGCGCATTGAGCGGGAAGCCGATCAGATGAGTGTTATGTCAGACAATGAAAAAGCCATGGGAAGCGTGCCGAGTATAACAAAGGCGGGCGCCAACAGCGTTACCTTTACGGACGGAGCGGTATTCCCGTCAAGCTATGACCTCAGAGAAATGGGGCTTGTAAGTCCGGTAAGAGATCAGGGACAGTGGGGCACCTGCTGGGCGCACACTATGTACGCGTCGCTTGAAAGCAATCTTTTAAGGAGCATGAAGACGACAGCGGCGGACAGCTCGGGAACCGTGCCGACAGATATGCTTCTGAGCCGCGATGAGCTGACAATGGCTCCGGGCGCATCAATAACGCTTGCAAAGAAAATCACTCCCGTAAGCGCGGCAGATAAAGCCGTTGTATGGGTAAGCAGCGACGAAAGCGTTGCGACCGTGGATACAAACGGAACAATCCGCGCGGTAGGCGGCGGCTTGGCAAATATAACCGCTGTAACGGTTTCGGGCGGCATATGCTCGCAGTGCAGCGTTGTGGTCGAGGAGCAGGGGCTTGAGGAAGTTGTTTCCTTCGAGGAAAAGCGAGTAAATAAATCGGTAAGTGATGTATTTATGGTGGCATACTCGGTAACGCCTATGAAGTCGGAGGCAAGTGCTTTCGGCTGGATAAGCGATAACACAAACGCCGCCGTTGTAAATGAAAACGGTGTAATCACAGCTGTGGCTGAGGGAACGGCTGAAATAAGCATTATATCGGATAAGGGCGAAATAAAGGATTCGGTTACGGTTGTTGTAGGCGGCGGCTTTAACTGTGATATTTCCGATGTGGATGACAGCGGTCTGACATTATCAGATAATGTATTGTCGGGCGATGTGACGGTTACGATAAACAATAAAGCCGCTTCGGATACGTCAGCGGCGGTAACGCTTGCAGTCTATGACAGCAATAATCTCATGACAGGTGTAATCTCAGCATCAAAGCTTCTGTCATCGGGAGAGAATCAAATTGCTTTCAGTGATATAGCCATTGACGGCATACAAACCGGAAGCTATACGTTAAAATGCTTCGTATGGGATTCGTTTGCGGGTGCGTCACCGCTTTCGGCGGCGGCTTACAAGCAGTTGACAATCAATTAACCTATATGAAAATGGTATAAGAGGGCCGTCCGGCGGATTCGTTTAAAAAGCGAAATCTGCCGGACGGCTTTTTAATAGTGAAAATGTACAAAAAGTAATATAAAATTTCGTTAAATTTATTTAAACTTTTTTTGAGGAATTTTTATAAAAACATTGACTTTTCGGCATAACTATGCTAAAATATATTTGTTGTGACACTAGACAAACGATGATGCGGGAGGTTGCGGTATCAGTTAATACCGGTTTTTCCGCGGAGATTGTCCGATTCTTGAAATCGGGCGGCAGTCAAGCCACTAAGTCTGTGTCCTGTGTGCGCTATACCTGTGCGGGTTGCAGCGGAATAGTCTGCGGCATAGGTGTGTACAGCAGGAGATCTGCGCCCCGACTACGCGCGGATAACAAAGTGGTGAAAATTGACTTGTACGGCCCGTAAATCTTCGGATTTAACGGGTTTTTAAAAGGGTGATACAGAAACACCCGAGAGAGTGTACAATTTTTCGTAAGAGCTGTCGTGCAGGTGCAACGAATTAAATTTTATGAGGAGGGAATCTAAGTATGGCAGCAAACCAGAAAATCAGAATCAAGTTAAAGGCTTATGACCATGTGGTATTGGACCAGAGCGCTGAGAAGATAGTTGAAATCGCAAAGAGAACAGGCGCAAAGGTTTCAGGTCCGATCCCGCTTCCGACAGATAAGGAGATAATCACAATTCTTCGTGCGGTTCATAAGTACAAGGATTCGCGTGAGCAGTTCGAAAGAAGAACTCACAAGAGATTGATCGACATCGTAGTTCCGGGTCAGAAGACAATGGAATCACTCATGAAGATTGATTTGCCGGCGGGTGTTGATATCAGCATAATTCAGAAGTAATTAAAGCTGTAAAAACACAGTTCGGAAGTAATAATCAGGTCAGGTTATTACGGCAAAAACAATTTCGGCAGTAACCACAAAAAGGTTATGATGCAGGTCATGTTCGCATTTGCTTTTGTGCGAACCAATAACTGTTAATAGGAGGAAAATCATGAAGAAAGCAATTCTTGGAACAAAGATTGGTATGACTCAGATCTTTGGAGAAGGCGGCAAGGTTATCCCGGTTACAGCTATCCTCGCAGGTCCGTGCGTTGTTGTTCAGAAGAAGACGACAGAGACAGACGGTTACGATGCGGTTCAGGTAGGCTTCGGTGATATCAAGGAAAAGAAGGTAAACAAGCCGCTTAAGGGACACTTCGCAAAGGCTAACGTAGCCAACAAGAAGTATTTAAGAGAGTTCAGACTTGACGATATTTCAGGACTGAACGTAGGTGATGAGATTAAGGCAGACGCTTTTGAGGCCGGAGACAAGATCGATGTAAGCGGCACTTCAAAGGGTAAGGGCTTTGCAGGTCCGATGAAGCACGGACTTCACAGAGGACCTATGACACACGGCTCAAAGTCAAAGAGAGTTTCGGGTTCAATGGGTATGTGCTCATATCCGGGACGCGTATTCAAGGGTAAGGTATTACCGGGCCATATGGGTGTCGATAAGGTTACAATCCAGAACCTCGAGGTAGTAAAGGTAGACGCCGAGCAGAATCTGATTCTTGTTAAGGGCGCTGTACCGGGCATTAAGGGCAGTCTCGTAACAATCAGAGATGCTGTTAAGGCGTAAGAGGTATTTGGAAAGGAGGAACAATAATGGCTAAATTGGCTTTATATAATATGGAAGGTCAGAAGACAGGTTCAATGGAAGCTTCAGACGCAATCTTCGCGGTTGAGGTTAACGAATCGGTTCTTCATACAGTAGTCGTAAACCACCTTGCAAATATGAGACAGGGTACTCAGAACACAAAGACTCGTACAGAGGTTCGCGGCGGAGGTAAGAAGCCGTGGAGACAGAAGGGTACAGGTCGTGCAAGACAGGGTAGTATCCGCGCTCCGCAGTGGGTAGGCGGCGGCGTAGCACTTGGTCCTAAGCCGAGAAGCTACAGCTACAGTATAAACAAGAAGGTTAAGAGAGCGGCTCTTAAGTCAGCTCTTACAGCTAAGTATAACGATTACGCGGTATATGTAGTTGAGGATCTTTCACTTGAGGAGATCAAGACAGCAAAGATCGCTGCATTACTTAAGGGTCTTGATGTTACATCAGCTCTTATTGTAACAGCAGACGCTGATAACAATATCTATAAGTCATCAAGAAACATCAAGGACGTTACACCGGCTCACGTTGGCACACTTAACACCTATGATGTTCTCAAGCACAAGGCAATCGTTCTTTCAAAGGACGCTGTTGCTAAGATCGAGGAGGTGTATGCATAATGAATTCATACGATATCATAAAGAGACCGATCATCACTGAAAAGTCAATGAAGGTTGAGCTTGACAGAGAAGGCAATGAAATCAAAAAGTACACTTTCGAGGTTCCCAAGACCGTAAACAAGCTTGAAATCAAGTATGCGGTTGAGGAAGTGTTCGGAGTTAAGGTTGCAAAGGTAAACACAATGAACTACCAGGGCAAGCTTAAGAGAATGGGGCGCAATGAGGGCAGAAGAGCTTCATGGAAGAAGGCTATTGTTACTCTTAAGCCGGACTCAAAGACAATCGAATTCTTCGATATGTAATTTGGGGACGCAAAAGCGTCAATGACTAAGAAATCCAGTAATATAGATAAGGAGAGTAAAGGATAATGGCTATCAGAAAGTATAATCCTACATCGCCTGCCAGAAGATTTATGACGGTTTCAGACTTTGCTGAGATCACAAAGAAGACTCCCGAGCGTTCACTTCTCGCTAAGAAGAACAAGAATGCCGGAAGAAACGCTTCAGGTAAGATCACAGTTCGTCACAGAGGCGGCGGTAACAAGCAGAAGTACAGAATTATAGACTTCAAGCGTCAGAGAGACGGTATGGAAGCAACTGTTATCGGTATCGAGTACGATCCGAACAGATCAGCTAATATCGCGCTCATTCAGTATGAGGACGGCGTTAAGGCATATATAATCGCTCCGGAGGGCCTTACAGACGGTATGAAGGTCGTTTCGGGAGAGGGCGCTGACGTTAAGGTCGGCAACGCATTGTTCATAAAGGACATCCCGGTAGGTACATTGATCCACAATGTAGAAATTCATCCGGGCAAGGGCGCGCAGCTCGTAAGATCAGCAGGCGAGAGCGCTCAGCTTATGGCTAAGGAAAACGGTTACGGTCAGGTAAGACTTCCGTCAGGCGAGGTAAGACTTGTAGCTCTTAACTGTAAGGCAACAATCGGTATCGTAGGCAACCAGCAGCATGAGAACATTTCAATCGGTAAGGCCGGCAGGAAGAGACACATGGGCTGGAGACCGACAGTTCGAGGCGTAGTTATGAACCCGAACGACCATCCGCACGGCGGTGGTGAGGGTAAGTCACCTATCGGACGTCCGGCACCGGTTACACCGTGGGGTAAGCCTGCACTCGGTCTCAAGACGAGAAAGTCAAAGAACCGCACAAACAAGTTTATCGTTAAGAGAAGAAACGACAAGTAATTTTATTATTGTCCTTATATTGTTCGTAAAAAGGAGGAACAGAGAATGAGCAGATCGATTAAAAAGGGACCTTTCGTTGAAGAGCGTCTTATGAAAAGAATCGATGCGATGAACGAGGCTAACGAAAAGAAGGTCGTTAAGACCTGGTCAAGAGCTTCGACAATATTCCCTGAAATGGTTGGACACACAATCGCAGTTCATGATGGCAGAAAGCATGTTCCGGTTTTCGTAAGCGAAGACATGGTTGGACATAAGCTTGGCGAGTTTGCACCGACAAGAACCTTTAAGGGTCATGTAGGTTCAAAGACATCAAGATAATTCGAACGGGAATAATTCGTTAAAGAGATTTCAGAGTAAAATACAATCCAAAACGATTGGAAGGAGGATTTCCTAATGGAAGCACGTGCAACAGTTAAATATGCTCGCATATCATCCAGAAAGGTGAAGATTGTTCTTGATCTTATCAGAAACAAGCCGGTTACGGTGGCTGAGGCAATCTTGAAGAACACACCGAAGTCGGGATGTGAATATGTTGGTAAGCTTCTTGCATCAGCAGTAGCTAATGCAGTTAATAATAACAACATGGACCGTGATAAGTTAGTAGTATCAGAGTGCTATGCAACACAGGGTCCGACATTAAAGAGAATTCAGCCCCACGCACAGGGCAGAGCTTTTAGAATCTTAAAGAGAACCAGCCATATCACATTAGTGGTTAAGGAATTGGAAGACTAATCAGAAGGAGGTTAACTCATGGGACAGAAGGTTAATCCGCATGGACTCAGAGTCGGTGTAATCAAGGACTGGGACTCAAGATGGATCGCAGGTAAGAAAGAGTTCGGAGACCAGTTGGTTGAAGATTACAACATAAGAAAATTTGTTAAGAAGACTTGCTTCAATGCCGGTATTGCTAAGATCGGTATCGAAAGAAAGCAGAACAGAGTATTTATAACAATCCATGCTGCAAAGCCGGGTATCATCATCGGCCGCGGCGGTGCAGAGATAGATAAGCTCAAGGCTCAGATCGAAAAGCTTACAGGCAAGACTGTAAACGTAAACATCATGGAGGTAAAGAGCCCTGATACAAACGCGCAGCTCGTTGCTGAGAACATCGCAGCGCAGCTTGAGAACCGTATTTCATTCAGACGCGCAATGAAGCAGGTTATGGGCAGAGCTATGAGACTTGGCGCAAAGGGTATCAAGACCGCAGTTTCAGGTCGTGTAGGCGGCGCTGAAATCGCAAGAACAGAGCAGTATCATGAAGGTACTATTCCGCTTCAGACACTCCGCGCTGATATCGACTACGGCTTTGCTGAGGCAAAGACAACATACGGTATCTTAGGCGTTAAGGTTTGGATCTACAAGGGTGAGATCTTAAACGTTGCCGAGGGCAGAAAGAAGGAAGCTGAAGCTCAGGCTAAGGAAAACAATAAGCGCCGTGAGGGCGGTAACCGTCGTCGCGGTGACAGAAACAACCGCAGAGGCGGCGATAGACGCCCGAGAAATAATGACTCAAAAGGAGGTAAGCAGTAATGTTAATACCTAAGAGAGTTAAGTTCAGAAGAGTTATGCGCGGCAGAATGAAGGGTAAGGCTCTTCGCGGCAACAAGGTTACAAACGGAACATACGGTCTTGTAGCTCTTGAGCCGGCGTGGATAACATCAAGACAGATAGAAGCAGCCCGTATCGCTATGACAAGATATATCAAGCGTGGCGGTAAGGTCTGGATAAAGATATTCCCGGACAAGCCGGTATCAGCTAAGCCGGCAGGCGTTCGAATGGGTAAAGGTAAGGGTGCTCCGGAGTACTGGGTAGCAGTAGTTAAGCCGGGCAGAGTCATGTTCGAGATGGACGGCATTTCAGAGGAAGTTGCTCGTGAGGCTATGCGTCTTGCCATGCACAAGCTCCCGATCAAGTGTAAGTTTGTTAAGCGTGAGGATGGTGAGCAGTAATGAAAATAAACGAAATCAGAGATTTATCAACCGCTGAGCTCGAAGTGAAGCTTCAGGATTATAAAAAAGAGCTCTTCAATCTGCGTTTTCAGAAGGCAGTAAACCAGTTAGAGAACCCGAAGAGAATTACTGAAGTTAAGAAGACTATTGCTCGTATTCTTACAGTAGTTAACGAGCGTGAAGACTAATTACGGCAGTGCAGATTGCTTGAAAGGAGGCACTTTTCTGTGGAAAGAAACAGACGTAAGGTTAAGATAGGCACGGTAGTCAGCAATAAGATGGAAAAAACTATCGTAGTAGCTATCGAAGAGAATAAAAAGCACCCGCTTTACGGCAAGATCGTAAAGAACACTTATAAGCTGAAGGCTCATGATGAAAATAATGAATGCCAGATCGGTGATAAGGTAAAGGTAATGGAAACAAGACCTCTCTCAAAGGATAAGAGATGGAGATTGGTAGAAATAGTAGAAAAGGTTAAGTAAGCTATTTCGGAAGGAGGATTTCATAATGATTCAGGTACAGACACGCTTGAAGGTTGCCGACAACACCGGTGCTAAGGAAGTTATGTGTATCCGTGTTATGGGCGGCTCAAAGAAGAGATATGCAGCTGTTGGCGATGAAATTATTTGCAGCGTTAAAAAGGCAACACCAGGCGGCGTTGTTAAAAAGGGCGACGTGGTTAAGGCAGTTGTAGTCAGAACAGTTAACATGTCAAAGCGCGCTGACGGTTCATATATCAGATTCGACGAAAATGCAGCTGTAATCGTAAGAGACGATAAGAACCCGAGAGGTACTCGTATTTTCGGACCGGTTGCAAGAGAGCTCAGAGATAAAGAATACATGAAGATTCTTTCATTGGCTCCGGAAGTTCTTTAATTACAGGAGGAAGTCGGAAATGAATAAAATGCATGTAAAGAGAGGCGATACCGTAGTAGTTATCGCCGGTAAGGATAAGGGCAAGGAGGGTAAGGTTGTTACAGCCATTCCTTCAGCCAACAAGGTTATCGTAGAGGGCGTTGCAATCGCGTCAAAGCATCAGAAGGCGAGAGTGCAGGGTCAGGAGAGCGGTATAATTCATAAGGAAATGCCGATCGACGCATCAAACGTTATGAGAGTCTGCCCCAAGTGCGGTAAGCCGGCAAGAGTAGGAATCAAGGTATTTGAGGACGGCTCAAAGGCTCGTTACTGCAAGAAGTGCGGCGAGACATTCAACGATTGATGAGAGGAGGTACACTTAAACAATGAGTAGATTACAGGATAAATACAATCAGGAAATCGCACCGGCTCTCATGAGTAAGTTTGGTTACAAGAGTGTAATGCAGATCCCGAAGCTCGTTAAGATCACGGTAAACATCGGTCTTGGCGAGGCTAAGGAGAACTCGAAGGTTATTGACGCTGCTACAGGCGATCTCGCCGCAATCACAGGTCAGAAGCCGGTTCTCACTCGCGCAAAGAAGTCAGTAGCTAACTTCAAGCTCAGAGAGGGTATGGTAATCGGTACAAAGGTTACTTTAAGACGTGACAAGATGTATGAGTTCATGGACAGATTGTTCAACGTAGCTCTGCCGCGTGTACGTGACTTCAGAGGTATAAGCGCTAACGGCTTTGACGGAAGAGGAAACTTCTCCTTCGGTATCAAGGAACAGCTTATTTTCCCTGAAATCGACTATGATAAGATCGATAAGATCAGAGGTATGGACATCAACTTTGTAACAACTGCAAAGACAGATGAGGAAGCACGCGAGCTCTTGAAGCTCTTTGGCGCTCCGTTCCAGTCGTAATCATAGAAGGAGGAACAAATCATGGCAAAAACATCTATGAAGGTTAAACAGCAGAGAAAGCCTAAGCATTCAACACAGGCTTATACAAGATGCAAGATCTGCGGCAGACCGCACGCATATCTTCGCAAGTTCGGCATCTGCCGTATCTGCTTCAGAGAGCTCGCTTACAAGGGTCAGATCCCGGGTGTAAGAAAGGCAAGCTGGTAAATTGCAGGTCCTTAAAGGACTGCTAAAACCCCGAATTAAGATAGAAGAACAAATAGTGTTCGAAACACGTCAGCGGTGAAAACGCTTTCACCGTGGAAGGAGGTAAACTTATAATGCAGATCACTGATCCTATCGCAGACTTGCTTACAAGAATCAGAAACGCTAACACTTCAAAGCACGAAACAGTAGATTGTCCGGCATCAAAGATGAAGGTTGCAATCACAGAGATTCTCGCTAACGAAGGTTATATAAAGGGTTATCAGGTTATCGAGGACGGCAAGCAGGGCGTTATCAGAATAACATTAAAATACAGCCAGACAGGCGAAAAGGCAATATCGGGACTTAAGAGAGTATCAAAGCCGGGTCTCAGATATTACGCAAGCGCTGAGGAGATGCCGAGAGTTTTGAAGGGTCTGGGTACAGCAATCGTATCAACTTCAAAGGGTATCATGACAGACAAGGCTGCACGCCGTGAGCACATCGGCGGCGAGGTTCTTTGCTTCGTTTGGTAATCGCAGCCAAAAACATAGTTTATTAATATAATTAATATATAATAACTGAAAACCTGCATGAGGTCATAAGCCTTAATGCAGAGAGAATTTAAGTTAAGGAGGAAAATCCTATGTCAAGAATAGGTAGACTGCCGATCACAATTCCGGCAGGCGTAAAGGTAGACGTAGCTGATGATAATACTATCACAGTTAAGGGCGCAAAGGAAACTTTGACAAGAACACTTCACCCGGAGATGAAGGTTGTTATCGAAGGCGATACAATCACAATCGTTCGTCCGTCAGATGACAAGCTGCACAGATCACTTCATGGTCTTACAAGAACTCTTGTAAACAACATGATCATCGGTGTAACAACAGGCTTCACAAAGGCTCTTGAAATCAACGGTGTTGGTTACAGATGCTCAATGAAGGGTAAGACACTTAATCTTACGCTCGGTTATTCACATCCGGTTGAGTATACTCCGGAGGAGGGTATCACGATTGAAGCCCCGCAGCCGAACCAGATCCTTGTAAAGGGTGCTGATAAGGAGCGCGTTGGTGCTGTTGCCGCAAAGATCAGAAGCTTCAGAGCTCCTGAGCCGTATAAGGGCAAGGGTATCAAGTACGCTGATGAGCACATCAGACGCAAGGAAGGTAAAGCAGGCGGCAAGAAGAAATAATTGAAAGGAGTGTTCTTATAATGATAAAGAATAAAGACAAAAATAAGGCTAGAATCAAGCGTCATTACAGAGTAAGAAAGAACATCTCCGGTACTGCGGAGAGACCTCGTCTTAACGTATTCAGAAGCTTAAAGCATATCTATGCTCAGTTAATAGATGATGTTAACGGTGTAACACTCGTTGCAGCATCAAGCTTGGAAAAGGGCTTCGAGGGTAACGGATCAAACGCTGAGGGTGCTAAGGCTGTCGGTCAGGCAATCGCCGAGAAGGCTATTGCTGCCGGTATCAAGGAAGTAGTATTCGACAGAGGCGGATATGTATACCACGGTAGAGTTGCTGCTCTTGCAGAAGGCGCAAGAGAAGGCGGCTTGGAATTCTAAAGAAGGAGGGCAAACAAGTGACTGAAAGAATTGACGCTACAAACATGGAGCTTGAAGAAAACGTTGTTGCAATTAACCGTGTTTCAAAGACAGTTAAGGGCGGACGTACAATGAGATTCAGCGCATTGGTCGTTGTCGGCGACGGTAACGGCATTATAGGCAGCGGTTCAGGTAAGGCTGCTGAAATCCCTGAGGCTATCAGAAAGGGTATTGAGGCTGCAAAGAAGAACCTCGTAAGAGTTCCGCTCGTTGGTACAACTATTCCGCATGAGGTTACAGGTGTTTCAGGCGCAGGTACTGTACTCCTTAAGCCGGCTAAAGAAGGTACCGGTGTTATCGCAGGCGGCGCAGCGCGTGCTGTTTTAGAGCTTGCAGGTATTAAGGATATCAGAGCAAAGAGCTTACGTTCAAACAACAAGCGTAACGTTGTTAATGCAACTATTGCCGGCCTTGCAAATCTTAAGAGTGCAGAAGAAGTTGCAAAGCTTCGCGGCAAGACTGTTGACCAGATCAGAGGTTAATGGTAAGGAATTCAGCAGAACTCTATACTGATTAACAGAAAGGAATGGTTAAGTAATGGCTAAATTAAAGATTACTTTGGTTAAGAGCACGATCGGCAGAAAGCAGGATCAGATCAAGACTGTCGAAGCTCTCGGCCTTAAGAAGATCCGCTCGGTTGTTGAACAGAATGACACACCGGAGATCAGAGGAATGATAAACAAGGTATCACACCTTGTAACAGTAGAAGAAATTTGAGCGGGGAGGTGCAGCGAATGAAACTTGAAGAATTGAAGCCACAGGCAGGCTCAACTCACAGAAAGAAGATTATCGGTCGTGGTATCGGTTCAGGCGTCGGCAAGACTTCAGGCAGAGGTCAGAAGGGTCAGAAGGCAAGAAGCGGCGGCGGCGTAAGACCGGGCTTCGAGGGTGGTCAGATGCCGTTGTACAGACGTTTACCAAAGCGCGGCTTCCACAACAAATTTGCTAAGAAGTTCGTAGCGGTAAATGTTGAGGTACTCGACAAATTCAATGACGGCGACGAGGTAACGGCTGAGGCATTACTCGCAAAGGGAATCATCAGCAAGGAGCTCGACGGCGTTAAGCTCCTCGGCAGAGGCGAGGTTACAAAGAAGGTTACCGTTAAGGTAGCAAAGGTTAGCGAATCAGCTAAAGAAAAAATAGAAAAGGCAGGCGGAAAGGTCGAGGTGATGTAAGATGCTCGATACAATCAGAAACGCTTGGAAAATTCCTGATTTAAGACGCAGAATCATTTTCACACTTTTCATGCTTATAGTATTCAGATTCGGTGCCCATATTCCGGTACCGTATCTGAGTAAGGATGCAATGGATGCGTTCCTTACAAGCAGCGGCGGCGGTATGAACCTGTTCAACCTGTTCGATACCTTCACCGGCGGCGCTTTCAGAAATGCCACAGTGCTTGCAATGGGTGTTTCACCGTACATCAACGCATCAATTATCATACAGCTCCTCACAGTAGCTATTCCGTCGCTGGAAAGACTGGCGAAGGAAGGTCTCGAAGGAAGAAAGAAGATCAATAAGATCACGCGTTACCTTGGTATCGTGCTTGCGTTTATCCAGGGCGCGGGCTTGTATGTAACGCTGTACAACATGGGCAGCGCGATCACAAACCCGAGTGTTCTTACATTCTTTGTAATCGTATTGACGTTCACAGCCGGCACAGCGTTTATCGTATGGATCGGTGAGCAGATTACGGAGAAGGGTCTTGGCAACGGTGTATCAATGATCATCTTTGCCGGTATCGTTTCAAGAATCCCGTCAGCGGCTCAGGCAGTGTTCAACACATACGTTAAGGGAACAAGCTACAGCGCAATGGGTATTGTAGAGGCGCTTGTGATCCTTGTGGTAGCAATCGCTGCTATAACATTGGTTGTATTCTTCACAAATGCTGAGAGAAGAATTGCCGTTCAGTACGCTAAGCGTGTTGTCGGCAGAAAGATGTACGGCGGTCAGAGTACAAATATACCGATAAAGGTTGCAGCGGGCGGCGTTATGCCGATAATCTTCGCTTCATCAATCATGGCATTCCCGTCAACAATCGTAAGCTTGTTAAACGGCGGCAATGTTCCACAGTCGGGTGTCGGCGGTACAATACTCAACTGCTTATCATCAACAGGTCCTGTCTGGACAACATGTATATACGGTGTTCTTTACTTCCTGTTGATAATATTCTTCACTTACTTCTATTCAACAATTCAGTTCAATCCGATTGAAATGTCGAATAACATTAAGAAGAGCGGCGGTTATATTCCGGGTATCAGACCGGGTAAGCCGACAAGCGATTTTATCTCAAGAATAACATCAAGACTGAACCTTATCGGTTCACTGTTCCTTGGTATTATCGCGGTGCTCCCGATCATCATCGGCAGCATTACGGGCAACAATTCACTCCAGATAGGCGGTACATCGCTCCTTATCATGGTTGGTGTTGCGCTTGAAACAGTTCAGCAGATCGAATCCCAGATGATAATGCGTCACTATAAGGGATTCCTTGAATAATTAAAAATAAGGTTTGTGCACGGAAGCGCCGGAGCATTGAATATAATGTTTTCGGCATTTCCAATGTGCAGATCCAAGCGGTTATATAGATAGTTCAGAGGTTAGTGTAAAGGCTTCAGCGAAATGCTGAGAAAGGCAGGAAAACTATGAAGTTAATTCTTATGGGAGCTCCGGGCGCAGGTAAGGGTACGCAGGGAGAAATTCTTGAAAAGAAGTTAGGCATCAGCACTATTTCAACAGGTGTTATGCTGAGAACCGCTATAAAAGAGCAGACAGAGGTCGGCAAGCTTGCAGAGAAATATATTAATGAAGGCAAGCTCGTACCGGACGATGTCATTGTAAAGATAGTTAAAGAGCGGCTTGCAAAGCCGGACTGTGAAAAGGGATTCATACTTGACGGTTTCCCGAGAACAACAGCTCAGGCAGTCGCGCTTGACGAGGCAGGCGTAGAAATTGACAAGGTACTCCTTATTGACGTTGCGGACGATAAGATAATTGAAAGACTTTCATCGCGCCGTGAGTGCTCAAAGTGCGGAGCACCGTATAACATCATTTTCAAGAAGCCTGTAAAAGAAGGAATTTGCGACAGCTGCGGCGGAGAGCTTATTCAGAGAAAGGACGATGTTCCGGAAACTATCCAGAACAGACTCAACATTTTCCATGAGCAGACAGAGCCGATAAAGGATTTCTATGCAGCGAAGGGCATCCTCGCTGTTGCAAAGGGCGAAGAGGCTTTGGAGGATACAACAGCAAATGTTGCAAAGGCTCTTGGCTTAGCTGATTAATAAATTGGAGTGATTTGATGATATCCATTAAATCTGCCAAACAGATTGAAAAAATGCGTAAGTCGTGCGCGCTCACAAGGGAGTTATTCGATGTGCTTGAAGAAAAAATCAAGCCGGGAGTAACAACAAAGGAGCTTGACACGATCGCATACAATTTTTATAAGAAACATGGCGCCACACCGAATTTCCTGAATTATGAAGGCTACCCCGGAACAATATGCGCATCGGTAAACGATGAGGTAGTTCACGGAATACCTTCATCACACAGAGTTCTCAAGGACGGCGACATCATAAGCATAGACACAGGCTGTATTCTTGACGGATGGCACTCAGACGCGGCAAGAACCTTTGCAGTAGGAGCAATCAGCAAGGAGGCGCAGCAGCTTATTGATGTAACGAAGCAGAGCTTTTTTGAGGGAATCAAAATGGTGAAGCACGGCGCAAGGCTGGGCGATGTTTCAGCGGCAATTCAGCAGTATGCCGAATCCTTCGGTTACGGGGTTGTGCGTGACCTTGTAGGTCACGGGGTCGGACGCTCGCTTCATGAAGAGCCGGAGGTACCGAACTTCGGTAAAGCAGGCCGAGGTCTGAAGCTCGCAGCGGGAATGACGCTGGCGATAGAGCCTATGATAACAGAGGGCAGTTATAAGGTCGAGGTACTCGACGACGACTGGACTGTTGTTACAAGAGACGGAAGCTTGGCTGCTCATTATGAGAATACCATTGTTGTAACTCGTGAGGGCTGTGAGATTCTCACGCTGTAAGAGGTACCTATGGAATTTCGCGTTGGACAGATGGTGCGCTCAATTGCCGGACGTGATAACGGCACGGCATATGTTGTTGTTCGTACCGATGGTAATTACGTATATGTTGCAGACGGTGCAATACGCAAGCTTGAAAATCCTAAAAAGAAGAAATTCAAGCACATTCAGGGAAGTTATAATATATCAGAAGAAATCGCGGCAGGGCTTGCCGACGGATCGCTTGAGAATTATATGATCCGCAGATTTCTGAACTCGTAAAGGAGTATATAAAATGGCTAAGGATGACGTTATTGAAGTTGAAGGCACAGTTGTGGAAACGCTGCCAAATGCAAACTTTAGAGTAGAGCTTGAAAATGGTCACCGTGTTCTGGCACATATTTCAGGCAAACTGAGAATGAACTACATCAAGATTCTCCCGGGCGATAAGGTCACTATGGAAATGAGTCCGTATGACTTATCAAGAGGCAGAATAACATGGCGTTCTAAGTAATATTAGTGGAGGTAGTAAAATGAAAGTACGTCCGTCAGTAAAACCTATTTGCGAAAAGTGCAAGGTTATTAAGAGAAAAGGAAAGATTATGGTAATCTGTGAAAACCCAAAGCATAAGCAGAAGCAGGGTTAAGCAGTTGCTTTAATTAAAAAGGCTCGCTGCGCGATAAGCGTGGGAGCCGCAGACACAACAAACAACACTATAATTTTTTGATGATATCTTTAATGGAGGTGTAGAAAAGTATGGCAAGAATAGCAGGTGTTGACTTACCAAGAGAGAAGAGAGTTGAAATCGGTCTTACTTATATCTACGGAATAGGCCTCAAGAGCAGTCAGAAGATACTCGCTCAGACAGGCGTTAATCCGGATACAAGAGTAAAGGACCTTACAGACGAAGAAGTAAACTCACTTCGTGAAGTTATTGACAGTGAATACACAGTTGAGGGTGATCTGAGAAGACAGGTTGCTTTGGACATTAAGCGTCTGATGGAAATCGGCTGCTACCGCGGCATCAGACACAGAAAGGGCCTTCCTGTAAGAGGACAGCACACAAAGAATAATGCAAGAACCCGCAAAGGTCCGAAGAAGACAATTGCAGGTAAAAAGAAATAATTAAGGAGGGACTCGTAAATGGCTAAAGTAGCAAAGAAAACTACACGTACACGTCGTCGTGATAGAAAGAACGTTGAAAAGGGTGCAGCTCATATCCGCTCAACCTTTAATAATACAATAGTTACAATCACTGATACAGCCGGAAATGCAATTTCATGGGCAAGCGCAGGTGGTCTTGGCTTCAGAGGTTCAAGAAAGAGCACTCCGTTCGCTGCGCAGACAGCTGCAGAGACAGCGGCAAAGGTTGCTAAGGAGCATGGAATGAAGACCGTTGAGGTTTACGTTAAGGGACCGGGCGCAGGCCGTGAAGCGGCAATCAGAGCTCTTGAGGCAACAGGTCTCAGTGTTACAATGATCAAGGATGTAACACCGATCCCGCATAACGGATGCAGACCGCCGAAGAGAAGAAGAGTCTGATTAGTGTATTGTATAGGAGGTTAAAAGCATGGCAAGAAATATGCAGCCGATCGTTAAGAGATGTAAGACTCTCGGCATAGAACCGTCAGTTATGGGTTATGACAAGACTACAAACAGAAACCCGAAGCAGTCAAGAAGAAAGCAGTCAGAATACGGTATTCAGCTCAACGAGAAGCAGAAGGTTAAGTTTATCTACGGTGTATTGGAAAAGCAGTTCAGAAAGTACTATGTAATGGCTACGAAGCAGGAAGGCATTACAGGTCAGAATCTTCTTCAGATTCTCGAATCAAGACTTGACAACGTAGTATTCAGACTCGGCCTTGCAAATACACGTAAGGAAGCGCGTCAGATCGTTAATCACGGTCACATTCTTGTAAACGGCAGGAAGGTAGATATTCCGTCATACCTTGTTAAGCCGGGTGATGTTGTTGCTGTAAGAGAAAAGAGCAAGGGCAACGCAAGAATGAAGGAAATTGTTGAGACAAACGAAAAGAGAGTAATCCCGAAGTGGCTCAGCATGGACAAGAATAAGCTTGAGGGAAGAGTACTTCAGCTTTCTGACAGAGAAGACATTGATTACGACGTTGAGGAACACCTTATTGTCGAACTTTATTCAAAATAATAACGCCTTTGCACGGGTCGGTATATATCTTATATACAAAACCATTGTGCAATATTCCGTACAGCCGCGCAAGCGGCGGTGCGGATAACACGTTACCCTCGGTAAGTGGAATGAATATAATGTTTAGATTGGCTGCCGGGCAGCCGGTTAATTTAAGAAGGAGGGTTCCGATATGATAGAAATGGAAAAGCCGAATATTGAAGTTGTAGAATTGAGTGAAGACGGAAGATACGGTAAGTTTGTTGTAAGCCCGCTTGAAAGAGGCTACGGCACAACAATCGGCAATTCACTCAGAAGAATTCTGTTATCATCACTTCCGGGCGCTGCCTGCACATCAATCAAGATTGACGGTGTACAGCACGAGTTTTCAACGGTACCGGGTGTGGTTGAGGACGTTACGGAAATCATTCTAAACCTCAAGAAGATGGCGGTAAAGCTTCATAGCGATGGAGTAAAGACTGTTTACATCGACGCAAAGGGCGCGCAGGAAATTACAGCCGGCGATATCAAATGTGACAGTGACGTTGAGATTTTCAATCCTGATCTGCATATCGCTACGTTGAATTCAGATGCAAGATTGTATGCTGAAATCACATTGTCCAAGGGCAGAGGCTATGTTTCTGCGGAAAAGAACAAGCTTGAGCTTCAGCCGGTTATAGGTGTAATTCCGGTTGACTCTATTTACACACCTGTAACTAAGGTTAATTACACAGTTGACAATGTCCGCGTCGGTCAGTATACAGACCGCGAGGAGCTGACTGTTGAAGTATGGACTAACGGTACAATCAAGCCTGATGATGCCGTATCGCTTGCAGCCAAGATCATGAATGAGCTTCTGCTCCTGTTCGTAGATCTTTCAGAGGATGCGAAGAATACGGAAATTATCGTAGAGAAGGAAGAAAACAAGAAGGAAAAGGTTCTCGAAATGACTATCGAGGAGCTCGACCTTTCGGTTCGTTCATACAACTGCTTAAAGCGCGCAGGTATAAACAATGTAGAGGATCTTACAAACAAGTCGGAGGAAGACATGATGAAGGTAAGAAACCTCGGAAGAAAGTCGCTTGAAGAAGTAATAGGCAAATTGAATGGATTAGGTCTTTACCTTAAGAAAGAAGAAGATTAAGTGAACAAATGAGATGCTGCGAAGCATATATCATTTGCAGCACAGCAAAACCATAGGTTTTGTCTAGCGTAGAGAAGGAGGTACGGTTATGCCGGGACAGAGAAAATTGGGTATGCCCACAGATCAGAGAAGAGCACTGCTTCGTAACCAGGTTACAAGCTTCTTAGAGAACGGTAAGATTACTACAACAGTAACACGCGCCAAGGAAACAAGAAGCATGGCTGAAAAGATGATTACTCTTGGTAAGAAGGGCACACTTGCAGCACGCCGTCAGGCATTGGCATTCATCACTAAGGAGGACGTTGTAACAAAGCTGTTCAGCGAAATCGCTCCGAAGTATGCCGACAGAAACGGCGGATATACAAGAATTTATAAGCTTGGCGAGCGCCGCGGTGACGCAGCTCAGATGGCAATTCTTGAACTCGTTGACTAAATTTAGTAAAAAAAAACACATTGCATGGCGTAAGCGCGCCGCGCGATGTGTTTTTTTCTTTTTTAGGTTGCGGATTTGGCTTTTATGTGATATACTAATTGAAGAAGTATATGGAAAGCAGCAGCTTTTAAATAAGGAGATAATATAAATGGATGAAGTTAAGGTAACGCAGGAGCGCGTGGTAATACCTACCTATGAAACGGAGGAGCCGTGCAGGCACCCTATGTTTCTTGAAAAGCGAGTTTATCAGGGCAGCTCGGGAAAGGTATATCCTCATCCCGTGACGGAGAGAGTCAGCGATGAAAAGGTTGATAAGGAATATATCGCGATATTCCTTGAAAATAAATATCTTAAAATTATGATTTTGCCGGAATTAGGCGGCAGGATTCAGAGAATGTATGACAAGACAAACGGCTATGATGCCGTATACTATAACGAGGTAATAAAGCCGGCTTTGGTCGGGCTTGCGGGTCCGTGGATTTCGGGCGGAATAGAGTTCAACTGGCCGCAGCATCACCGTCCGTCAACCTTTGACTGTGTTGACTATGATATTCGGCATAATGAGGACGGCTCGGTAACCGTATGGTGCGGTGAAATTGAAAATATGTATCATACAAAGGGTATGGCAGGCTTTACGCTTTATCCTGATAAGGCATATCTTGAAATAAATGGTAAGCTGTATAATCCTACGGAAATTCCGCAGACCTTCTTATGGTGGGCAAATCCCGCGGTAGCTGTAAATGAGAATACACAGTCAATATTCCCGCCGGATGTTCATGCGGTTATGGATCATGGTAAGCGCGGAGTATCAAAGTTTCCGATAGCAACCGGTACATATTATAACATGGACTACAGCGAGGGCGTTGATATATCAAGATATAAAAATATTCCCGTTCCCACCTCATACATGGCTTATCATTCGGATTATGATTTTGTGGGAAATTATGATTACGGTGTAAATGCCGGACTTATGCACATTGCAGATCATCACGTTTCGCCGGGTAAAAAGCAGTGGACATGGGGCTGCGGTGATTTCGGCAAGGCATGGGATAGGAATCTGACAGACGAAAACGGCCCGTATATTGAGCTTATGACAGGTGTGTTCACGGATAATCAGCCGGATTTTACATTTCTTATGCCGTATGAGGAAAAGACCTTTAAGCAGTATTTTATGCCGTATAAGAATATCGGCGCGGTAAAGAACGCATCGCTTGAGGTTATGGCAAATCTGGAGGTTGAGGACGAAAAAGCGCATATAATGCTCTATGCTCCGGCGCAGATCAAGGTGAGCGTTCTGCTTTCGGGCGCTAAGGCGAAGGCTCCCTATATAAAAGAGACCGTAACTCTTGATCCTGAGAACGGGTTTGATAAGTGGATCGAGCTTGAAAATGAGGATGAGGCAACCGATCTCACTCTTGTTATAAAGGAAAAAAATGATAACATATTATTAAAATATACACCGGAGGGCGAGTTTCATGGAAAAACTCCGGAGCCTGCAAAGGCGGCAAGAGCGCCGAAGGATATTGCGTCATTGGAGGAGCTTTATCTTACTGCGGTTCATCTTGAGCAGTATCGCCATGCAACGCGCAGACCGGAGGAATATTATCTTGAAGGATTAAGACGTGATCCTCTTGATATAAGATTAAACAATGGTTACGGAAAGATACTTTACAAAAAGGGTTTGTTTGACGAGGCTGAAAAGCATTTCAGAAATGCTATCAAGCGCGCGACATATCTGAATCCCAACCCGTATGACTGTGAACCGTATTATAATCTCGGTCTTGCGTTAAAGATGCAGAAACGGTATGAGGAGGCGTATGATGCCTTCTATAAAGCCACATGGGACGGAAAAATGCAGGATAAGGGCTTTTATCAGCTTGCATGCGTGAGCGCAAAGCTTGATAACTTTAAAAGGGCGTTGGAATTTGTGGATAAGTCATTGGCGCGCGGCGCGCATAATATGAGGGCGAGAACATTGAGATCCGCGTTATTGAGGCATGAGGAAAGAATTGAGGAGGCAATAGCCTTTACAGCTCATTCGATAGAGTTGGATCCGCTTGACTTCGGAGCAAGATATGAGATGTTTTTGCTGTCAAAGAATTATGATAAGCTTTATGAGCTTACGCGCCTTATGCGGGGCAGCTTACAGAATTATCTGGAGCTTTCAATCTGCTATGCTGAGGCAAATCTAATGGGTGATGCGGCAAATGTACTTGCGCTGATTGCGGAGGATGATAAACCGATGCTGCACTATTATATGGCATATTGTTCAGACAGCAGCGTGGAGCTTGAAAGAGCGGCAAAGTGTCGGAAAACATACGCGTTCCCGAACCGTCTGCAGGATATTATGGTTCTTAATTATGCTATTGAGAACAGCCCTGAGGATGCGTTTGCGCGGTATGCACTCGGTAATCTGTACTATGACAAGGGTGTATGGTTCAAGGCTATAAAGCTCTGGAAAAACGCTCTTGAAATAGAGCCGAAAAACAGCGCAATACTGAGGAATCTGGCAATCGCAACCTACAACAAGCTGAACGACCCGGATGAGGCTCTGAAGCTCATGGAGAAAGCGTTCAGAAACGCGCCGGATGATTCGAGGATATATTATGAGCTTGATCTGCTTAGAAAGCTTTCAAACTGGCCTATAAAAAAGAGATTAAAGGATATGGTAGACCATATAGAGCTTGTTGAGAGTCGTGATGATTTGTTTACGGAATATATCACGCTCATGAACTGTGAAAAGTATTATGAATTTGCGCTGCGGGCAATAAAGCGTCACAAGTTTCACCCGTGGGAGGGCGGAGAAGGAAAGATAAGCTATCAGTACAAATACGCTCATATGGGTATTGCGCGCGAGCTTGTGCTTGACGGTGATTATGAGGACGCGATAGCTCATCTTGAGGAAGCGCTGCATTATCCCGAAAATCTCGGAGAAGGCAAGCTGATAAACAGTATGGATAACGATGTGTATTATATGCTTGGGCTTGCCTATGAGAATGTGGATAAGATAGATTCTATTGAATATTATAAAAAGGCCACAAAAGGAGAGTTCAATCTCAGCTCAATGCGTTATTACAATGATACCCCTCCGGATATGTACTTTTTCAGAACAATGGCGTACGGCAGACTTGGAGATGAGAAAAATCTCATAGGCGGCTGCAACACGCTTATCAATTACGCTGAGGAGCATATAGACGATAAGCCGGAGATAGATTATTTTGCCGTATCGCTGCCGGACTTCCTTGTGTTTGAAGGTAATCTTGAGCGTGATAATTATGTTCACTGCTGTTTCCTTGCGGCGCTCGGCTATTATGGCAAGGGAATGGAGGATAAGTGCGCGGAGTTCATACATAAGGGTCTTGAAAGGAACTGCTCGCACGAGGGACTGCTTACCCTTGAAAATATAAAGAAACGCGCGCCCAAGCTGAAGGAGGACGATGTTTCGGCGCCTACATGGGCTAAGTGGGGAGCAAGCAATAAAAAATGATACAAAAAGGAACCGACGGCAGAATAATGCGCCGTCGGTTTTTCATATAATACAGGTTTTTATTTTTTCGCCTTCAATTTCTATAATACCATAGGTTTTTCCAAAGCGCGCACTGCCGGGGTTCAGAAGCCTGATGCCGTTCGTCTCACCCTCGTATTCAGTATGCGTGTGTCCGAATACTGCCATATCACAATTATTGCGCTTTGCCTGCGCGGCAAGTGTGCGGTAATCCGCTTCATATTTTACTCTGTAGTTGTGTCCGTGTGTCAGAAATATCCGCTTGCCGCCGACTTCGACAACATCATCATACGCGACACTGTCATAAAAATCGTTATTTCCCTGAACAAAATGTATTTCCTTATCGGGAAATTCCTTTATAAGTGTCCTTACGTCCCTGTTGATGTCTCCGGCATGAAGAATAAGGTCGCAGGGAATGTTTTTTATTGCCTGCTTACATAAGTCAATTTTTCCGTGAGTGTCGGAAAATACCAATATCCTGATCATAATTGTCTCCTTTTGTTTTTGTATTGTATATATTATCACGATTTTTTGTTATTGTAAATACTTTTTGCCAAAATTAAGAATTATGACGAACGATTTAGGCTATTCGACAACCTTATATGACAAATTATGTATGTATAATATGTTAGAATAAGGTATATTATAAACGAAAGGACTATAAATAACGATGAATGAGATAAAAGCTGCGCCCAATAAGCTGCCACTGAGAATACCTGTTTTTAATGACATAATGCCGTCATTGATGCTGATACTTGCATCTCGCGCCACAGCAATGGGGATGCTGCCGTTCGGAATAGCGTTTTTCGCGGCATCCTTTGATAAAAGTATCGCGTATATAGGACTGGCGGCAATGTGCATCGGAGTAATAACAACGGCGGGGGCGGCGGCGGTGCCTAAGTATCTGATAGCGCTTATTGTCTATTGGCTGTTCATAAAGATATATAAAAAGGAGGATGAGGTAGTCCGTTCAATAGCCGCCGGCGCGTCCGTGCTCATAGGCGGCGCCGCGCTGCTTTTTACGGGCTTCAACGGAATTTACGACCTTTTTCTGCTTTTTACGGAAAGTATAATATCCGCTCTTATGTATATTGTATTCAGAAAATCAAGAATAATTGCATCGGATTTTTCTGACAGAGGCAGAATGACAGCGGAGGAATACATAAGCGCGGCGATAACAGTAGGCGTTATAATCGCCGGACTTAACGGGATAAGCATCGGACCGGTAACTCTGACAAGCGTATTTTCCGTTTACGCAGTGCTTATAACAGCGCTTAATTCATCACTTGCGATTGCAGGCTGTACAGGGCTGTGCATCGGCTTTCTGGCATCAATGTCCGGCTCATATGCGGTTATAATGATGGGTGTTTACGGCCTTGGCGCGTTATTATCGGGCTTTATGAACAGCTTTAAAAGAATAGGCTGCGCAATAGGGTACATATGTGGGACAGCGGTTACGCTTATATACATAAAAAATATTTACGATGTACCGTTAGGTATGATAGATACGTTTATAGGTACAGTGTTATTTCTGCTGACGCCGAATATCGTACATGAATATTTCAGAACATTTTTCACAAGGTCCATGCAGGTTGAAGCGGTAAGCCCCAATCTGCGCATGAGAGAGTATCTCGTGATGCGTCTGAGAAAGGCGGGGGAAGCGTTTTCAAGCCTTCATGAGTGCTTTATGGCGGTTTCGGAGGGCAGGCTTAAAAAGTATTCCGATGATGTGGGTATAATATTGGACGAAACAGCAGAGAGAGTCTGCAAGGGCTGCAAGCTGTGCGGAAAGTGCTGGCAGACAGATTTCAGAAGAACATATAAAAATGTTCTGGGACTGATAGGGATCATAGAGAAGGACGGCAGTCTTAACAGCGATAATGTGCCGGAGAATTTCTGCGACAGGTGTGTGCGCACGGATTGGTTTATATATGAGATCAATCATGTGTATGAGCTATATAAGCGTGATGTGCTGAGAAGGTCGGATGCAGTTGTAACGAGGAACCTTATTTCCACCCAATACGGTGAGCTGAATAAGCTTTTCAACGGTATGGCAGGTGATATTGAAGAGGGCTTCAGATTTCTTGAAACAGAGGAGGAAAAAATTGTTGACGGTCTTGACAAGCTCGGAATAATACCTTATGAAATCAGTGCAATAGAAAGCACAAGCGGAAGCTGTGAGGTATATCTGAGGCTTCCGCCGGTTATAAGACAGAACGCAGTTGAGGGTATAATTTCCGAGGTTTTAAAACGTCCTGTACGATTTGAAAGAACCGAAGATGGACTAAGCAGGTACGTCTCCAAGCCGGATTTTACGGTTGAGGCATCAGTGCTTCAGCTGCCGCAGGAGCATTCGAACGTGAACGGCGACAGCTTAACGGTGTTTAATACGGACGGTGGCAGATTCTATGCGATAATCGCGGACGGAATGGGCAGCGGCAGCGAGGCTAAGTATGAGAGTACAGCAACCCTGCGTCTGCTGACAAGCTTTTTGAAATCGGGATTCAGCGTAAAAACCGCGTTGGGTATTTTGAATTCAGCGTTATGTCTTAATATGGATAATGAGATGTTTTCAACGGTTGATCTGCTGTGTATTGATCTGTACAGCGGAAAGGCTGAGCTTTATAAAATAGGCAGCGCGGAAACAGTTATATTAAACGGTGACGAGGTAAAGGTGCTGTCCTCAAACAGTATTCCGGTCGGTATACTTTCAGATATACGGCTTGATAACAGGAGTATCAGTCTGAACGAGGGCGATGTAATACTCATGCTGACTGACGGCATAACCGAAGCCGGCTATGCGGCATCACGGACGGAATGGCTCAGGAATATAATCATAAAGCCGTTTGAAAGCATGGACGAGCTTGCAAAGGAGGTTATGGATACCGCATTGTCAAAAAATAAAAATGTTGCCAAGGATGATATGAGTGTTATCGCGCTGAGAGTAATGGGGGCATAATATGCATTAATTTACCATTAATAAAACAGGCGTCACAGGATATACTATTATTGTGCAGGGAGGTTGTGAAGCAACGGCGCCGGGAGCGGAATATAGACGGCGGACTGCACTGAAAAACCATTTCTATTATCATGATTCAGCCGAAACGGTTATAGACTCAGTTGCGGCTGGATTGTAGAGTATTATCCGGGAGGACACACAAAATGAGTTGTAGTTGTAATCCGAACAGGAGCATCAAATGCACAGTGACACAGTGCAGAAATCATTGCAAGGATGAGGATTTCTGTTCTCTGTCAGCCATTGAGGTCGGAACCCATGAAGCAAATCCGACAGTGGTAGAGTGTACAGACTGTACTTCATTCCAGTTGAAGTAAAGGGCAGTCAAGAACGGCTTGGTTAAGCCGTTCCTACATATATATGGAATAAATATCAATGCAGGTCTTCACTGAAAAAAAGGATAAGCTTGACATCATGGAAAAAATGTGGTATTATCTTTAAAAATACCCCATTTTTTTTGCATGGATCCGAATTATATAGTAAATGAATAAAGTGAAGTGAAAATATGACTATTGAGGACAGAGTTGCACAGTCACAAAGCAGCAAGGATGCGGAAAACGAGCTTATACGTGAATACGTACCCTTTATTTTGTCATGTGCAAATAAAGCTCTGGGCAGATATATTACCCATGAGGATGATGAGTTTTCAGTAGCCATACTTGCATTTTACGAGGCAATGCAAAAATATTCTCAGGATAAAGGAGCGTTTCTGCCGTTTGCGCGTATGGTGATAAAGCGCCGGCTTGTAGATTATCTGCGGCAGGAATACAGACAAAAAGAGGTAGTCCCGTTTTCGTCGCTGCAATCTATTGACGATGACAATAATACAATAGAATTTGAAATTGCAGACATAAGAGAGAACGGCTGCGATGCCAGATATGAAATAGAAACACTTACATATGAGCTTAAAAAGCTAGGAATATCTTTTTTTGATGTCGCAAAAAATTCACCGAAATCGAAAAAGACAAAAACAGGCTGCGCGGCCGCTATAAGGTATATACTAAGTGATGCCGCGCTGCAGAAAACCGTCAAGGAAAAAGGGTACATACCTTCCAAGCTTATCACAGAGACTTTTGGGATCAACCGAAAGCTTCTGGAAAGACATAGAAATTACATAATAGCTGTTGTGCTTGTTATGAGCGGCGATTATGAAATTATACGGGAGTATTTTCCGTACCTTAAGGGGGTGAGCGGATGAATTGCATAGTGACGGAAATTAACGGCGCTCACGCGGTTCTGCTTAGTGAAAAAGGAGATTTCCTTGTAGCGGCAAACCAAAATTACCGGATAGGTCAAAGTGTAAAATACCATTCCCACAGCAGTCTTTATAAATATGCGGCGATAGCGGCATGTCTTATATTGGCGGTATGTCTCGGAGTGTCGGGGTACAAGGCATACTATACTCCGGTCGCATATCTGTGTATAGGCGCGGACCGGAACATAAAGCTTGAAATAAACCGTTTTGACCGGATAATAGGCGCAGAATCATCTGATAATGAGTGGATGGGAATTTTTGAGGAGGCAGGAGTTAAAAACAAAAGAGCTGAGCAGTCCGTTGAAGAAATACTTGATATAGCCAGGGAGCATGGCTATTTGACCGATACATACAGCGGCATAGAGCTTGAAATAATTAACGAGAGTAAGAAACTTAACAGCAGTCTGACGAAGCTGGCGGATAAATATAAGCAAAAGGAAACGGAGAGCAATCCATCTACAGCAGCTCCGGTTAAAAATACTGAGTCCCCGAAGGAAACAATTCAACAGCATAAGGAAAATACATTTGAAGCTCCCACAGCTCAGCCGAATAATAGAACAGTGACAGTAAATCAGACAGCAGGCAGTGCTTTTTCGTATTCAGAACACAGTCTTGCCGCAATTGGCACAGGTACGTTAACGCATGTAAATAATGAGCCGGAACAGGGCGCATCCCAGAATATCCGCCAAGAAGCAGGTTTTATAAATTCTGATGCAGTAAAGGCAACTGCGGGCAGTATATGGCTTCCGGGAAATAAGCCTTCGGAAATTGTCAAGTCTGAGAAGCAGGAAGAGCCTGAAACGCAGGATGAGCCGGAAAGAAACGAGAAGCCGGAAGAGCACGAAGCGGAGGATGAGCCGGAAAGAAACGAGAAGCCGGAAGAACCCGAAGCGGAGGATGAACCGGAAAGAAACGAGAAGCCGGAGGTGTCCGAAAAGGCTGACGAGCCGGAAAAGGACGAGAAGCCGGAGGTGTCCGAAAAGGCTGACGAGCCGGAAAAGGACGAGAAGCCGGAGGTGTCCGAAAAGGCTGACGAGCCGGAAAAGGA
>JBJEIW010000165.1:50049-85426 GCA_051877435.1 Candidatus Ornithomonoglobus sp.
CCGGAGGTGTCCGAAAAGACTGACGAGCCGGAAAAGGACGAAAAACCGGAGGTGTCCGAAAAGACTGACGAGCCGGAAAAGGACGAAAAACCGGAGGTGTCCGAAAAGACTGACGAGCCGGAAAAGGAAGAGAAGCCGGAGGTGTCCGAAAAGGCTGATGAACCGGAGAAGGACAAAGGGCCGGAAGTATACGAAAATAAATATGAGCCGGAAAAACATTATGAGCCGGAAGTATATGAAAATAAATACGAGCCGGAAAAAGACGAAAAATCGGAAGTATACGAAAACAAATATGAACCGGAAAAATATATAAAGCCTGAAGCCCACGAAAACAATAATAGGCCGGAAAGCGAGCAGAAAGAGCCTGACTATAGCTGGGATTTTGAGATAAAGTCCGAAAGTAAGGAAAAAAACGAAACAAATACTCATGATCGGAATCCGGAAAAGGCAGATGAGGAAGATCGCAGAACATCAGAAAAAGAGATTTCATGGGAAAGCAAAACAGAAAAAGAGTATTGATTTTAAAGACCAATTTCTCTCCCTCACTCAAAGTGATAATCATAAACGCAAGGGTACGCTTTTTAAACAGCGTACCCTTGCTTTATTAATATAAAAGCTTTATTTTAATTCAAGCAGTATTGTGGCATTGGGGTCATTGAGCCCTTCGACGATTACTCCTATAATGCAGCTTGAACCTTCTTCAATGGTTATGGTTTCATCAAAGCTTCCTTCAAAGGTTTTTGTTACACCATTGCTTGTCACGGTTCCGATTGCTCCCGTAATGCTTCGGGTTTCCGCATCTAAATTTGATATCACAGACTTGAAGGCTGTAGAGGTTATGTTGTTGACTTTAACAGGAATTGTCATGTCATAGCTTACAACTGTATTATAGGCATAATCCTCCGCTTTAACAGCAATTGTCATGAGATTGGCATTTTCAAGTGTGAAGGTATTCTCATAGCTTGTCAGGGCGCTGTCCGACGTAACGGTTTCGGAATGCTGAACACCGTCCGTATCGGTATAGCTTACAGTTATGCTTCTTAAATAATTTGCGTCTGATGCCTTTACGGTAAGAGCACTTCCGTCCTCACTCAGCGTTTTTGTAACTGTCGGCGCGGTATTGTCAATTATAATCGGAAAATCAAGGGTCTGCGGAGTTGTTCCGCCGTTTCCGTTATCGGCATAGCCTGTCAAGCGGAAGGTATATTCGCCGTCCTCAAGACCGCTCAGATCCCGCGCCAGCTCAAGCGTTTGCGTACTGAATTTAGAATATCTTCCGCTTTTTGTTTCCGTAACAACGGATTTATCATCTTGCAGTATGTCAAGATGTATGGAGTTGCTCGCGCGGTAAAGACCGAAGGTAGCCGAGATCGTATCTGCCTTGCCGTCACCGTTGGGGGACAGTATGAAATATCCCTTATCAAGCTGTACCGATTTGCCGTCTGTTTTTGTTGAAATATACGTCTTATAATCATAGGTCTTTCCGCCGTATACAGCATAGAGCGTGCTGCCGCCCTCGTCATAAACGGTGCTGTCCCACATAGGAACCGCGCCCCAGTCGCCGCGGAAGCCGGAAAACGGAAGTCCGACGGAGTATTCGCTGTTTGAAAGGCGGATAAAGCCGTCAAGGTAGAAGCCGTTTGTAAAAATTTTAGCGTTTTCGGCAAGCTCGGCTTCATCAAGCGTTACGTTTATTGTTACAGTCTGCGCGGTATTGGCGGGAACCTTAATAGGAGTATTTGTGTAGCTTTTTACCGTAAGCCGTTTCATGCCGGCAACAGAATTTCCGTCAGCGGCATCGGTTATAACGTCAACAGAAATCGTGTCAAAGGTAATATCAGAGGAGGAGAAATTTCCTGCCGTAAAGCTTAAGGGGAAGCTGCTGTTTATTTCATCTCCAAGATTTACAAGTGTTTTACCGTCACTGTTATAGAGTACAACAGGAGTTGTTACCGCCTTGTCAAGGTTCACCAGTCCGGCGCCCTGCTGCCGCGGTGAATACGGAAGCCCTAAGCTCTGTTCTCCGTCAGTAATCGGGTTTCTCAAAGGCTCGGCTGTGGACATAAGAAGCTGCTGTATCAGATCCGCGGTGTTGATGCCGGTAAGCTCACCGAACGGCTTTGTGTTAAGATACTCCTTAACATATGCCGAGGCTCCTGCAATATACGGTGATGACATTGATGTTCCGCTCATTGTCTGATAGCTGCCCCCCGGCGCGGCGGAATATATATTCCCGCCGTATGCGGTTATATTAGGGGTAAGCTCTAATGTTTCTGTAAATCCCCATGAGGTGAAGCTGCTCGGCTGATTGCCGGTTGAGCTTTGCGCTGTGCCAACCGTGGTTCCGCTGACATATACTGTTTTTTGCGTACAGGCGGCAAGAACTGATCCTGTTTCTGCGGTAACGAGCATTGTCGGCAGAACGCAGCCTGAAATATTGATATATTCATTATCGGTGTTATATATTATCGCGCCGACAGCTCCCGCTTTTTGTGCATTGGTTGTTTTTTCTGCAAAGCTAATCCCTCCACGCTGTATCAGAGCGATTTTGCCTGTTAAGTCCTTTCCGGTGAAATCAGCTGCCAGACCTGTGCCGCAGGCAACATATTCTGTTGCCGAGGTGAACGTTGAAGAAAAGTCGGCTATAGTATCAGATGACACATTTAAGCCCGGCACCTCGCTTTCGTCACCGAGGATAAGCTTGGAGAGGTTTTTATAGTAGCTCGGTATATTTGCCGAAGCGACTGAGAAGGTGTTTGTGTCCTTTGCAAACAATCCCTGCGCGCCGTAGTCGGGATTGGTTACAAGCGGTGTTGAAGTGTAAAAGCCGCGCGCTTCATTTCCGCTTGAAACACAGACGGCAATTCCGGCGCTGCGCGCCGCGGCAACCGATTTCAGAACACCGTTTGCATAGCTGCTTGCCCGCACATCAACATATTGAAGTTCGATACTCATGTTGATCGCATCGACATTAAGCGCCGCCGCGTCGTTGAGTGCTGCCATTACGCTTGAAAACGGAACCCCGCCGCTGGCATTTGAGCATGCCATAAGCACAAGCTGAGCCTCCGGCGCCGCGCCGTTTATAATATCGCCGTTTGCAATAACACCGTTCTTTCCTGCGGCAATTCCGGCAACATGCGTGCCGTGCTCATTATTATTGCCTATTGCGCTGTCCTCTGAGGATTTTTCATAATAATCATATGTAAAAGGGATTTTTTCGCTGCAGTATTTGCCGCGCTTCGAAAGTGTTCCGCTTATTGCAGTTTCTATATCGGACTGTGAATATTTAGGATCTTCAATGTCAGCGTTAAGATAAGGATGGCTCAGCTCAAAGCCGGAATCTATAATTGCTATAGCCGTGCCCTTGCCGCTGTAAGCCGTATTTGTTTGTATTTCCGTAATGTCGTCTCCGTCTGAAGGCTCATCCTCGATAACGTAAAGCAAACCGTCCTCGCTTACGTTCACAACACCGTCAAGTGAGAGCAGCTTATCAATATCTCCCCGTCTTGCGGTGATTGTAAAGCCGCTGAAAAGCTGTGAATAGACAAAGCTTTCTGAGGTATCGGCGCCAAGCTCCTCTGCCGCGGTGTTGAGTATTTCCGAATTCTGCTCCGTTACGCTTTGGGCGATTTCCTCCTCGTCAATATCTGCAAAAAGCGCAATACCGGAATTTTTGAGCGCGGTGTATTCCGCCGCCGGGCTGAATTCTGTTTCAACAATGAACGTGATAAGCTCATCATCTGCGGCATCCGGTTTTGTTTCCGCCGAAGCCGCTGCCGCGGGCAGAATAAGAGCCGCCGCGGTAAGCGCTGTCGTTATATTCAAAAAAATCCTGTTCAAGCTGATTCCCCCTTAATCGGTTTATTATATAAGTATTATAACATAATATGGTTAAATACACAAGAAATTTTATATAAGATTTAAAAATAATTCCGGAGTGGTGTTCTGTATTTAGGGATAAAAAGTTCATTATATTGAAAAAATTTAATTTTTATACATTTTAAGGTTGCTTTTATTCATTTTATATGCTATAATGTTCAATATACATTCAGTTCATAATAGGTTAAGGAGGAAATGATTAAATGATAAATATGAATAATGTTTGTATTATGATTGCCATTATCGCATATCTTTTGCTTGTGCTGGGTATCGGCGTGTGGTTTTCAAAGAAGAACAAAACAACCGATGATTTCTATCTCGGAGGACGTAAGCTCGGACCGTTAGTAACGGCAATGAGCGCGGAGGCATCGGACATGAGCTCATGGCTGCTCATGGGTCTGCCGGGTGTGGCATATCTCACAGGACTGGCAGAGGCATCGTGGACAGCGATCGGTCTTGCGGTCGGTACATATCTTAACTGGCTCATTGTTGCAAAGAGAATAAGACGGTATTCGCATCACTGCGGCGCGACAACCATTCCGGCATTTTTCTCGGAGCGGTTTAAGGATAAGTCCAATATGCTCAGCGTTATCGCCGCTCTTGTAATTATCATATTCTTTGTGCCGTATACCGCTTCGGGCTTTGCCGCGTGCGGAAAGCTTTTCAATTCCTTGTTCGGAATTAATTATATTACGGCAATGATTGTATGCGCCACTGTAATTATTTTGTATACAATGCTTGGCGGTTTTCTTGCCGCTAGTACAACTGACTTTATCCAGAGTATTGTCATGACCGTTGCACTTGTTGTAGTTCTTGGCTACGGAACGGTTCACGCGGGCGGTATCGGCGCGGTTATTGAAAATGCGAAGTCGCTTCCAGGCTATTTCAGCGTGACAAATATACATGTGCCGGAAACAGGCGGCTCAGAGCCGTACAGCTTCCTTACTATATGCTCACTTCTGGCATGGGGTCTCGGTTATTTCGGCATGCCGCATGTTCTGCTTAGATTTATGGCAATCGAGGATACGCAAAAGCTGACTCTTTCAAGACGTGTCGCTTCGGTATGGGTTGTAATTGCGATGGCGGTAGGAATATTTATCGGTGTTGTCGGTCTCGGTATGGTCGCTAACGGCGCAATGCCCGCGCTTGACGATCCCGAGAGAATTATAGTTGTGATTGCAAGGCTTATAAGTCAGCACGGCGCGCTTGCGGCTCTGCTTGCGGGTGTAATCCTTGCCGGAATCCTAGCGGCCACAATGTCAACCGCAGATTCACAGCTCCTTGCGGCGTCCTCATCGGTTTCGCAGAATATTGTTAAGGAAAAGCTTGCCAAGAACATGAGCGAAAAGACAACAATGCTTGTCGCAAGACTTACACTTGTTGCAATCGCGGTTGTGGCGGTAATTCTCGCGCGTGACGAAAACAGCTCCGTGTTCAGAGTAGTATCATTCGCGTGGGCGGGCTTCGGAGCGGCGTTCGGTCCCGTTGTGCTTTTTGCGCTGTTCTGGAAGAGAACAACAAAGTGGGGCGCTCTTGCCGGTATGATAGCGGGCGGAGCTATGGTATTTATCTGGAAGTACGGCATAGCGTCGCTTGGCGGAGCGTTTGCCATCTATGAGCTGCTTCCGGCATTCATCACAGGCTGTGTCGCAATAGTTGTTGTCAGCCTTCTCACAAAGGCTCCAGAGAAGGAGATTCTTGACGAGTTTGAGGCTGTTAAGGCTATGAAGGATTGATATTTGAAAAAAGGCGCCTGTCCTGCAGCGTGCGCTGCAGAACAGCCGTCTTTTTTAGTGTTCTTAACAGTTCTTTTTCAGTCGTTTGGCAATATCAAGAAGAAGCGTAAGGTCGCGCTCGGATAATGTCCGGGCAGCATTTATCAAGTCATTGAGCAAATTAGGCTCTTGTATAGCAGTATCAAAAAATTCTGTAGGCGTAATGCCAAAATAGTCACATATATTTAAAAAGCCTGTCATAGAAGGAAGCGCTTTGCCTGAAGATATGCTTTGAATATACCCCTTATTCTGCCCAAGCTCAAGGCTCATCTGATATTCGGAAATATTTGATTTTAATCGTAATTCTGTTATCCTGTCTCTGATAAACTGCTTTCCTGTTTCGATGTTTTCTTCGATTTCATCTGTATACATAAAACCACCTCTAAATATATTGTACTACATATTGATTGTGGAACGGTCAGATTATTTATGTATAAAATTCAAAATAATCGCTTGACATTACAGATTTAATGTGATATAATTTGTTTATAAACAATTATATGTCGTGTATAACAAGGAATTAGTTATTCCTGTTGTTCCATGGTACAGTCTATTCATTAGGTGTAAACTTGATTATATCATTTACATTACAGCATAGAATTGTGCATAAATCATTAATAGTAACAGTGCTTATCGGCAGATTGTGACGCAGACGATGTATAAGGCTGCTGCTTATCTTATGCTTGTTAATAAGTGCGTATGTGGAAATATTCCGCGCCTTTAATGTAGACCAGAAAGGTTCGTAAGTTATCATTGTATACCTCACATTTATAAATATTCTTTGAAATTTATTATAAAATATGATTTATATCTTAACAATTTTCGATAAACAGACTATAATCTATATATAGACTATGTTAAAAGTGGGATATTTGAAGGTCGTTTACGGAAAATCATTACCGACTTTCTGCTTTTGTGGACAATTAATAAAGCGATTGACTTGACCTTTAGTATTCCCTTTTATATACAAAGGAGCATAGCCGGAATATGGTTATGCTCCTGTTTTTGTTTGCCTCTTTAATTGACAAGTAAAATGTAATATGCTATAATTTGAATAGCTTTAGGGGTGATTTTATGTTAAGAAAGATCGGGAATACAGAATATGAGCTGACCTTTAAAAGGATACGGAATATCAATCTGAGAGTAAGTGCTGACAATAAAATAAAGGTGTCCGCGCCTTACGGAGCGGAGCTCGGCTTTATTGACAATTTTGTTTTGTCAAAAAGGGCATTTATTGATGCGGCAGTAAGCCGCAATGATATGAAGATTCCGACAGGCGAGGTTATGGTGGCTGACGCGGAGATATACCGCAGGCTGTATGAGATACACAGAGAGATATACGGGCTGTTTTCAAAATACGGCTTCCGTCTGCCATCGCTTAAAATACGCGATATGAAAAGCCAGTGGGGCAACTGCCGCAGGGCGCAGGGGATTATAACCCTTAACAAGCGGCTGTATACGCTGCCGCGCAGACTGATTGAGCTTGTTGCGGCTCATGAGCTTTCACATATGGTACAGGCAAATCACAGCGCGGCTTTTTATGCGGTTCTTGACGGAGTTATGCCGGATTGGCGGGAGCGTGACGCGGAATTGAAGCGCTATAAGCTGGTTTAGGTCATGGATTTGGGGGGCTTGCCCATTTGCTTAATATACATCTTATAAAAATGCGCGTAGCTGTTAAAGCCGGCGTTAAGGCTTGCTTGAAGCAGCGTCTGTCCTCCGCGGTGCAGCTCCTGTACAAGCAGAATACGCTTATAGTTTATGTACTGGCTTACAGTGAAGCCGGTATTTTTTTTGAAGCTCTTGCAGAGATAATGCTTGTCAATGAAAAATCTGCGGGAAATGTCGTCAAGCCGCAGTTCCTCCGAAAGATTATTGTTTATGTACATAATAATGTCGCGTATCCGCTCATTTTTTGCATATGCGTCCGTTTCGGCGCGCTTTGATTTATTTAGCAGATACAGAAATTCGCAGACGCACGCATCGGCAATTTTATATGCCTTATCATTATAGTATTTAAAAATACGGTTCAGACATTCCCGTATGCTGTTGTCCGTAATATCAGCCGGAACGATATTACCTGTGCCCAGCTCTCGGTTGATAAATATATCAAGAAGCTCGCCGCAGTCATGCTGACGGAAATAATCAGCCTTTATATATAATATAATACGCTCATATGTTCTTGAAGAAAGACACACTATATGATGAAATTCAAAAGGCCTCGTGAAAACCATATCATGGGGTCTTATTTTATATGTGTTGCCCTCGACAACAAATTCACAGTCGCCGCTGAGCAGGAACACTATTTCATATATATCATCATGGTTATGAAGCTTAAATTCAAGCATATCAGGCTCATCGTCAAGCTTATGCACAATGGTAAAATTCATTCCCGGAAGAATTTTAATAATATCATCATTGGGATCGGTATTGCGCTTCATAAAATCACCTCATAAATATTATAACATAAAAGACCAATATATGCAATGTTTTTTGCAATATATTATTAGATTGTTAAAACATATTGTGTTATAATATAGTCGAAATGAACGGCAGGAGGATAATACGGATGTTCATATTAAATGCGGATACAAAAATATCATATTCTGACAGGCGACCGGCGATAAAAAACGCTGCCGCAATTCTTGAGCGTGATATTGCAAAACGCTTTGAGCCGTCAGGCGCAGAGAAAAACAGGATAATTTTAAAAAGCCGTCAAGGAATGGCGGAGGAGGATTTTACGCTGAAGGTAACAGACGATGAAATGACCGTCACGGCAGATGATGAGCTGGGCTTTGTATACGGTCTGTTGTATATAAGCGAAAAATTCCTCGGAATACAGCCGTTCTGGTTCTGGATGGATCAGAGGATAGAGAGCACGGCTTTCGTTGAGGTAGCAAATGGTGAATACAAGCCGAAAAAGCCCGCTGTTAAATACCGCGGTTGGTTTATAAATGATGAGGTTCTTATTATGAAATGGGCGGTGGACGGCGATTATGAAACACCGTGGAAAATGGCGTTTGAAGCGCTTCTGCGCTGCGGCGGAAACATAGTCATTCCGGGTACGGATAAAAATTCAAGACTGCACCGTCAGCTTGCATCCGATATGGGGCTGTGGATAACGCAGCATCATGCGGAGCCGCTCGGAGCGGAGATGTTTATACGCGAATATCCCGGACTTACACCGAATTATTTTGAGCATAAGGAAAAGTTTCATAAGCTTTGGCGGGACGCGGTTGATGAACAGAAGGACATGAAGGTTGTATGGACTCTCGGATTCAGAGGACAGGGGGACTGCCCGTTCTGGTCGCGCGATACAAGCGGCAGATATGACACGGACGAAAAGCGCGGACAGCTCATAAGCGACATAACAGAGCTTCAGAGACAGCTGGTGCTTGAAAAGGTCAAAAATCCTGTATTCTGCACCAATCTTTACGGCGAGGTCATGGAGCTCTACGACGGCGGATATGTGCATTTTGCGGAGGACATTATTAAGGTCAGCGCCGATAACGGCTATGGCAGGATGGTAACGCGCCGCCGTGATAATCACACGGCGAGAATTTCCGCAATGCCGAAGAAGCCTGTTGAGCACGGAGGAATTTACTATCATGTTTCATTCTATGATTTGCAGGCGGCAAACCATATAACAATGCTTCCAAATTCGGTGGATTTTGTAAACCGTGAGCTGAACGAGGTCAGTCATATGAACATGACGGATTTCTGGGTGATAAACTGCTCAAATATAAGACCTCATGTATATTTCCTTGATGCCGTGCGCAAAAAGTGGAATGGTGAGGAAATTTCCGATGATAAGCACAGCGCGGAATTTGCAGATACCTATTACGGCGGCTCTGACGGCGCCGCCCGATGTCTTAAGGAATATCATAATGCAATGATCGCCTACGGAGAAAATGAGGATGAGCACGCGGGTGAGCAGTTCTATAATGAAAATATCCGACTGCTTGCAAATCACTGCATAAGAGGAAATATGGATTTCTGCGGCGCAATGCGTTGGCTTACCGGAGATATGCGCATTGATGGGCAGATACAGATGTTCTGCGGAATATGCGCGGATGGGTTGGAAAATATAAGCCGCTGTTATTCGGAGTGCCTTAGCGTAAGCAATACACTTGCGGGAGATACCAAAAGGCTTTTTGATTCGACAATTCTTCTGCAGGCTGTGATACATTACCGCTGTTGTAAGGGAGCCGCGTTTTTCGGTGAGGCATATGCTGAATTGAAAAAGAAAAATTATTTCGGCGCGTTTATGCTTTTCGGTGACAGCGCGGCGGAGTTTGCGGAGGCGGATAAGGCAATGCGTGAGAGTGAATACGGAATCTGGAGCGGCTTCTATTTTAACGAGTGCTTTGCCGACTGCAAGCATACGGCATATATGGTAAAAAAGCTTATGGGAGTTGTAAGAGAATACGGCGATAACGCAAGGCATGATAAGTGGTATCGTGAGATAATGTACGCTCCCGAGGACAGAGGGGTTATGACGCTTCTTGTTCTTGACAATCATATGGAGGATTGGGAGCTTTATACCGAGGCAAAGAAAAAGCTCGGCGGCGGACCGTATAAGCTGCCGATAGACTGATAAAGAAAGGGTGTATAAAATGAAACTGTCATTAGAGGGAATAAAGGATCGTAAAGCGTGGCTTTCAAAGGGAATAAAGCTTCCGGAGTTCGATATTGATGCGGTAAGAAAGGAAACCGCGGAAAAGCCGGAGTGGATACACTTCGGCGCGGGCAATATTTTCAGAGGCTTTATCGGCTCAATCGCGCAGAAGCTGCTCAACTCCGGCGAAGCGGAGACGGGAATAATAGCTGTTGAGAGCTTTGATTTTGATATTATAGACAAGATATATACTCCGTTTGACAGCCTTACTCTGAACGTATTGATGGGCAAGGACGGAGAGCTTGACACGGAGGTTCTCGCAGGAATTGCGGAGGGAATAAGGGCATCGGATTATGACAGACTTTACAGCATTGCCGCGGCTCCGTCATTAAAGATGATAAGCCTTACAATCACAGAAAAAGGGTATGCTGTAACAGACGTTCATGGAAATCTCACAAATATTGCAGCTGCTGATATTGAGGAGGGTCCCATAGCGCCCAAGCACACAATGAGCATAATTGCGGCGATGCTTTATAAGAGATACAAGGCAAACGGCGCGCCTGTTGCGGTTGCATCAATGGACAACTGCTCGCACAACGGCGAAAAGCTAAAGGCGGGTGTTGTGACGATTGCGAGGGCATGGGCGGATGCAGGTAAGGTTGACACAGGCTTTTTGGATTATCTTGAAAATACCGTTTCATTCCCATGGAGCATGATTGATAAAATAACGCCGCGTCCCAACGACAGCATAAAAGAAAGACTTGAGGACATGGGTGTTGAGAATATGGCGCCTGTCATAACGGACAAGGGAACATATATTGCGCCGTTCGTAAACGCGGAAATACCGCAGTATCTTGTCATTGAGGACGATTTCCCCAACGGCAGACCGGCGCTTGAAAAGGCGGGAGTATATCTGACAACACGCGATGTTGTTAATAAGGCGGAAACAATGAAGGTCACAACCTGCCTTAATCCCTTGCATACAGGTCTTGCCGTATTCGGATGCCTTTTAGGCTATACAACAATATGGGAGGAAATGAGAGACAAGGAGCTTGTAAATCTCGTAAATAAGATTGCGGAGGAGGGTATGAAGGTTGTAATTGATCCGGGAATAATTGATCCCGATGCTTTTGTGAAGGAAGTGATCAATGACCGTCTCCCAAACCCGTATATGCCGGACGCGCCGCAGAGAATTGCAACGGACACCTCACAGAAAATTCCGGTGCGTTATGGTGAGACAATAAAGGCATATATGAAAAATGACGCTCTTGATACATCGGAGCTTGAAGCAATTCCGACAGTAATCGCGGGATGGTTCCGCTATCTTATGGCCGTGGATGATGAGGGCAATGCGTTCACACCGAGCGCTGACCCGATGCTGGATGTTATGCAGAAAAAGCTTGCCGGTGTGAAGCTCGGCGCGCCTGAAACGGCGGACGGGGTATTGAAGGATATACTTACAAATGAGATGTTGTTCGGTACAGACCTTTATAAAGCAGGTCTGGGTAAGAAAATAGAGAAAAGGTTTACAGAAATGCTTGCGGGAGCCGGAGCTGTGAGGGAAGTGTTAAGCTCCTTGGGGTGACACCAACTTCAGTGAATAGTGAATAATGAATAGTGAATAGTGAGGAATATGGGAGGAACACAATTATGAAAATGACGATGAGGTATTACGGAAAGGACTACGACAGCGTGACACTGGAGCAGTTAAGACAGGTGCGTTATGTTGAGGGACTTATAAGCACACTGTATTATAAGCAGGCGGGCGAGCTGTGGGAAAGAGACGAAATCCTCGCTCTTAAAAAGGAAATCGAGGACGGAGGACTGGAGCTTTCGGGCATCGAGAGTGTAAATATCCATGACGCGATAAAAATCGGAACACCGGACAGGGATATGTATATTGAGAACTACATAAAAACCCTCGAAAACCTCGGTGAGGAGGGCATAAGCCTTGTATGCTACAATTTTATGCCGATTTTCGACTGGACGAGGACAGACCTTGCAAAGCCGCGCCCGGACGGCTCAACGGTGCTCGCGTATGACCAGAGCATAGTGGATAAGATTGATCCGGACAATTTTGCGGCATATATGGACGAAAATTCAAACGGCTTTGTAATGCCGGGCTGGGAGCCGGAAAGACTTGCAAGGCTGAAGGAGCTTTTTGAGGCGTACAAGGACGTTGACGCGGAAAAGCTTTTCAATAACCTTGTATACTTCCTGAAAGCGATCATGCCTACCTGTGATAAATACGGGATAAAGATGGCAATCCACCCCGATGATCCGGCATGGAGCGTGTTCGGACTTTCAAGAATTATTACAAACAAGGAAAATCTTTTGAGAATGCTTAACGCTGTACCTAGCGTAAACAACGGCGTAACCTTCTGTATGGGTTCTCTCGGCTCAAATCCCGACAATGACCTTGTTGACCTTGTACACGCGTTAAAGGGCAGAATACATTTTGCACATATCCGAAATCTTAAGCACACAGCGCCGGGCAAGTTTGAGGAAGCGTGCCACCTAAGCGCGGATGGCTCCTTTGACCTCGCGGCAGTTGTGAGAGCTTTGTATGAGGACGGCTTTGACGGCGTTATCCGCCCCGACCACGGCAGAATGCTCTGGGGCGAAAAGGCAATGCCCGGCTACGGTCTCTATGACAGAGCCCTTGGCGCGGCGTATATCTGCGGATTGTGGGAAATGGTTTCAAAGAAATAAAAAATAAAGCCGCGTTATGTTCAAGATGTAACGCGGCTTTATTTTTATTGACAAAGAATTTCAGGTATGATATAATCATATTTGAAAATAATGTGATATTGGAAGGCTGATTGTAATGATGAAGAAAAGGCTTGCGGCATTGGGCTTGTGTGTGGTAATATTTCCGATATGTGTATCGGCTGAGGCTGCAATAAGCATAGAGCTTAACGGCAAAAAAATGAGCTTTGAAAGGGCACCGTTTATTGCCGATGGAAATACACTTGTGCCTATGCGGGATATTTTTGAGGCATTGGGCGCAAATGTTGAATGGGATGCTTCCGACAGAAGGATAAATTCTAAAAAGGGAGAAAAGAGCATAGGGCTTCAAATAGGCTCCTATGATATGTATATTTATGGCGAAGCTGAGACGGATGCGCGTTTGGTGAAGCTTGAAAAATCACCCATAATTATAGATGATTTTACATATGTTCCGTTGAGAGCGGTTGCGGAGGCTTTTGATGCGCAGGTAGATTGGGATGCTGCAGCAAAGACTGTTTCAATAACAGCTTTGGGTGAAACAGAGAATACCGAGCCGGAGACTCAGGAGCCTTTAATCAGTGAGGAACCACAGACTGCTTCTGAACCTGTGATTACCGAAGAGCCGGAAGATACACCTGAACCGGACAGCTTAGAGGATAAAGATGAAATATATGCGGCAATGTATGAGGGAACAGCTTACGAGTTTGTAAGAAATATTGAAGAGCTTACGAGCGATTTTTCGACGAGCAGCAAACCCTTTGAAAACAGAAGCCGTTGCGGCTGGGGAGAGGACGCAGACGGAAACGGCGTATTTTTCGCGCAGCGTGATGTAACAAATAAGAAAACAATAGTCAATTCGGAGTTTTACCTGACTGACAGCATTCCATATGCTGATGATGAGATTATTGATATAAGCTTTGATATGTATTGTTCAGATGTAAACGGACATGTTGATTTCTCACTGATAGGAAGTGACAGAAAAGTGATTGACGGTTTCACGATATATAACAATGGAACCAAAGGATGTGTAGGCGCTGATTCTACTGCCAAGCATGAATTTGACGGAAATTTATACTTTAACAACAATACGGACGGAGCAGCTGCAGAAAACCTGAGTATGAAGAACGCTGCCCATGTTTCTATGCGTCTCAATCCGGGTGGCGGAAAAAGTGTTGTAACAATAAAGAATAATACAAATGACGCAGAGCCTTTTGTCTCGAACGGGTTTGTATCAAAATCAGTGCCATGGTACGGCGAGGCAACAAAGTGGAACACACGCGTTCGCTTGTTGGGAGTAAAAGTTGAATGTGTTTTCACCAATGATGCAAAGCCGGTTATGCTTGATAATCTTGTTACAAATATAATAAAAATCAAGAAAAAGTAACATAAAAAAGCCGCGGCAAATGACAAGAATGTCCGCCGCGGCTTTTTATTCCTCCAAGTTCTCCAAAGCGTATTCAAGACATTGATTGACGACATTACCCTCTCACGATCTGCCCGCAGGCTGTCATTTCGCCGGCGTTTCCAGACGGCTGGGTTGTGAAGTCGTCGCCCCCGAGATGTATAATTACCGTTCTGCCGATAATGTCTCTTACGCTGAAGCGGTTGGTAAATACCGACATATAGGCGTAACCGTTATTGGCAAAAAGCGGCGGAAGATCGCCGGCATGGTATGGATGCTGTGTGCTGCGCGGATTGAAATGCCCGTCGGCATCGGCAAACTCATTCTGGCTGTTGCCTGTGCAGGTCTTTCCCGCATGGATATGGAACGCGAATATTCCCATGCCGTCGGTTTTATCCGGCAGTCCGCTGACCCTTGCGGTCACGAGAACGCCGTCCCTAAGCTGCTTAAATACCACCCGTCCCCGAATTTTCGGGTATTTGCTGCCGCCGTGAATATCGGCATATGCGGCATTCATTCTGTTTTGATTTTCTGACATATCTATAACACCTCCTGATTATAATATGACAAAAGGGCATAAAAAGTCATTGTGCAAAACATAGAAGTTCAAAAAAATTTTAATATAAAATTTGTTAAACAGTCCGGAATGTTCTTGACATGAATATACAAAAATTGTATAATAAAGAGAAAAAGGAGCGGATTGAATTATGAAAAAAATAATTGGCATTTTAATGGCTGCAGCATTAGCCGTACCGGTGCTCTCTGCGTGTAATGACAAGCCGGAAATAACCAATTTATCTGAGGATGATGCCGGTAATTATGTTTACGATGAAGAGATCGAGCTTAAAATTCCTGTATATGACCGTGATATTAAGGACGAGGCTCCTGTTAATGATAATTATTGGACAAAATATATTCAGGCAAATTTCGGTGATAAGCATAATATAAAGGTGATATTTGTGCCGATTTCGAGAAATAATGATGAAGAAGAATTTAACCGTCTTATTGCGGATAAAAATGAGCCGGATATTATATTTTCCTATGACTATCCTGTAGCAATGGAGTATTATTCGGAGGGTGCGGTTCAGAAAATAGACGAGGATATGTTTAAGAAATATGCGCCAGCTTATTATAATTATACAAGTGAAAATCTGGAATATGGACAGGTGGAGGGAGAGCAGTATTTCTTCGCGGCGACAAGACCTGATTTTGACAGCTATGTAACATTAATAAGAAGCGACTGGGTTAAAGAGTGCGGTCTGGAGATGCCTGAAAATGATGATGATTATTACAGTATGCTCAAGGCCTTTAAGGCTAATCAGTGCGGCGGCATAGGAACTATTCCTATGACCTATACGCTTGGCAATGCGTATTATTCAAATTATAAATTCAGAGATTATCCTATGGAAGAAAAAGAAAAAGCTATGTATTCGGATATATCTGTCGCATCGCTTACCTATGAGGCGACAAGGAAACAGCTTGAACAGGATAATAAGTATTTTAATGAGGGTCTTATAAGCCCAGACTGGTATCTTGATACGGATGGATCACAGGCGAGGAAGGATTTTGTATCAGGAAAGGCGGGCATATACAGCTGTTATCTGCCCGATGACAGTTTGTTTGGCGAGCTTAAAGAAAATTGCCCTGATGCTGAGATAGATGTACTTCCCGCATATAAGGAGCCTTACGCTGAAAGAAAATACTGGAGCTTCGGCATGCTGTCAGGAATAAGTGAGCAGTGCGGGCATCCGGAGGCTGTTATGATGTATCTTGAATGGCTTTGTCAGGAGGATAACCTGTTTGTTCTGCAGAATGGTGTTGAGGGGAAGACCTATAAAATGAAGGATGGCTATCCTATGCTTAACAGCGGATATGACGGTGAGGAAAGGCTTATAAACGGAACAAATAAGGATCTATGGTGTCTTGTTACGGAAAGAGTGGATTATGGTTCAAAGGAGGCAAATAAAAATTTTGAAAGGAATACATATGTTCCTGACGGCTATGAATATATAATTGATGAGATATATGAGAAGGCGGAAGCCTGCGCATCTGTCCGGTATGAGGATACATTGTTTACAAGACCTGTAAAATCCTCGGCTGTATATAAGGAGGAGCTTGAAAAGAAATTTAAGGAATATAAGATTGATCTTATAACCTGTCCGCCGGAGCAATTTGAAGCGAAATACAGTGAATATTGTAAAAATTATCTTGAGGCAGGCTATCAGAAGGTACTGGATGAAAAGAAAAAAATGTTTGATTCGGGTGAATATATGAAGGAATAATCTACACATACTATATGCTTTTCACTAAATTTTCCATAGTCAACGTAATGAAGAAAACTTAGTGAAAAGAGGGTTTAACCGTATGCATTAAGTATTATTAACATACGAAGTACTTAATGCATGCTATATAAACGGTGTAACTTTTTCATGAATTATTAAAAAAGGCTTGAAATAATTATAGATGTGTAGTATAATCATAATATTCCTCGCAAATTTTCAGGATATCGTTTGACAGTATGAGGGGAAAAGAGGCATTAACCGTATGCATTAAGTATTATTAACATACGAAGTACTTAATGCATGCTATATAGCAGACAGAGGAGAGATTTTGTGTATTGCAAAAATTGCGGCAAAAAGCTTCCTGATGATGCAAGATTCTGTGACAGATGTAATATGTCAGTTCGTAAAAAAGATAACAAAATGGATCTTATTGTAGAACTGAAGGAAGAGCGTCTGGCGCGCAGAAAGGCAAAAGCCATTGAGGAGCGGCAGAAAAAAATCAAGAGAATCAAACGCAAGAGGCGTGGAATTGTTCTGTCAGTGATAGCGATAATTCTTGGTCTTGGTGTTATAAGCGGTGTCATCGCATACATAAATTATGTAAAAACCTCAACCTTTAATGAAACCACGGAGATGGTGGAAACAACGGAAGCACCGACAGAGAGTGCAGCTCCCGCTGTAGTTATAGGCGGAGGTCAGAGTAATAATGAAACAAAGCCGCCGGTTGCAGCAACAGAGGAACCTGTTCATGGCTCGGCTAACGCTTATACTGAGGTGAGTCTAGCGGGACACAGCTTTGCTTATCCGTCAGCTTTTAAAGAGATAAACGACAGCAAGACCCTGCTCAGCCTTACGGACGGAAGCGCGGTTATAACTGCAAATAAGGCAGTAACAAGCTCGGCCCCGAAGGATCTTATGAAAAAGTATGCTGATGAAACAGGTGGAAGTCCGCTGGAATCACGCGCCAACGATACCGGATATGAAATAACAATTTCGGTAGGCTTGGACATTTATCATAAGAAGAGTATTGTGGTAAATGGTGCGGAGGTATATTATGAAATCCGGTATCCGGCAGCATCGTCAAACGCGGCTCAATATGAAGCAGATATTGAGTATATGGACGGCTTATTTCAGTGATTAATAATAAAGTACAGTAAAATTCCTGCTATTGCTGCAAAGCTTATGAGCAATACAGCGGACCATTTTTTACGGACAGATCTTTTTGAGGGCTGTCCGTAATTTAGTTTCATATTGTCAAGGTACGCATTGACAATGCGTTCTGCCTCAATCACAGCCTTTGATTCAAGCTTTGGATTATAGTCGCGCATAACGATTATCGCCTGATGAACATACGGTGAAGAGAGGTTTTCCAGAATAACTACTTTTTTTAACATATCTTTCATAATTAACAATACCTTTCAGATTAGTCTATCTGAAAGGTATTATTTCCAATATGTGAAGATTTATACAGGTGGATTGCAAGCAGAATGTTGTTTTTCATAATATTGCAGTCCTTTATCGGTGCATACAAGGCAGGGTGTAGATGTTCATTACGCAGCCTGTAAAAGTTAAACAGAAAATAAAAAACCGAGTGCCTTATAGAATTTCTCAAATCCTATAAGAACACTCGGTATGGTGGGAGAGGGTAGATTCGCAAGCCGCGCACTATAAAACAGTCCACCGGACTGTTTTATACGGCAAGCCACCGTGCTGTTCTCATCTCACCCTCTCAAACCACAAAAAAACACCGACTAAGTCAGTGTTTATTTGGTGGGAGAGGGTGGATTCGAACCACCGAAGCTATAAGCAGCAGATTTACAGTCTGTCCCCTTTGGCCACTCGGGAACTCTCCCATATGGAGCTGGTGATGGGACTCGAACCCGCGACCTGCTGATTACAAATCAGCTGCTCTACCAATTGAGCTACACCAGCATAGATATTAAGTTAGATTATGGTGGGAGTTACAGGGCTCGAACCTGTGACCCTCTGCTTGTAAGGCAGATGCTCTCCCAGCTGAGCTAAACTCCCATATCCAAACGACTTGATTAGTATACCATATAAAATACAATTTGTCAAGGCTTTTTTTAAAAAAATTGACGAAAAATTCTTTGGATTTTTCATTGATAGGAATACTCGCTAAAATATCAGCCCTGCTGGCTGAAAATGAAATCGGTATATTTGCCGTGTCAACATACAACACCGATTACATTCTGACAAAGACAGAGAATTATATTAAAGCGTTAGATGTTCTTGCTGATGCAGGATATACGATTATTTGATTGGATATTGTTTTCATACCCCCCAAATGATTAGATCGGCAGACGGTTTTAATTTTGAGGATAGCATAAATGGGGACAATATGTACAGTGACGATACCCTTATATACTTACATTTAATAAACGAAGTGCAAATAACAAAAAACAACATTATTTTGGAATTATCACATGATATATTGAAAAAAATTGCAGTTTATGGTATAATAACAGAGAAATTTAAGGAGTGATGTAAGTTGAAAAGAATTAAATGGGCTATAAATAGGGTATGCAATTCTTATTATTTTTGGGATTGCCGTAATGCTTTCGGCGTGGGCGCGCAGTAATCAGGCGGCTATGTCGATGCTGCTGCGTGCCTTGTTTCAGGGTAAATACAAAACAGCCGACGGGGCTTGGCAGCCTATAGTAAAAGGAAAAAGCATATCCGCTATGCAGGGTGACGTTACACTTCGGGGATATTTTCAGACGGACGCTCCGGACGGCGATCCCATAGGAAAAACCGCGGAGGGAAGCCTTATAGCTCTCTATTTCAACCATATAGGAGCCGAAATTTATATAAACGGTGAAAAACAGATGATTTTCGGCTCAGAGGATCCTCAGCTCGGCACCGGCTCCTGAGGCAAGCAGTGATGTCGGACGGATAACAGGTTATCTTATCATCATTGCGGCGCTTGCAGTGCTGACGGATACAAATATGCCGTGTGCGGCTTGTCACCCTGCTTTGAAGCCGCTGCGGAGACGGTAAGACCGGGAATATATAATAAGCGCATTGACAATTAATGAATATGTTATATTTTAATTAAGGGCGGAGAAATGAATATGTCGGATTTGGACAAAATGAATTTATGTAATCTGTGTTTATATGCCTTTTCCGTGCTTGTTACGCTGTTTTTGCTTATAGGCGCGGCTACGGATACGGAACGCAGAAAGGAATTTATGAAAAGCTTTATTCTTTTGCTTATTTCCAATATAGTTATGCAGCTTGGCGAGGCGGGAATATGGTTATTTGACGGCTCTCTCGATAAAGCGGGTCTGCTGTATCTGTCTGCGGAGCTTTCTCTGATTTTCAGCTATGTTCTGGTAGCGTGCTATGTCCGCTGTCTGACCTTCTTCATAAGAGAAAAAACGCAGATATCCTCAGTGTTTGTCAATATCATAACGGGGATATGCGCTGTATTTATATTGCTTTTGCTTATCGCGCTGCCGTACGGCTGGTTTTTCTCCTTTGACGGGGAGGGGCATATTGTATACGGTTCACTCTACGGTCTTGTGCGGCTGTTTGATGTCATTTTTGCCGTATCGGAAATGGCGGTTGTGCTGAGATTTCATAAGGTTCTGACGGTGCGGGGCACGGCTTTTCTGCTGTCCTTCAGCGTTCTGCCGCTGATGATTTCCGTTGCCGTGCAGTTTTTATGGTATCCGGCGCCGGAGTATGTATCAATAACTCTGTCGCTGATCATGATATATATTCTGTTTCACGGCGAGACCACGCGTCAGCTTGCGGAGCGGGAGGTTCAGCTTGCCGGCAGCCGCATAGACGTTATGCTCAGTCAGATTCAGCCGCATTTCCTGCATAACACGATAAATGTTATCCGTGACCTCTGCTATGAGAATCCGGAGCAGGCATATGACGCACTCAATGATTTTTCCGTCTATCTCAGAGGCAATATAGATGCTCTGAGCAAGCGGACGCTTGTCCATTTTTCAAGCGAGCTTACGCATATCAGAGCATATCTTAAAATTGAAAAGCTGCGCTTCGGTGACAGATTAAGGGTTGTTTACGATATAGGCGCGGAGGATTTCTTCCTGCCGTCTCTTACGGTGCAGCCGATTGTGGAAAATGCGGTTAAGCACGGAATAAGCGAGAAAGAAGACGGAGGCACTCTGACTCTGCGCACACGCTGCGAGGAGGACAGCGTACTGATTGAAATTACGGATGACGGAGTGGGCTTTGACGATGAAAATATCATATCGGGTGATGACCGTCGTTTGCATATTGGAATTGAGAACGTGCGCAGCCGGCTGCGGATGATGGCGGGCGGTACGCTTACGATAAAAAGCGCTCCGGGGCTTGGAACCGAAGTTGTGATAAGACTGAAAAAGAATCGGGAGGCATACGCTTATGAACATCTTAGCGATAGATGATGAAGTACACTCTCTGAACTCGCTGTTAAGAGAGCTGAAAAAGGTATTTCCTCAGGAGGATATATACGCCGAGCAATTGCCGCGCGCGGCAGCAGCATGGGCAGAGCGGCTCAGAGAGGAAGGGAAAATGCTTGACTACGCCTTTTTGGATATCAAAATGGCAGGCATGAACGGTCTGGAGCTTGCAAGGCAGCTTAAAATCATTTTTCCTAAGGTGACATTGTTTTTCTGCACCGCCTACAGTGAATATGCAATTGACGCCTTCGGTCTGTTTGCAAAGGGATATCTGAAAAAGCCGATAACTGCGGAGGAGATAGAAAAGGTTCTTGATGAAATGGTGACGGACTGGCGCGCGCTGCCGCCGAAGCAGCCGAGGGACATCCGTGTTAAGACCTTTGGGCATTTTGAGGTGTTTGTTGACAATAAGCCGATAGTGTTTGAAAGGGAAAAGGCAAAGGAGCTGCTTGCTTATCTTGTTGACAGACACGGCTCATCGGTAAAGAATGAGCAAATAGCGTATGTTCTGTGGGAGGATAAGCCGTATGATGCGAAACGGCGCAATATCATGTCAACGCTTGTTTCGTCGCTGAAAAAGACTCTGCGCGAATACGGTATCGAGGATATTCTTGTAAAAAGCTGGGGGCATCTGTCGGTCGATACCTCCAAATTCCGCTGCGACGCCTATGATTTTGAGCAGTGGGACGCGGTGGCGGTAAATTCGTTCCACGGTGAGTACATGACAAACTATTCGTGGGCGGAATTTACGACAGGGAAATATGTCATGCTCGAGAGGAATAAAAATAAATAAGATATGTTTACGGGGATATGTATTAAAAGTATACAATCCCCTTTTTTAATAAATTCTAAATTAATGTACACTTTTGTTACTATTTATGTGATATAATCATATCGTTAATATGTATTTGCGTCATCAGCAGCTGAAAGGGGGCAGATTGGATGATAATGCTGATAGAACACAATGAGGACGATATGAAAAAACTGAAAAAATATGTAATGCAATGTTATCCCGGCGAAGAAATAGCGGATTTTAATAATTCAAGGCAGGCTCTCATAAATATTCAGTCGGAGAATTTTGATATTACAATGTGCTTTACAGCGGTTGTCATGCCTGAGGTAAGCGGCTTCAGGATTGCCAGAGAGCTGCGCAGCAGAAGCAAAAGAACAAAGATCGTGTTTGTCTGTGATACTCCCGATTATGCCGTAGAAGCGTGGCAGCACAGGGTAAATGATTATCTGCTCAAGCCCGTTACGGCTGAAAAGGTAAAACATACGCAGAAATTGTGACTTTGTATCAAAGAATTTGGGTAATATATGCCTCTTGCGGACGCGTACCAAAGTCGGTAAAGGTTATATACGGTTAAAAAACCGATATGCACATAAATAATAAAACGATATTTGAGGAGGAATTTAATTATGTGGAACAGGAAGGAATTAAAGGAACAGGGGAAAGCGGCGCTTAAGCGTAACTATTGGAAGTCGGTTTTGGCTGCCGCGGTATTTTCGATGCTTATCGGCGGCGGAGCGTGCGGAGCGGGGTATTCGATATCAAACGCGGATACCGAGATAACAAACGCCGTAAGTCAGATGTCAAACGGGACGCTTGTGTTTATCGGCGCGCTGGTAATGCTGGTTATTGTCGCCGCTATAGCGATTGTGATACTCACAAACGCGCTTATAGTAAATCCGCTTACTGTAGGCATTAATACATTCAAGCTCAATGCGGTAAGGGATAAAGGCAATATATCCGACCTCGGTCACGGCTTTGACTGCGCGTATAAGAGAAACGCATGGACAATGTTCTTAATGGACGTAAAGATTATTCTGTGGTCATGTCTTTTCATTGTACCGGGTCTTATAAAGTGCTATGAGTACAGAATGGTTACATATATTTTAGCGGAAAACCCTGATATGACGCAGAAGGAGGTTTTCGCTGCAAGCCGCGCGATGATGAAGGGAAACAAGTGGAGAGCGTTTGTGCTTGACCTCAGCTTCATTCTCTGGGATTTCCTCGGCGCGATTACTCTCGGAATAGTAAGTATGTTCTATGTCGAGCCGTATAAGCATCTCACGTGCGCCGCGCTCTACGAGGCGATCAAGCCGCAGAAGGATTAATATGGGTGTACATGGTGAAGCACCGCTTCGTGGCTTCACCGTGTTACATCAGAGCTTAAAGAAAGTGAGGTCAGAAGATGGGAAAGAAAAAAATGCTCAAAAGGGCGATCAGCGGAGCCGTTTCAGCGGCGATGCTCATTACCGGTATGCAGCTGCCGGCGGCGGCTGAGGGACCGGCGGAATATCTGCCGGAAACGGAGCTTGACGAAGCGTATATTGACGACGGTATGTTTTATCTTGCTTCCGCAGGCGCGGAGCTTGCGGAAAACGCCGGAACAGGGTATCTGCTAAAGGCGGCAAGATACGGCGACTGCTCCGCCGCGGCATCGGTGCGTCTTACAATGACGGACGTGACGGCAAGCTACGGCAAGGACTATACAGCAGAGCTTTATGACGCGGGTTTATTTGACGGCGGAGTAAAGAACAGGTACGCAAGCCAATCAATGCTTGAGGTCCTTACAGATGATCCGGACGCGGTTGAGGAGTATAACTACAGCGACGCCGTAATCGACGGAAGCGCCGGAGAGGAAACGGACGAGGCAGCAGAGCTTACGGACGAGGAAAAGGAAGAGATAAAAGAAACGGTGCAGCAGACTCTTGGCGAGCTTACCGGCGGCGAGGTCGAAGTGAGCGAGCTTGATGAGGAGCAGGAGACGGACGCGCAGACAGACACGTCAGACATCGGCACGTCAAGCCTTGCGCAGGCAAAGGCGGACGCGACGGGTCTTGAAAATGATAAAACCCCGATGGATCTCCCGTCCTCAGGCGGAAACAGCAGCACCTCGGTGGGATATATGTCCGACAAGACAGAGGAGCTTAACGAGGGGCTCAAAAGCGCCTATCTGATAATTGATTTTGACGAGGGCGAGTCGGAGAAACATATCAAGATAACACCCATTGACAATGACAAGGGCGAGGGTGATAAAATGTCAATGCTTGCGCTCACCGGCGAGGAAAACGCCGAGACCGCGGGAATGTACAGTAATTTCACGCTCAATATCATTGACGATGAGGAGACCGAGGATACGGTCATAGAGTTTTCGGACGCGGAGTATTATCCGGAGGACGGCTATATCAAGGCAACCGTTATAAGAAGCGGCTGCATGACAAATGTCGTTGAGGTAACTCTTGACACATCTGACGATACCGCCGACGGCGGCAGGGATTATTCGGAGGTACATTCGGAGGTGACCTTCCCGTTCGGCATAGAGAAGCGCACGATTAATATTCCGATAAGAAGCCAATATCTTACCGACACCGCACGGTTTAAGCTGACTCTTTCAGCGCCGCAGGGCTGCGTTCTCGGAGAGAGAGCAGAAAGCTTCGGCATAATCAGCCCGGAGGACGAAGGCTTTGCGGTTGAAAGTGATGAAACGGAAATGTCGGTTGCTGCTTCGACGGACGGAATATATCTTGATTCGGCTATCGGCTGGACGAATCCTAGCAACTACACCGGCGGAACCGGAAGCAGCTCAAGCTATTCAAAGGAGATAAACGGTAACTGGGTGATGTATTCCGACGACGGAACATATTTCGGAGGATATAATGCTGTTGCATCCCAGTGTACGACGTTTACACTCCCTGAGACAAGGTATGATTACAGCGGCTTTGAGGTTACACAGAAGAAGGAAGCAGGGCGTCCTCATTGGGGAAGCGTGCAGTACTTTATCAACGGAACAAAGGTCAGTGAGGATAAAGCGGAACGCTTTGCAAAGAAATCATTTTATCTTTTCTCAAAGGATAAGGATATCAGCAGCATCAGATTTGATATGTATAACAGCAAAGGCTGTGCCGGCAGAGATCCGACGCTTACCACCTACAGCATCAAGCCGATAAAGCGTCCGTTTGAGATCACTCTTCTGGGCGCGGATCCGTATGATGTGATTGATGAAAAAGGAAACAAGGTTAAAAATACTTCTGTAGAGAAGCTTAAGAGCAAGCATGCTGCGGAGATTCACAGCGGCAGCATAAGCGCCCCCAACTATACGTATATTTCCGATGATACCGTAACAATACAGATGCATGATACGGAAAATCCATACGCATATATCAAGGGATTGATGCTTGTCAGCAGCGACGAATCATCAAGCAGAAATATAGGAAGCTATGCGGAGGGGACACAGAGCGTCAGTGTGAAGCTGACAAACGACTTTCTCAGGCAGAATGAGGATCTGCTGACCTTAGAGAACGGCGGCAGATACGGCGCCTTCCGTCTTAAGCCGATAGTGGCTCCGATAACCGGAACTCTTACGGTCCAAAAGGACTCCCGCGCAGATGTGGCGGTATATCTCGGCTCGGACTCGCCGGCAAAGCCTTATTCGGAGAATGCCGCTGAAGCTAAATATAAATATAATATCGGCGATACGGTAAAGCTTCAGACTGTTATGAAGGACGGCTACGCTGCCGGTTATACCTGTAAGCAGATAAAGTTTACACCGGAAAACAGCAAAAAATATTCACTCGACACCACGGACGGAGCGGTAAGCGAAATGATGCTCAACAGCACCATAACTGTTTCGACGGAAATTTCAAAAAAAGATAATGCGCTTATCGTTGCAGTTAAAAAAGAGGATATAAAAAAATTCAATATAACAAGCGGTATCTTTGCAAATAAAAGCTATTCAAGCGCTGGTTATATCTATTACACCATTGCCGGTACCGAGAGCTTTTTGCCCAATACCGTTTATGATCTCACGGCAGCGACCAAGGATAAGAGTGAAATTGCGGTATGGCAGCCCGCGGGCTCTGCAGTGAAATACTCGCAGATAAAATTCCCGTATACCACGACAACCAATACAGAGGATAATGTTATCTATCTGACGGCGGAAAAAACGGACAGCGTTCCATATGCGATTTCGGGCAGTGTTTATTATTCGGATTACGCTATAGGCGGCGCGGTAAAGGGAACGGCATGGTATCCGGCAAGCGGGGCGTATGTGATAGTGCGTTCAGGACGCTACGGAATAGCCGATCTTAACGGTAATGTTACAACTTATCCCGAGCCGGGAGTTGCGGGAGCGTTTGTACGCTGTAAAGTAGACGCTTCGGGTCAGACGCTGTATAAGGATGTGCAGCTGTCACAGACAGAGGTTACAACAGAAACCTTTACCGCGACGGAAAACGGCAAGGAGGTTACATATACAAACAGCTATCACAAGCAGGATATGGGAATTGTTGAAATCAGCGCGCTGAGTGATGACAGACCGAAGCTTTCTTCAATAAGCGTCCTCAACAGCAATAATTTGGTTATGGGCTTTATCCCCATTAACGGCGAGCTTGTAACGCTGTGCGCGGCGATAGACAACGACGGCACAAAATATAATGATTCGGATAAGACAGAGCGTACAGAGAGCGTAATCGGAGTTGATTTCATAGTCTATGACCCTGTTACACACAGGGAAAAATCGGTTCTCAGCGGAGCGACGCAGCAGTCTGACGGCACATGGACGCTCAGCTGCACATTTGACAAAGGAAAACAGTCGCAGTACGCATCAAGCGATATACTCTATGCGAGAATTACAACTGACAGATACGTCGGAAACGGAAAAACCGTTGACCTTGAAGGCAAAATAACGGAGGTCGATGCGTTGAAGAAAACGTCATATGCCCCGGTAAAATCCACATATTACTTCGCCGACACTGCGAGTGAGAAGCAGGAGGAGCTTTCGATTCAGCCTGATGTCGGATTTTTGACCCTGCCGATTATAGGCAGATTGGATATGAACTTATGCGTGGGACAATTTAACATAGGGATTCACGATATACCGGGCGGCAAGCGTGTACAGGCGGGTTATGTTCCTAAGACCTACGGGAGCGGTGACGGCAAGGGCAGCGCGCTCACAGATAAACATGTGAAGGCATATGGGCTTAAAAACTTTAAAGAGGGTTTTTCTGATCTTAAGAGCCTTATGGATAAAGAAGGATCGGAGAATGTATTCGGTGCAATGTCTGTAGGTATTCCCGTGTGGACTATAAAGCCGTACGGCGGACTGTATTTTGACTTTGTAATAGCACAGGACGCATCCGGCAAAGTCATCTCAGACGGAGACTCGGTAACTCCAATTACAAAGCAGACCTTCAGATTTACCGGCGGCGGAGTTTACGTGGGTGTTGCGGGAAATATAACGTATACATATTATATGTTAGTATACGGTGTGCCCGTATATATAGGAGGAAGCGTTACCGCTAATATCCTCGGTGAGATAGGAGCAACGCAGAAAAACGGAATAAGTCTGTCTCCTGCGGATATGTATAAAGCCAAAACCTACAGCGAAGATTTGTCTTTTGACTTCTGCTTAAGGGCAAGTGTCACCGGAGCGGGTTATGCAGGCATAGGCATATGCGGTGTTGCCGGAGTAAGAGGAGGCGTTGAGATTTCCGTTAAATTTATATTCAATCCGACGATTACAAAGTTGTATCCCGATATGCGGACTACAGGCTTTAATTACAGCGGAACGATAAAATTCTGGTTGGATGCCGTGCTTGCGACCATACCGTGTCCGGCGTGGACCTTTATGAGTGAGAATACCGGATATTTTGAGGATATGAAAAAGAAGAATGCGGACATTATGGTAAGCTCCGTCGAGGACAAAACGGAGACCTCTGTAAAACCGTATGTGAAGCCCAGAGCTGCCGGACAGTCGGCATGGACTGCAAATGACAGTCTCAGTCTGCAAAGTACATATTCTCCCATATCGTCAAGGGCGCTCAATGAAAACGGCTACGATGCGCCTGATCAGCAGATAATATCGCTGGGAGAGAACAAAGCGCTTCTCGTATTCCTTGACGATGATCCCGCAAGGACTGACGAAAACAGAACGGTTCTAAAGTATGCGGTATACGACAACGGTTCGTGGACGGAGCCGACAGTACTTCAGGATGACGGCACTGCTGACTTTGACCCGAACCTATGCGACGCGGGGGATAAGGTCATTATATCATGGACGTCAAGAGAGGAAACGGAGCTGGGCAGCGAGGTCACTACCGAGTACCTTAAGACTATGGAGGTATATACCGCTGTGTTTGATAAATCCACAGCTGCGGCAGGTGAAATAGTGAAGCTCACCGATGATGACTGCTACGACAGTGCGCCTAAGGCGATATATGATTCGGAAACCGGCGATGTGCTTGTTCACTATACAAAGTCCGAGGTAATGACGGATAATTTTGCCGAGGAGGCAATGGTCACGCTCAATAACTCCGAGCAGGCATATATGCTTTATGACGGCGCAAGCGGAGAATGGGTTCGCGACAGATATTTCGAGAACGAGCTTGCAGAGGGAGCTGATGAGGATAATCTCATCAATAACTTCGGAGCGCAGAGATTCTTAAGGGCGCCGATAGAAGAATTCGGAATAAACAACCCCGTAATAACCGACTTTACAGCGTCAACATTAACTACGTTTGAGCTGCCGGATTATTATGAGAATTATGACTTTGAGTCCATGAGCGACGAAACCTTCGGCGGGCTTTTAAGCTATATGTTAGAGCATACAAGCGATGTGGGTGTTTACGCATATACCGTAGACGAGGACAACAGTCTTGATACCGACGGCGACAGAGAGCTGTTCATTCAGTATTATGACTACAAGAATCACAAAACAAGCGATCCGATACGGATAACGAATAACAATGTATGTGATTCCTCACCGATGTTTGCCGGAAACGGAAATGAGTTGTATCTGTTCTGGCTTGAGGACGGCGGAAGAATCAACTATATTGATCTTGCGGATATACTTGCAGGAGAGGTTATTGACGGAGTTGTAAGTCCTAATGTCAATTATAATTACGGATGCGTTTCGACCGACAAGCTTGAGGACGGCAGTGAACCGGCGATCTCCGGCTTTACAGCGTTTGTTGACAGCGATGATGACCTGTTCGTGGCATGGGTTCAGCCCGATGAGGACGAGGAAGGTCAGAGCCGCGGACAGGAGGTATATGCCGCATCCTATATACAGAGCTTTGGCGAGGACAATGCAGGCATGGCGTCATGGTCTGACGGTGTGCAGCTGACGGATAACGGAAGGATCAACGAGCTGCCGGTATTTACGGCGCTGGATGGCGGCAGTATCATGATGATAAACAACCAGTATAACATGGATCTTTCACAGGAGATATACAATACCTCCGACGTGCAGCTTACGGAAACCGTCTTTAAGGAGGTTCCGTCGCTTAAGATAACTGATGTTGAGGTGAATAATATTCCCGAAAACCCGGGAGATAAGTTTACGGCGGACATTACGATAAAGAATACAGGACTTAAGGACGCTTACGGCTTTGAGATAAACGGCGGAATCAGAACAAACGGAGCCGATGAGGCTGATAATGCGTTTACGGAAAAAGCGGAAACGATCGAGGAGTATCTCGAACGCGATCCGGAGCTTGAGGAGTTTACGCAATGGTGTATGAATAACTGTATACCTGCAGGAGGAAGCATAACGATAACAGAGGAATTTACACTTTCCGAGGAGGGCGCGAAGGATCTGTCAAAGATCGTATGCTATGCGGATATATCCGAGCAGTATGCCGATGGCGTTATAAGCAGTGAATGTACTGTTTTTGACGGAGAGCCGGAATATGAATTTGAAAACATAGAGGTTGTTCAGAACGGAGATGAATTTGTTCTTGCCGGAATTATCAGAAACACCGGCTCGGCAGCGTCAGAAAGCGGAGATAAGCTGACTGCGGAATTTAACAACATCTACTATCAGCCGGTCGACGGCGAGGTATTCGCAGAAACAGAGCTTGAACCGCTTGAACCGGGCGAATTCAGAAGCTTTGAAATGAATCTGACTATTTCGGAGGATAAGCTTGTAAACGGCGTTACAAACGGCTGGATCACGGTTAAGGACAGCGCCGGAAACGACTGCGCGGACGGAACGGATTTTGGAGTTTTGTTGAGCAATCCGTACGGATTAAGCGTGAACGGCGGCGCAGAGGAGCTGACCGTCAAGGCGGGCGAGGAGCTTGAGCTTGATGGCAGCTACAAGGGCGCAGGCTATTTCATGAACGGCAGAATGCTCTATACCGTAGACGACACCTCGACAGCTGCGGTGAGCGGAAATGTTCTGCGCGGAGTAAGCGAGGGCGAGACTACGCTTAAAATGACCGTGAACCCGTTCGGAGGCGCAAAGACGGTCAAGGTAACCGTAACGGAGGGTGACAACCCGGCTCCGACACCGGAGCCTACTGAGGAGCCTACACCTGCTCCGACACAAAAGCCGGGCTCATCCGGCGCAGCATCGTCTGGAAGCCGCATTGGCAGCACGATTGCGGGCGGCTCATCAGCGATAATACCGGCGGTGACACAAGCTCCGGCGGCAAATACAGGACGCTTTACGGATGTAAGACAGGGCGACTGGTTCTTTGAGGCTGTCGAGAGCATGGCGGAGCTGGGCGTTGTAAACGGTGTTACCGACACGACCTTTGAGCCGCAGACAGAGGTTACAAGAGCGATGTTCGCGGCAATGCTCCACAGATATGAGGGCGAACCGCAGACGGACTATGCAATGACCTTTAAGGATGTTCCGGCAGACGCATATTATACCGAGGCGGTGCGCTGGGCAGCGTCGGCAGGCATAATAACCGGCTATGACGATAAAACATTCGCGCCGGAGGACAGGATCACGCGCGAGCAGGCGGCGGCAATGCTGTACCGCTATGCGAAGCTGGACGGCTGCGATATGAGCGTGGGTGAAAATACGAACATTCTCTCATATGATGACGCGTTTATCATTTCGGAGTACGCAATTCCTGCGCTGCAGTGGACGGCAGGCTTCGGTGTTATGAGCGGCAGGACCGATACGACCTTAAATCCGCTCGACAATCTCACAAGAGCGGAAACCACGCAGGTTCTCTATAATTACAGAACGGCATATATAAATTCAAGAAATGACAGAGAGGTAACGGAAATTGAATAAGAAAAGCTTTAAGAAGCCGGAAATGCGCGTATGCGCATTTCCGGCAGAGGATGTTATAACAGCAAGCGGAGGCAGTAAGGCAAAGCTTCCGGACGCAACCTATATGGGGCAGTCTATCACATATGGGGAGGATATGAAATGATAAGAAAAATAACTGCAGTAATCTCGGCGGCTGCGCTTGCGCTGTCATTATGCATACCGGCTTTTGCAGCAGAGAGCTCTGCTCCCGAAACAAAGACAATTCATTTTAATATTGCGGGCGGCAGCGGCTCCACCCCCGCGGATATGACGGTAACGGATAACGGCAGTAAGTATACGCTTCCGGTATCATCGGCAGATAGTTTTTATAAGAACGGCTATGATTTTCTGGGCTGGAGCATGAGTAATGACGGATATATAGCTTGCTATGCAGGCTATGAATACAGCTATGATGAGCTTCCGGCTGACGGAACAACGCTGTATGCCTATTGGGGTGAAACCGGAATATATCTGACGGTAGTAGCTGAGCCGTCAGAAGGCGGTTCCGTAACACCTGAAAATGAAGTGAAATACAGCCAAGATACCGGATTTAGCGCGGCTGCATACGCAAAGCCTATCGAAGGATATGTATTTGCCGGTTTTTACGATTCGGAGGGAACCTCATTAGGATTGGGCGACGCGAATCAGATCGGTGAAGATGGTGAGGATGATTGGTATAGATACAGCTTTGAAATAACCCAAACCACACAGCTCATCGCAAGATTTGAAAAGCTTATGACAATAGGCTTCCAACAGGCGGCTGCGATAACGGAGGAGGACGGCACAGGCACGCTCAGATTTATATTCAAAGCTGAGGAGGGCAAGACGCCCGACACCTTCGGCGCTTATGTCATGGCTAAGTCGGCGGAAAAAACAGATGATCAAAAGCTTGTATACACGGGCGAAAATATGATTCCGGGCGAAACCTTTTCCGTTGATGTAACTGATATTCCTGAGGGTAAGATGGGAAATACCTTCTATGCCGTACCGTTTATAACCTACGGTGACACTCTGATAGCTTTTACCGTACAGACGGCTGTGCCGAATGCCAAAGGGGTATATATAGAGTAAAATCCGGAAAACGAAGATAAAAATTGAAATACAGTATTGTATTGCCGTAGGTTCTGTGTTATAATCAAATCATAAAATTTACAGCAAAGGAGATTATATATGAAAAAGCTGTTATTAAAAAAAATAACCGCAGCTCTGACGGCAGCTGCGGCGGCTGCCGGAATAAGCCCGGCAGCGCTTGCGGAAAAACCGCAGGAGACGGAATACGCGACAAGAGAATATGTCGTATCGGAATTTGTGCAGTCGGTGGGACGGAGCAATCTCACGGGCAGCGGCTATGTGTTATCAACCTTCTCGGATGCGGATGAGGTCAGCGAGGAATACATAAACGACCTTGAAAAGGCTGCGGCTAACGGAATCATACAGGGCTATGACGACAAGACCATTCACCCAAAGGAGAACATAACCCGTATCGAAGCGCTTACGATTCTTGCGCGCTGTGTGCCGGAGGGCGATGATCTTACAAACGATCCGATAGAGTTTACCGACGTTCCCGAATGGGCAAAGCACGATATTGACAACCTCTCAAAGGCGGGGCTTGTTGAGGGCTACGGCAACGGACTTCTGGGAGCGTATGACAATATTACGGTTGAGCAGGTAAAGCTTTTGACAGACCGCTCAGACGCTCTTTTAAACACCGTAACGCCCGGCGAGAGCTTTTACGGCTATGTAAACAATAAGGCATTCCGTAACTACGAGCAGGGCTCATCTGTCACTGTTGATGCCCTTCACGGTGTGGTAATCCCGAATGAAAACTCATGGTCATATATGAGCGACATGTATAATACCATGGTTGATAACGAGCATGAGATACTTACAAAGCTTGTAAACGGCGAGCTTGAATATGAAAAGGGAAGCACCGAGCAGAGAATTTACGATATGCTTGAGTGTATTGATAAGAAAGACGAGATCAATGACGCGGACAGGGAGCTTTACAACAAGTACCGTCAGATGATTATTGACGCGGAGGATATAGAAGGCTTGCTCAAGGCGGTAAACGATATATATGTTGAAACCGGTATAAATAATATGTTTGACGTTTCAATCGGGCTTGAGCCGGAAAAGCATGACGTATATCCGCAGATACAGCCGCTTTCGGCAGGCTACGGCGGAATTATCGCATTCAGCAAGGAAAGCGCAAAGAAGTATGACGATAAATATCATGCACTGCTTAAGGCATGCATAAGCTACAGCGGTCTGAAGTTCAGCGATGCCGATATTAAAAAGGCTTGTGAAATCCAGGAGACTGCCGCAAAGGGAAACAGCTACATAGATCTGTATGCTATAGGAAAAATAATCAGAATGACCTTTGACGACAGCTATACCCAGGAGGATATGGATGCCGATATGGCTAAGCTTGAGCAGGAGCATAAGGAGCTTATCGACGAAGATACCGGAGAAATGAAGGATATCAGCGAAATGATTAATATTTACACCCTTGAGGAGGCTGATAAACAGTTTGACGGCTTAAAGGTTTCAGAAATGCTCACAGCTGCCGGCTATCATGATTTGGAAGGTATTATCATGTCGTCCACAGGCTGTATTGAGGCATGCAAGGATATTTTCAAGGCTGAAAATCTTAACGCGTTTAAGATAAACGCATTGCTCAATCTTGCCCAGACACTGCAGATGGCAGAAAGCGACACGGAGAAGAAGGCATATGACAGGCTTGATGTGCTTATGTTTGCAGTTATGACCGGCTGGGACTATGACACCGCTGAAAAGTACTTCATAGAGGCACAGGAGCAGCCTGTTGACAGCCCGGAGGATGAGGAAAAGACAGATGATACCGAGGGAACAGACGAGACAACGACAAGAGCGGATGAGCTTTTAACAGATCAGAATCTTCAGCTTATCGGTTCACTGCTTCCGAATGATATAGGTCTGCTTTACTGCAAATACTATTATTCGGATGAAACCTCCGAGGTTGTGGGAAATATGATGGACGATATATGGGATGCATATATAGCAAGATTTGAAAAGAACGAATGGATGTCCGAGGAAACAAAGGCTAATGCCATAAAGAAAATTGAGAATATGATCGCTGTTATCGGTTATCCCGATAACTACAACTTCCCCGAAATTATTTCGGTAGAGGATGGCGGAACATTCTTTAAAAACTCGCTCAATATCGCAAAGGATGAGCTTGCAACCAACATAAGATTCTGCGGCGAGGATGAGTTTATAAGAACCATGATGCTTATGGCGCCGGATACAGTCAATGCCTGCTATATTCCAATATTCAATATTATGAACATTCCTGCCGGAATGCTCGGCTGGCCGGTATATGACGAGAATGCAAGCTATGAGGCAAACCTCGGCTCAATCGGCGCGGTTATCGCTCATGAGATAGGTCATGCGTTTGACGCGGAAGGCGCGAAGTATGATGAAAACGGCTGCCTTAACAACTGGTGGACAGAAGAGGATGCTGAGGCGTTTGAAACGAAGAAGCAGGAGTTTGTTGACTATTACAGCAATTTTGAGGTTATGGACGGCGTTGTTCAGGACAGCGCTCTTACAATAACCGAAAATATGGCGGACGTTGCGGGTATCCAGTGCGTATTTGATGTTATAGGCGACAATAAAGAGGGACAGAAGGAGGCTCTTGAAGCGTTTGCAAAGATGTGGGCTAGGATAGGCTCGGCATCGATTATCACAGATGACTATTATCTGCAGGATGTTCACTCAAGCAATCAGGTCAGAGTAAACGCGTGCGTGACAACGCTTGACTGCTTCTATGATCTCTATGATGTAAAAGAGGGCGATCCGATGTATGTTGCGCCAGAGGACAGACTGAGACTCTGGTAAAAGCATATAGAAAGTGATGCAAGTTGAAAAGAATTAAATGGGATACAGATGCCGTGCTTTATGCGGCAATCAAGTCGCAGCGGATTTCATTGGGTACATTACTCGATAACGAATTGTTCAAGTAAATCCAATAATTGATTTACACATTATAATTTCAAAGACAAACCAAACATAAATACTGCGGCCCTGTTCATCTGTAAACAGAGCCGCGGTACGTAAACGGAGGAATATGTATTTATCGGTGCATACAAGGCAGGGTGTAGATGTTCATTACGCAGCCTGTAAAAGTTAAACAGAAAATAAAAAACCGAGTGCCTTATAGAA
>JBJEIW010000166.1:0-8852 GCA_051877435.1 Candidatus Ornithomonoglobus sp.
CCTCGCGTATAAGCCGCAGGTATTTTTTCCCTTCGGTTTCGCAGGCCTTTTTGATATTTTTGGTAGCCTGCGCGGCATATGGATGTGTCGCGTCTATAACGATGTCACAGTCCCGTATCACATCACACATTTCCGGCACCTCAAGCCGTCCGACAAGCACGCGTATTCCATCAAGCAGCGACGCGCCGTATTCCGTAGCAACGCATACAGTCACGTCATGCCCCTGCGCCGCCAGAAGATCGCAAAGCTGACGCCCGTCACCCGTGCCTGAGAACACTGCCGCTCTCATACGTTTTTGTACCCCCGCGGCGTTACAAGCTTACCGTTTATTATCTTGGATTTGCTGTTTCCGATAAATACGGTTGTAAACATATTCGTTTCCGCATCGGCAAGCTCACCGAGAGTACATACAGTATAGGCTTCTCCGTCACGTCCTATATTTTCAGCATAGGCGCAGGGTGTGTCTGCCGGTTTATATTCAAGCATATAGCTGCACGCTCTGTTCAGATAATCCGCGCGCTTTTTGCTTGACGGATTATAGATACAGATTGAAAAATCCGCCTCTGCCGCCGCTTTTATCCTCTTTTCTATTACCTCCCACGGGGTTAACAGATCAGAAAGGCTGATAACGGCAAAATCATGGGTCAGCGGAGCGCCTATAACCGCAGCTCCGCTGCACGCCGCGGTAACGCCCGGTATAACCTCAAGCTCCACCTCGGGATGCTCCGCGCATACCTCATACATAAGTCCCGCCATGCCGTAAATTCCCGCATCACCGCTTGAAACCATTGCAACGGTTTTACCGCTCAAAGCGTATTCAAGAGCCTTTTTGCAGCGGTCAACCTCTTTTTTCATGCCTGATGAGAAAACCTCTTTTTCACCTGTCATATCGCGGATCAGCTCTATATAATAATCATAGCCTGTGACAACATCGGCATTTTCGATTGCATGAATTGCCCTTATCGTCATATTCTCTTTTCCTCCGGGGCCCAGACCTACAACATATATTTTCATCATTAATGCCTCTTTTCTCTGTACCTGTGCCAGCGAATAAATTTCTCCGTCTGCTTTTCTGCGATGGCGCGTATACCCGCTATTGTTTCCTTATCAACGGTATCTTCACTGCATAAATCATCTATTGTAAATATCCTTGTATATTTTTCTGTCCCCTGTTCAACATCACGCGGAACAGCAAGGTCAAATATGTAATCAGGCTGCTTTCTGCATTTTTTAACCGCATCACAATATATCGTATAATGCGGTGAACGCGTTGCGGTTATGACAAAATCACATTCCTCATACACTCTCATCCGCTCCGCAAAATCAACGGTTTGCGCGCCGTCGGGAACAATATTTTCGCCATGCTTGTAGCGTCTGAGCGTTATGCACACTCCGCACTTTTTTTCAAGCAGCGCTTCCGCCGCAAGCAGTCCCATTTTTCCGTTCCCTATAATCAGCGCATTTTTACCTTCAAGCGTCCCGTATAACGCTTCCGCTTTATCCGCAGCCGCCTGAGCCGAGGACAGCGGAACAGCCCTGACGCTGAAATCCGTCAGCGCGCGCTTTCCTGCGGTAACCGCGCAGCGGAACATTGTATTCAGTGTGGAATCGGCGCAGCCTATTGAGCGGCTTAACTCAACCGCGTCACCCAGCTGCGTCACGATCTGCTCCTCGCATAGAATTGCCGAACGCAGACCGCAGGCAACCTCGGCAAGATAAAGCGCCGCTTCATAATCATAACGCTCACGCAGACAGTCCTTAAACTCCTCATAATCCGCTCCGCAGTATCTGAAAAGCAGCTCTGCCGCGTTCACACGCTCCTTTCCCGAAACATATATTTCGGTTCTGTTGCAGGTCGAAACGATAACGCAGCCCTCTGTATTTTTTTCGGTGGCAATACATGATGTTATCTTTTTTACCGCGTCAGTATTGAACGCTATTTTTTCTCTCAGGCTTAACGAGGCGCTATTGTAGTCCACACCTGCCATTGAAATTTTCAAAAGCTTACACTCCAATCAATAACCGAAGCCGCCGCGGTAACGCCGCTTCCCTTCGTTTTTTTTACAATCAATCTGCCGCCCGTCAAAGCGGCGGCGCGTTCACATACATTATCTGTCCCCGTGATGCTTTTCACAAACTCTGAGCTTGTAAAATCACCGCTCACCAGATTCAGTGCATCAGCAGTATACAGCTTCAGCTCCGCGCCCAGATACTCCGCAAGCCCGAGAACAGATTTTTCGTTTTTCTTTATATCAATAGTGGCGACAGCCGCCACCGATTTTTTATTTATGCCAAGCTTATCAAAAAGCTCAATAAGGGCGCCTTCATCTGCGTTTTTCTTACTTCCCACACCTATAACATATCTTTTCGGAATAAGATTTAAGGTATGCTTAAACGGCTTTTTCATACTGTCCGAAATACATATGCCGATTTCTCCGTATTCCGACTTAACAATACCCTCGGGCAGCTCACTCTTTATTTTAAAATCGCTTGCCAGACATACCTTTTGTCCGTCAAGCAGCGCGCCGGATATGCGTTTTATTTCCTCTGTGTTATCTATCGCATAGCCATTATTTACCGCCCATGTGTCAACGGCAAATACTCCGTTTATATCGGTTGCAGTCGTGATAACAGCCTGCGCGCCGAGTCGCTCTGCAAGCATTGTCGCATATGCGTTCGCGCCGCCTATATGCCCCGACAATAAGGGAATAACAAAGCTTCCGCCCTCATCGACGGCCAGCACCGCAGGATCAGTATTTTTCTTTACTATATACGGCGCAATCGCGCGCACCGCAATTCCCGCGGCGCCTACAAATATAATCAGCTCGCTTTTCCCGAATGCCTCTCCCGTCCATTCCGAAAGAGAGCAGCTCTTTGGATTGAGATATTTCCCTGTCTGATGTACAGTGTCATCTGCAAAGCAGTCCGAAATTCTTTCGTTCAGCGCGTCACCGTTTGCGGTAAAGGATATAATTGATATATTCATCCTATTCCCCTTTATTTTGCTTGTCGGAACTCATGCGAAAAGCCGGGATCATAAAGCCTTGACCTGTCATAGTCCCCGCCTAAGAAGCCGCCCACGGTAATAAGAGCCGTTTTTGTTATCCCGTTTTCCCTTGCCGCCTCTGCCAGATTTTCAACTGTGGTTCTTACAGTCTTTTCGTCCTCCCACGTTGCCTTATACACAATAGCGGCAGGTGTATCGGGGGTATATCCGCCGTTAATCAGCTTTGCAGACAACTCGCCAAGCATTCCGGCTGAAAGGAATATAACCATAGTTGCATTGTGCGCCGCAAGGCTCTCTATGCTCTCTCTCTCCGGCACAGGGGTTCTTCCCGCCATGCGAGTTATTATAACACTCTGGCTTACGCCGGGCAGGGTGTATTCCGCTTTAAGCGCCGCCGCCGCGCCGAACATGGAGCTTACGCCGGGACAGATGTCATATTCTATTCCGAGCCTGTCAAGCTCGTCTGTCTGCTCACGGATTGCGCCGTATATCGACGGATCCCCCGTATGCAGTCTTACAACCGCCCTGTCCGCGTTTTCCCTCATCACCTCTATGACCTCTTCAAGCGTCATTTTTGCGCTGTTATATATCTTACATTCCTGCCGCGCATAGTCAAGCAGCTCCTTATTTACAAGCGAGCCGGCATAAATGATTATATCCGCTTCCTTTATCAGCTTCATTCCCCGCACCGTAACAAGATCCGGCGCGCCCGGTCCGGCGCCTACAAAATTCACCATAAAATCAATCCTTTACAATAATTATCGAAAAATAGCTTGACTTCTCATCAATATCATTCAGATTTGTATAGATTTTCTCATTCTCCATACCGCAGCATTCCACCATTACCGCCTTTTCGGCAAGTCCCTTTTGATTAAGAATATCACGCACCGCGCTAACCTGCCTGCCCGCCTTCATAAGCACCTTAGTGCCCTTCATATCAAGCTGCTTTTCAATGTCCTCATATCCTGCGGGCAGAATTACAAGCGGCTCGTCACGCTCGCACAGCGCCGTGTTAAGCCTTGCCGCAGCCGCGCAGAAGGACGGTATTCCCGCAACAAGCTCCGTTTCATAGCCGCGCTCCGATATTCTCCTGTTGATCTGCATATATGAGGAATACACCGTTACATCGCCCAGTGTTATAAACGCAATATTCTTTCCGGCTCTGAGATAACCCTCAAGCTTATCCGAAATTTCGGTATAATTTTTTTCAAGCCTTTCCAAATCCTTTGTCATAGGTATAAGAAATTCGATTATTTTCTTATCCCCGATATAATCCTCTATAATTTCGTATGCGGTTCTGGCGCCGCTCCTCATAAGCGGCACCGCGATTATATCCGCCTCACGCAGTACTCTCAGCGCCTTTAATGTTATAAGCTCTCTATCTCCGGGACCTACGCCCACACCATACAGCCTGCCATTTGCCATTTTATATGTCCTTTCAAAGAAAAGAGGCCGTATCAAAACTAATTTATTGTTTAGCGGCAAGCAAACCCCCCTTTCCGTCGCTGCGCTCCTCCCTTCCCATGCTACGGCGTTTGTTGCTTTGCAACACGCCTACAACGCTAAAGCGTTGTTCACCTTTTTGATACCGCCTTTGGCGGTCTAAAAAAGGGGGACAAGAGATTGGTGGGACGCCGCACGCCTTGCCCCCCTTTTTTAGAATTGCCGCAGGCAATTATCAAAAAGGGGGGAGGGAGAAAATCGCAAAGCGATTTTCGGAAGGGGGGTTGGCAGCTAAACAATAATTTATTGCTCTAATTTCAAACACATGAATTTCAACTTAAACAAAGTTGAAAAAAATCTGATAATAGAGCCAATTCTGTTTTGATACAACCCCTTGATAATAACGATGTATTTTCGGCTTTACGCCAATCTTATTGTCTTTATTACCTGCGGTACGATAGGCTGATCACTGAAATCCGTATCGGTTTCGGCGATCCTGTCAACAACCTCCATACCCTCCGTAACCTTTCCGAAGGCGGCATACTGGCCGTCAAGATGCGGCGCGTCCTCGTGCATAATGAAGAACTGACTTGACGCGCTGTTTGGGAACATTGTCCTTGCCATTGAAAGAACGCCGCGTGTGTGCTTAAGGTCATTCTTAACGCCGTTCGCGTCAAATTCGCCCTTGATTGATTCAGCCTTCTTCTGCTTTCCTGTGGCGTCCATTCCGCCGCCCTGTATCATAAAGCCCTTGATTACGCGATGGAATACAAGACCTGCAAAGAAGTCCTCCTTTATGAGCTTTTCAAAATTTGCCACGGTTATGGGCGCTGTTTCGGGATAAAGCTCCGCCTTGATTATTCCGCCGTCCTGCATTTCTATTTCTATGTTCATTCTGATTGATCCTCCTGCTGATTATTTATCTGTTTCCTGTGTAGGCTCCTCGTCTGCGTCTGTTTCATCCGATAACTCCGTATCCTCGTCAAGCGTTGTGTCAATATCCGAAAGAATTGTTATTGAGTCAATGACATACACAGGCTCGGTAAGATCACTGAAGCCGGACGGCGCATCCTTTGCCTTAGGCGATGCCGCAATTTCATCAACGATCTCCATTCCCGCGGTTACGCGCCCGAATGCCGCATACTGACCGTCAAGATAGGTGCTGTCGGTCTGAACGATAAAGAACTGGGTCGAAGCGCTGTTCGGCTCGCTTGTTCTCGCCATCGAAATTACGCCTCTTTCATGTGACAGCGGATTCTCAATACCGTTATCCTCAAACTCGCCCTCAACCGTTTCGGAAACACTCTTGAGCTTGCAGTCCTCATCATAGCCGCCGCCCTGAATCATAAATCCATCTATTACACGGTGAAAAATTGTTCCCGTATAAAATTCCTCGTTTACATTTTTTACAAAATTTGCGACTGTCTTGGGCGCAAGGTCAGGATAAAGCTCTATATCAATTATCTCACCGTTCGTAAGAACAATTTCAGCGTCAATCGTGTTTCTTGTAAGCTCCTTAAGCTCCTCACTGTTATTGCTTACGCTCTCTGTCGGTTTTTCTGTTGCAATATCTTCAATATCAACTTTACTGTTCTTCCTTGAGCCGCATCCGCAAAGCATTACCGCCGCAGACATAAAAACTGCTAAAAATGCTGCTGTTTTCTTCATTTTCAAGCCTCCAAATATTTTTATTCCTCAATATCTTCACTCTGCTCCGCCGTTTCGGATGAATCCTCCTCAGGCTGTTCTTCCTCTTCCCGGTAACGCTCTGTAAGCGCAACGCTTACTACCTTAACGCCCTCTGCGAGCTTCATAAGCCTTACACCCTGCGTGTGACGTCCGAGCTTGCTTATCTCGTCAACGTGCATTCTTATTACAATACCCTCTGAGGTGATAAGCATAAGGTCCTGATCCTCCGATGCGGAAACAACGCCTGCCAGCTTACCTGTCTTTTCTCCGAGCTTATAGGTGAATATTCCCTTTCCGCCTCTTGACTGGATACGGTAATCCTCATAGTCGCTGCGCTTCCCGTAGCCGTTCTCCGTTACGGTGAGAACGGTTTCGTCGGTTTTTGCTGTGTCTATTACGACCGCTGAAATAACCTCATCGTCAGGTCTCAGCTCAATCGCCTTAACACCGCGGGTCGTTCTGCCCATTGCGCGCCCTTCCTTTTCCGCAAAACGGATTGCAAAGGCGTTCTTTGTAGCAACAAGTATATCTCTTTCGCCGTCCGTCAGATTTACGCTTATAAGCTCATCGCCCTCTGTAAGCTCAATAGCCCTCAGACCGCTCTGACGGATTCTTGAGTAGTCCATAATATCGGTTCTCTTTATAAGTCCCTTCTTTGTTACAAAGGTCAGGAAATCGCCGTTATTGAACTGCTTTATCGGAATCATGGCGCTGATCTTTTCGCCGCTTTCAAGCGGAAGAAGATTTACGATTGCCATGCCCTTTGCGGTTCTGCCCGCCTCCGGTATCTGATAGCCCTTAAGCTGATATACGATACCTCGGGTTGTAAAGAACAGTATATTTTCATGTGTCGATGAGGTGAATATATGCTCAACAAAGTCCTCGTCCTTTGTTGTAACACCCGTTATGCCTCTGCCGCCTCTGCGCTGCGACTTATAGGTATCGACAGGCATACGCTTTGTATAGCCGCTGTGGGTAAGAGTGATAATACAATCCTCTTCCTCGATTAAATCCTCATCGTCAAGATCTGTATAATCCATTGCAATCTCAGTGCGGCGCGGATCACCGTATTTGTTTTTCAGCTCGGTAAGGTCATTCTTTATGATTGCGCAGACCTTGGTTTCATCGGCAAGTATTCCTTCATACTCGGCAATCTTTGCGAGTATCTCCTCGTATTCCGCCTCAATCTTATCGCGCTCCATGCCCGACAGACGTCCCAGCTGCATTCTGACTATTGCGGTAGCCTGGGTATCGTCCAGACCAAAACGCTCGCACAGATTCTTCTTGGCGTCCTCAACCGACGCAGACGCGCGGATTATGCGGATTACCTCGTCAATATTATCTATAACGATCTTATAGCCTTCCAGCAAATGGGCGCGCTCCTGAGCCTTTCTCAGGTCAAATTTTGTACGCCTTATTATTACATCCTCCTGGTGAGCTATATAATAGTCGATCATCTGTTTGAGATTAAGAATCTTCGGAACCTTGTCAACAAGCGCAATCATGATTATGCCGAAGGCTTCCTGCATCTCTGTGAATTTATATAAGTTATTTAAAACAACATTCGCGTTCGCGTCACGCTTAAGGTCAATTACAAAACGTATATCCTCTGCCGACTCGTCTCTCGTTGCCGCAATACCGTCCAGCTTGCCGTCACGCATAAGCTCATTGATGTGCTTTTCCATCTGAGCCTTGTTTACCTTATACGGTATCTCGGTTACTACAATACGCGATCTGCCGTTGTCAAGCTCTTCAATTTCGGCTCTTGCGCGGAGAATGATCTTTCCGCGGCCTGTTGTGTACGCCTGACGGATACCGCGCTTACCCATGATTACTCCGCCGGTCGGAAAGTCCGGTCCGGGGATATAGTTCATAAGCTCGTCAACCGTGATCATCGGGTCGTCAATTGAGGCGATAATAGCGTCTATACACTCTGTGAGATTGTGCGGAGGAATATTGGTTGCCATGCCGACAGCAATACCGTTTGAGCCGTTTACAAGCAAGTTAGGGAATCTTGACGGAAGCACATCAGGCTCCTTGCGGGTATCATCAAAGTTAGAAACAAAGTCAACCGTTTCCTTCTCGATTTCGGTAAGCATACTTGCCGCAATCTTTGACATTTTTGACTCTGTATATCTATAAGCCGCAGGCGGGTCGCCGTCCACAGAACCGAAGTTGCCCTTCGGCTGAACCAACGGATATCTCAGCGAAAAATCCTGACCGAGACGAACCATTGCATCATAAACAGACGCGTCTCCGTGCGGGTGGTATTTACCGAGCACAGAACCGACTGTGGTTGCCGATTTACGGAAGTCCGCCTCATAAAGCAGACCGCCCTCATACATATCATAAAGAATTCTGCGGTGAACAGGCTTCAGTCCATCGCGCACATCAGGAAGCGCGCGGCTTACGATAACGCTCATGGCGTAGTCGATATACGCCTTTTTCATTTCACTGTTCAAATCTACGCCGACAATGGCCTGGTTCTCAATTGCAGCCATATCAAGCGGTTGTTCCTTTGACTTTTTAGCCATAATTTCCTCCTTGAGCCGCATCAAAAACGGCTCCCGATAAATAAACCTATTAACTATATAAGTATACCACAAAACAAGTCAAATTGCAAGGCTAAGTTGTAAAATAACATGGGTCCTTTTGTAAAATAGTTACTATTCAGCTATCAGCACCAAAACAAGACCTGTTACGCTGTAACAAG
>JBJEIW010000167.1:0-8842 GCA_051877435.1 Candidatus Ornithomonoglobus sp.
AATGAGACTCGGTTACAGAAACTTTACTTTATTTTGTGTATTATATACTTACAAAAATAAATGTAAAGCGAGGGGAAAACAATGGCTGAACTTAAGATAACAAAAAATAATTTTGAAAATGAAGTATTAAAATCTGACATTCCGGTACTTATTGACTTTTGGGCAGCTTGGTGCGGTCCGTGCCGAATGATGTCGCCTGTTGTTGCAGAGCTTGCAGATGAATACGAAGGCAAAGCTAAAATTTGCAAAGTAAATGTAGATGAAGAACCTGAGCTTGCTGTCGCTTTTAAGGTTATGAGTATTCCTATGTTTGCGGTAATTAAAAACGGACAAGTTACCGACAGTTTAATCGGAGCAAGACCAAAAGAGGATTTGGAGGTGTTGCTTAAATGTTAAAGTCAATGGGATATAAAAATATAGAGAATATCGGCGGTATCAGTGCTTATCGCGGAGAGCTAGTGAGGTGATCTTATGAAAATTGTAATAGTCGGCGGAGTTGCAGGCGGTGCTACTGCCGCAACAAGATTAAGACGATTAGATGAAAAAGCAGATATTACTATTTTTGAACGCTCCGGTTTTATATCCTATGCAAACTGCGGTTTGCCATATTATATCGGCGGAGTAATTGAGAAAGAGGAAGAACTTACTCTGCAAACTCCCAATAGTTTTGGGAACAGATTTCGTATAAAGGTAGCATAACTATAATCCATATCCACAAGACCCTTGCTGTAAACGTATGTCGAAATTGTTTCCGCAGTCTCAAGCGTTGTAGGGTTGTAAATGAGAATAATTTTCTCAAAACCCAAACTCATTATCTTTCCTAACTGCATAATAAGGAGGGTTACTATTGTAGGAATAATCCCCGGTATTGTAACATGTATTGTTTGTCTCCAGCGGTTAGCTCCGTCAATCATTGCCGCCTCATAAAGACTTGAATCTATATTGGTAAGAGGCGCCATATAGATTATGGACCCCCAGCCAACACCCTGCCATACTTCCGAGAATACATATTTATAAGGATGTTTTAAATAATTCAGGTGTTTTAAAAATAACTGATACTGAATATGTAAAAGATGTGATGATAAGAAAAAGAGCCGATTATACATTTGTTATGAATTTCAGCACAGAGGAAAGAATCGTGAAATTGAACGGTGAAAATATACTCATGCGCGGATATTCTTATCGGATTTTAAAAAGCATATAAAGGTCAATATTTGCGTCATCTGCGTCAACAAACAGTCTTTACATATAATGATTTGTTCGTTATAATTGCGGTATAAATAATTATTTATGTCATAATACCATTGAGGAGTATACCCCGAATATTATAAAGGAGGAATGAAAAAAATATGACTTTAAAAACATTTGCAGTTGCCGCTGCCGCTACTGCCTGTTACTGTTTCTTTATCGGTCTTTACCGGCATGGCGATTACAGCGAGTGCTAAGACAACGCAGACTACGCTGACCTATCTCACAGCCGAAGGTACCGAGCTTGGCAGATATGACAATACTGCCGAAAATGCCGGCACATCGGTTACGCTTACATTGAACGATGAGTCAAAATCAGCACTTGCAGCCGCTGCAGATCCGGCAACGCTGACTGTTTCATACACATTAGCCGGAGGCACATATGTACTCGGCACCGGAAGTGCCAGCGATGACCGGTACCGCACAGCTTTTACAATTGCCGGAAAGAAGTTCTACTTCAATGCAACAAACAACAATAACAGCAATAACTTTCCTAATTCAATCGGAAACTACTACATCAACTTCTACAGCAACAATAAAATTACAGTTACTTATACACTCACTTTGAATGAAGACGGTAATGCAACATCCATTCATTTCAGTGCTACTGGAACTGTGCGAACCGATGAAACTATCAATTTAAGCACACCGGCATCCGTTGAAACAATAACGGTGTCAACAGATGACAGAAGCTCAAGCTTTACGGCGAAAGGTGCCGCGCTCCAGAATCTCACAGCTGTCCTTACTGCAGGAACCGATGTAACATTCGAGAAATCACTTTCGGATGTACAGACCTTCTCGACAGAAAACGGCTATGATACCGACGCAACGATCGGCACTCTCACCGTGACTCCAGGCGAGGCTGTAACCGGCTTTAAGATGACTTATGAAAATGTTACAAAGACAGCTGCCACATCAACAACCTTTGCAGCAGACACTTCGGTAACATTTGCTGTAGTCGTAGACGGAGTGAAGACTGATCTTTCTGCTGACGACTTCACCGTAACAGAGCTTGACTAAGGAGGGAATGCAATGAAAACGTTTGTAAAACCGGAACTGAACATTTCATGGTTTAATGTTGAAAAAATCCTGACAGGCTCAGGAAGCACGGCTGAAGGGATCAACTCATATATGTCAGATAAGAATATCTCACATATCGCTAACTTCTCAGATATTGATACAATCCAAGATATGCTGACATTCTCATTCTGACCGACAAAAAATCAAAACACTGTACCAAAAGCTTTTCTTTCTCTCTTACTACGGTACAGTGTTTTTCTTTTCGCGATTATTTACTTAATTATACATTCATACGGCTTTAGCTTTATTTCCTCTCCATTGTATTTTGCTCTTTTCTGCATATTTGAGAAATTCATAATAAAAATACTATCACCGCGCTTAGCTACTGATATTTCATCATCAAAGTCCTCTATTATCGGCATAATATTATTATCCGAAAAAATATTCGAATACAGTTTTTTCAGATAATCCGGCTCTGTGCGCGCGGCAATATAATATGATGTGCCATTCCCGTAATTATGACGCGTAATTGCAGGCTCTCCCGCATAAAAATCACTTTTATATGTACCGAGTACCTCGGTATCATTATCCGGATGAATACGCTCACAGAAATCCTTAACCCTGTATTCCTCACCGTTTGCTATAACCGCGTTTTCGTCATAAAGGCTGTCTATTTCCTCATTCCATATTCCGAATACGTCCTTTAAATTCCCCGGAAATCCGCCAAGATAACAAAGGTCTGTTTCATTCACATATGCTGTAAGATAGGTCGCAATATATATTCCGCCGTCAGCAACATAGCTTCGTATTTTGTCCGCAGTTTCTTTTGACATCATATAAAGCATCGGTGCGCATATAACCTTATAATGTGAGAAATCTGCTTCTTTGCCGATTACATCGACATTAACACCATACTTTCTCATAGCAGAATAATGCTCTATACAGGTATCACGGTAACCTCGCTCCTTCTTTAGTCCATATAAATCATTGACCGCCCAAGTGTTTTCAAATTCATATAAAACAGCTGCATCTGATTTTGTATAGCTGCCCTTTATATTGGGGTTTTCAGCTAATATATTTCCGATTCGCATAACCTCACTAAACACTCTCGTATTCTCATTTCCGTTATGATCAATTACCGCTCCGTGAAATTTTTCGCTTGCGCCGCGACTTTTGCGTATCTGAAAATACATAACTCCCTCCGAACCATGGGCTACTGCCTGTATTGACGCGAGAGTATTAAGCCCTGTCGCTTTAAGTTTATTCACCTCATGCCAATTTACAAGCGACGGCGTACTTTCAATCATTAAAAACGGTTTTTGCTTCATACATCTGAACATATCGTGCAGAAAAGAAGTATACATCGCAGTATCAATAAGCGATTGCTTATTATTATGCCATCTTTGATAATTGTCCCAGCTCACAATATCCGTATATTTTGAAAACTTATAGTAATCAAGGTCTTCAAAATCCATAAAATTCGCTGTTACGGGTAAGCATGAATATTTCTTTACCGCTTTAACCTCATTTCTGTAAAAATCAATCGTCATATCACTTGCAAAACGCTTCCAGTCTATATTATGTGCATGAACGATGCCCTCGCCTATTGACGACGGCGATTCAATTTGTGACCAATCTGTATATGTATGACTCCAGAACGTGCTCCACCACGCATGATTTAACTCATTTATATTGTTGTGATATTTGTTTTTAAGCCATTCTCTGAATTTCTCCTGACAACGCGGACAGTGACATTCTCCGCTGAACTCATTTGAAATATGCCATAATATAACTGCCGGGTGCCTTCCGTAACGCTCTGAAAGCTTCTCATCTATTATCGCCGTCTTTTCACGATATACAGGAGAAGTGAGGCAATGATTGTGCCGCTTTCCAAACAGGTGCCTGATTCTATCCTCTCTTACCCTTAGCACCTCCGGATATTTCTGTGCCAGCCACGGCGGTCTTGCTCCTGACGGAGTGGCAAGAATAATATAAACCCCATTTTTATACAGCTTATCAATAATCGTATCAAGCCATGAAAAATCAAATACTCCCTCCTGTTTTTCAATAGAGGACCATGAGAATACTCCGAGTGTAACACAATTAATTTTTGCAAGCTTCATAAGCCGTATATCTTCATCCCATATTCCCGGATAATTGATCCACTGCTCAGGATTATAATCACCGCCATAGCATAACCTATCCATTTCAAATATATTCATCTCTTACCAACCCCTTTTCAAGATATTCTTAAAACATTATCAGGCAGTTGAACCGACAAATTCCCATTACTGAAGATCACTTTAATTAATCCGCGAATACTGTTATAGGAACATTCAAAGCTGTCAATAAACTCCGTACATTTCGGATTTACACTTACCGTCTTAAATCCGTCGCTGCTCTTTATTCCTGCAAGCTCCGCAAAAAACCATTCCATAATATGTCCCATCATATCATGATTACGGCTTCTTGCGTCATCGCGCCAAAACTCCGGCAGAGTTGTCTCGCCTTTTTCTGTAAATCGCAGATATGACGGATGGGTATCCTTTAAAATCATATCATAAATTATATCGTTTCTTCCCGCCGACGCAAGCGTACGCAGGATATACACAAGTCCTATTTCACCGCAGTCAAGATGATGACCGTCACATAGTTCAACCAATGTGTTTTGTATGTCAGCCGCATATTCCTCCGGTGTGAGACCGAAGCACAACGGAATTGCCTGATTTGCCTGTGTAAGCCCTCCGCTGTTATAATCACGGTAGTACACTCCGTCACCGCCAATCACAAGCAATGATTTATTGTACAGACGTTTCACCTTTTCAGCTTGATTGGTAAACGTGTTTTCATCGCCTTTTCCGAGAATTTTTGAGGTTTCCGCCATTATCATACTCTGTCATTATGGTATATGTCAATTTTGTATGCTGTCTGGCGGTGATTGCCTACGCCATATTTCCACATAAAGGTAATATTATTTCCTACGCCTGTCTGCGTATAATAATTCTGAATTTGGGGTTTTAAAGGCTTCATTTTTAATCCTCTTCACTTGTAACATCTACGTTTATCAGCTGCAAATTGTCAATGTTCTTTACTTTCATTCCGTACTTGCCATGCGCCTTCACATTTTCAAGGTATATATTTTTAAACGGCATCTCCGGCAGTCCGAATAAATAAATCGCATTTCCTGCAACAGTTTCAACAGTAATATCCTTTAAATATATTCCGTCCACAACCGGAGTTCCCTCGTTCACCTCCACCGGAGTATCAGCATCAAATTCCGCATCTCCGTAAAATCCGTCAGCGTAAATCGCTCCGCGAAAATATCGAGTGTCACCGTACTCAGTGCTATGATTTACAAGCGAGCAGTTTTCGTAATGTATATTTTTGATATAAGCGCCTCTGCCGCGTATCACCTTTATGCTTGCAATACTATGAGTATTTTCAAAGGTGCAGTTTCTTACAAAAACATCTTTAACTCCGCCCGACATTTCACTGCCCATCGCAACACCAAACCCGCTTTTAAAGGTACAATTTTCGATAGTAATATTTTCCGACGGGATACCGACTCTGCGTCCCTCCTCGTTTCTGCCGGATTTGACTGCGATGCAATCGTCCTGACTTGCGATAAGAGAGTTTGTAATTCTGACATTTTTGCAGGAATCAATATCAATTCCGTCACAGTTAAATATGCCGTATTTATTTCCGCTTTCATCATATTTTGTATGAACCTCAATATTATCAATCAGAACATTCTCACAGTAAATCAGATGCAGACACCAAGCGGGCGACTGACGGATTGTAACATCCTGTATAATTACATTCTCAGTATTGCGTATACACACCGCGCGTCCTCTTTTTCCTTTATCTTCACGCATTTCGACACTGAACAGTGCAGCGCCATTAGCGTCTATTACACCCTTGCCTTGAATCTTAATGTTTTTATGCGGCGCGCCATCAGTGCATAAAAGGCTCGCATAGCACAGCTGGTCAAGCCCTTCATACGGACACCCCATGACGGGAAAATCCTCAAGCCGTCCGCTTGCGGTAAGTATTGCTCCCTCCTCAAGAAAAAGCGTCATATCACTTTTCAGAAATAATGCTCCCGATATAAAATTCCCTTTCGGAATATACACCATACCACCCTTTTCGCATAAGTCAATCGCTCTTTGAATCTCCGCAGTACAAACTGTTTTATTATCCGAAACAGCGCCGTATTCCATAATGTTGTAAATTGCCATATTCATATACCTCTTTCCATAATTTAATACTTTTAGTATACAGCAAGTAATGCTCCTTGTCCATACTATTCATTAACAAAAAGCACGCAGATATTGACATTAGCCAAATTATAGTATATAATAGCAATTAAGAAAGCAGGTGCCCATATGCGTATAAAATATTTAAATTCAGACTTCTTCGGCAAAAATGAGAATGTACGCGCATTTTTCTGCAGCGCTCATCGTGAGAAAAACATGCACTCCCACGAATTTTGGGAGCTGTCATATATTTACGAGGGACGTGGAAAAAATTATACCAACGCAGAAAGTGAAACCGTCAAAGACAGCAATTTTCTTCTGATTAAACCGGGTATGGAGCATTCTGTTACATCACCGAAAAAGAACGACGGCGCGCTGGTAAGAGTGTGTAATTGTCTTTTTACTCAGGATTATTTTGACAGTCTGATAAAAGAATATACTGTTGTCCCGGAGCTGAACAGCTATGCGCTGCACGATATGCTTTTGAACAAGGATCCGTTCTGCATAAAATTGTCCGATGACAACGCGCATAATATACGTCATCTTATGTGGTTGATTGCACACGAGTATAACCATTTTACAGCGGGAAGCGAGCTGATAATAAGACACTCTATGCTTGATTTGATTATTAGTATAACGCGCCTGTATGAGTATCAAACAAAAAACGCAGCTCCGACAGTTTCCCGAAGCGCGGAAATTGATGAACTGATGAAATATATGCGTTCAAATTTCGGGTACAAGCTGACGCTTGATTTTCTTGCTTCTCATGTACATCTGTCGAGAGAATATCTGTCGAGATATTTCAAGCAGTATACAGGCAAAACCATTTCCGAATTTCTGCTTGAGGTCAGAATATCCCGCGCCAAGCAAATGCTGCGCACCTCCTCATATTCCGTTTCTGATATAGGAGCATACTGCGGATATCCTTCCGTGAGTAATTTTCAAAAGGCATTTAAAAAAGCAGAAGGAATATCCCCCAGCCAATACAGAAAGAAAAATTCCGTCAAAATGCAGGACTGAAAATGACCGTCTCAATATCTGGCGGTCATTTTTGTTTTTTCGGTATATGCTTTATTCCTCTATAAACTCTGCTCCGTATGCTTCAAGCTCCCCATTTAGTTGCTCGCCGCTTATAAGCGATTTTCCCTTTAACGAAATTTGCACAGCAAAATCGTTATGATTCATCACGATAGTATAGCCTTCACGACGTATAATTTCCACCCCCTCCGGAGCATCAAGCATCTCAATTCCGGCATTCCTGCTGATATACCGAACAAGATATCTGAGTGCCGGAGCTTCAAGATCACACCCGACATAGTATACCTTACCTCTGCCGAAGTTGTTTACGGTTACAGCAGCCTTATCCCTAAAATAGCGGTCTTTATATATACACAATATTTCAGCTGTTACGGGTTTTATTACATCGCACCATACATTCGCCTCTGACTCAATAATTCCTGTTATATGCGCAGGTTTTCTAAGCGGAGTAAATTCCTCCACCTCAATCCCCGCAAGCTCCGCAAACGCACACGGAAGCGTTGTTGTGAAGATATTATTAAATTCATCTCTTGTGCCGCTTCTGAAACCGGTTACAAGTGTTCCTCCGTTTTTAACGTATTCGGTTATCTTTTCTATTTCATCCGGATTTACAATATTATATCCCGGCATATACACAGCCTTGTAATTTTCATAATTGCCAATCGAAACAGCAGTACCGATATTCAAATCCGCATTTGCTTTGTAATACGAGTACAGCAGATTCCTGTAATCAAACCCTTTTGTGTGACGTTTTATCTCATGCGCCCATACATTATCATACGATTTTACAATAAGCGCGTCATATTTGTTTTTTGCATTCACAATATAGGGTTCAAGCTTCTTTAATTCTCTTCCCGTTTGCTGTATTTCATAATATCGTCTGCGCGGAACGCCATCATGGTCAAGCACTCCATACCAATACTGCTCCATTCCGTAATGGAGCGCTTTAAATCGGAAATAAATTATTCCTTCACCGCCGTGCGCCAGCGCCTGATATGTCCAAAGCCGAAGTTGCCCCGGTTCAGGCGTTGCGCCCATCAAATCCCAGCCGCATGGTCCCGATTGCTGCTCGGCTATTATGAAATTTTTATTCTTCACGCCACGCATAGTTTCATGCGCCATGGAAACATACTCATATTCTGAATCTCCCCACTGATTATCCGGGTAGTTATCCCACGCAACAAAGTCCAGATCATTTGCAAGCTTATAGTAGTCAATATCGGAAAAATGTCCCATCAAATTATGAGTCACAGGCTTATCCGTATATTTCCTAACAGCGT
>JBJEIW010000168.1:0-5342 GCA_051877435.1 Candidatus Ornithomonoglobus sp.
ACATTTTGTGTTGATTTTGTAGTTGTTCATAATAATTCCTCCTTATTTGTTAATGTGTTCCATTTTTATTCTGAATGATATTGAACGAGGCGTATCCATATTGTCAAATTTAATTATATACGCCAATTTTGCTTCATCTATTCCTGTTATCTCTCCGTCACCGAAAAGCCTGTGGCGTATTCTGTCACCCTCGCTGAATTTGGTATCAGGCTTGTCAACGGTAAGATAGCGTGTACTTACGCTTATAAACTGCCGCGCGTCGGATATGAGGCTCTCCTCCGGCTTTTGCGTAAAGCTTAAAAGCTCCGGGTTTATATCGAATATAAATCTTGAGGGATAACGCATTGAGCCATCAAAATTCCGCCCCTCCGCCTCGGAAATATATAGCCCCTTTTTCGCCCTTGTCATTGCGACAAACGCAAGACGGCGCTCCTCCTCCATTGCCGGCATTGTATTTGTTTTCTTTGACGGGAATATGCCCTCGTTCATGCCGCACAGAAAAACATACGGAAATTCAAGTCCCTTTGCCGTGTGTACCGTCATAAGCCTTACCTTATCCGACACCTCCATTGCGTCACTGTTGGTAAAGAGCGCGACATGGTTCAGATAATGCTCCAGCGTGCTTTCCTCGCCGCATGAGGTCTCATATTCATAAACGGACTGCTTCAGCTCCGCAAGGTTATCAAGTCTTTCCTGACTTCCCTCGGTTCTGAGCATTTCCTCATAGCCGCTCGCGTCAAGCATTGCCGACAGCAGCTCCGATACGGGCCGGCTCTGACATTCCGCCGCAAAGTCCTCTATAAGCCTTACAAAACTCGCCGCCCTTGTACTCTTAAAAAGGTCGTTTTCAAGGTTTCTTGTGAGCGCCTCATATAACGAGCACTCATTCTGCTCCGCATATCCCTGCAGAAATTTAATTCTGGTTTTGCCTATATAACGCTTAGGTGTGTTTACAATTCTTAAAAATGACAGGTCGTCCTTGTATGTCGCCATTCTCAGATATGACAGCGCGTCCTTTATCTCCTTACGCTCAAAAAACTGAGTCCCGCTGTAAATTGTATACGGTATTTTTTCCTGCAAAAAGACTTCCTCAATGGTTCTTGTGATATAATGCGCTCTGTAGAGTATCGTCATTTCACGGTACGGTATTCCGCTTTTGCGCAGCTCCTCTATACGCTCCGCGATCCATGCCGCCTCATTCTCGGAGGTCTCCCCATGATAACACACCACTTCCTTACCGTCACAGAGAACCGGTATCAGTTTCTTTTTTATGCGGTTCTGATTTTTGTCTATCAATGAGTTTGCAACAGAAAGTATCTGCGGTGTTGAACGGTAATTCTTCATCATCATAATGGTTTTAACATTTGGAAATACCTTGTCAAAATCCAGAAGATACTTTACGTTCGCCCCTCGCCATGTATAGATTGTCTGGTCCGGGTCGCCCACTATAAAAAGATTTTTATGGTAGCCGCACAGAACCTCCATAATCTTGTATTGAAGCTCGTCGATATCCTGGAACTCGTCGATCATTATGTATTCCAGACGCCTCTGCCATTTAAGCTTTATATCCTCATTCTGCTCAAATATGAACAGTGAGAGCTTGATAAGATCGTTATAATCAAGACCGAAGCATTTCTTTTCCTGATAGAGATAGCCGTAAAATATAATGTCGGACGGAGCTGCGGCCTCCTCATACTTCCGCTTTAAGGTGTCAAGGGGCATTGTTATCATATCCTTATAATACTCCGGCTCCTTAAAGAGCTTTCGCATCTCGATCATGTCCCTTGCCTTTCCGAATGTCATGTTCTGCAGGGTCAGACCGCGCTCCTCATATATAATTCCGAGCATGGAGTCAATATCGGCATTATCGAGCACAAGAAAGCTTTTAGGGTACTGCACCGCATAGCTGTCCTCCTGCAAAACTGAAACGCAGAAGCTGTGAAACGTGCTGATATAGCCTGTGTCATTATCGCCTGTCAGACTGTGTATTCTCTGACGCATTTCATTTGCCGATTTATTTGTAAAGGTCACGCAAAGAATATTGCCCGGCAGAATGCCGACCTCATTTACAAGAAAGGCAAAACGGTGTGATAATGCCCTTGTCTTACCGGAGCCTGCGCCCGCGATAACCCTGATAAACCCTTCCGTTGATGTTACAGCGTCAAGCTGCTCATCATTCAATCCGCTTAATAAATCTTCCATAGCTTTAAATATCCGTTCTCATAATGCTGCCAACGTCCTGCAATTCACCCTTTGCAAGTGAAATGACCTCAACACCGCAGGAGCGGCAGAAATCAAGTATACTGTCACAATCGGGATGTGTTCTGATATCTCCGTTAAAGGCAAGAACATTTTCCTCCAGCAGTCCCGACGCGCCGCCTATAAAGCCCTCCATATCATAAAGCCTTATATATCCTTGGCGGATCTTGAAGACATTAATTCCGTTCTCTTTAAGAAGTCTGTAAATACCTTCATCTGCGGTTATTGCCGATTCGCTGTTTACAACGCATATGCTGCATTTTGCATAGCCCTGTCTTGTGTTAAGAATTTTTCTCCCCGCCGCTTCGTATTCGGAAATGATAGCGGTATCTGTAAATTTCCTGCTGCATACGGCATAGCTGCCTATCCCGCATATATTGTACGCAATATCATATGGGTATTGAGCCGAAAGCTCAGACGTGCCGCAGATAACCTCTGTTCCCCGCAGCGCAGCTTTGTAATAGCTGTAGGTCTGCGGTGCGCAGAACGCCTTGCCGTTAAAAATATGCAGCTGTATATCAGCGTGTCCCTGTATCTCACGGTACAGCTTTGGCAGCGGCTTTGTGAAAACAACCTCATAGCCCAGCCGCCCAAGCTCCGCTGCCACCTCCGGTGATGTTCTGTAATCCGTAACTATCTTTTTTGCCATAATTCCTCTCATTAATTTACATAACATTTTTATGTAAATTAATTTATCATTTCTTCAAACTCTGCCTCCGAAATTACAGTAATTCCGAGAGACTGCGCCTTTGTCAGCTTGCTTCCTGCCTCCGCTCCGGCAAGTACATAGCTTGTCTTTTTTGAAACGCTTGACGAGGTTTTTCCGCCGAGGTTCTCAATTATCTTTGCCGCCTCAGAGCGCTTGTATTTTTCAAGCGTTCCGGTAAGAACAAAGGTCTTGCCCTCAAAGCGCTTGTCCTCCGCTTTCTGTCCTTCATCAATACAGTCCACACCCGCCATTTTTAAGCGGTATATAAAATCAATATTCTGCGGCTGACGGAAAAATTCAGCGACCGATTCCGCCATTATGGGACCTATATCGTTGATCTCAGCCATTTCCTCCGCCGGCGCATCCATAAGCGCGTCTATGTTTTTATACCTTGCGGCAAGAATCTTTGCCGCCTTCTCCCCTATATGCCTTATTCCGAGACCGAATATCAGTCTGTATAGCGGATTTGTCTTTGACTTCTCCGTTGACGCTTTAAGATTTGCCGTCCATTTTGTGCCGAAGCCGCGAAGCCCGGCAGCCCTTTCATAATCAAGATAGTAGATATCCGCAGCGTCTGTTATAAAGCCGTTATCCGCAAGCTTTTCTACATTTGACGGTCCCAAGCCGTCAATATTCATAGCATCACGGGACACAAAATGAATTATATTTCTCAGTCTCTGCGCCGGACAGCTTATTCCTGTGCAGCGATATGCAGCCTCGCCCTCCTCGCGAACTGTCTCCGCGCCGCATTCGGGACACTTATCCGGCATATGAAATTCAATTTCGTCTCCGCTCCTGTCCTCTTTTATGACCTCAACCACCGCCGGAATGATATCGCCCGCTTTTTCAACCACGACCGTGTCGCCTATTCGTATATCCTTTTCTCTGATATAATCGCTGTTATGAAGCGTTGCGCGGGACACATTCGAGCCTGCAATTCTAACGGTGTCAAGGATCGCAAGAGGCGTGAGAACTCCTGTTCTTCCTACCTGTATTTTTATGTCCCTTAAAACCGTTGTCTGCTGTTCGGCGGGATATTTATACGCGATCGCCCATTTCGGAAACTTTGCCGTTACTCCCAGCATCGTCCGCGATGCGAAATCATTTACCTTTATAACCGCTCCGTCAATTCCGAAGCTAAGGGAATCACGCTCATCGCCTATCCTCTGTATTTCTGCGTACGCCTCTTCAATAGTGTTAAATACTCTGTCATTAAGAATAGTCTTAAATCCCTGTTCCTTCAAAAACCGTAAGCCTTCTATATGGCTTGTTATTTCCACACCCTCAAGCTGCTGAATGTTGAATACAAATATATCAAGCCTGCGCTTTGCGGCAATCTTCGGGTCCTGCTGTCTTAGTGAGCCTGCCGCCGCGTTTCTCGGATTTGCAAAAAGCGGCTGCTCAGTTTCCTCAAGAAGGGCGTTGAGCTTTTTAAAGCTGTCAGCGGACATAAAAACCTCGCCCCTCACTTCAAGGAACGGTATCGGATCCTTTAATTTTAACGGTATTGAGCGAATTGTTCTGATATTCTCTGTTACATCCTCACCCGTTATTCCGTCACCGCGCGTTGAACCCCTTACAAGCTCGCCGTTTACATATTCAAGCGAAACGGATAAACCGTCAATTTTATGCTCAACAACATACTCCGGGTTCGGTATTACCTCCCTGACCCTTCTGTCAAAATCATAGATTTCCTCCTTTGAGAAGGCCTTTTGCAGGCTCTGCATGGGAACCGTATGCCGCACCTCCGCAAAGGTGGACGCCGCCTCGCCGCCAACGCGCATAGACGGTGAATTTGCCTTTTTAAGCTCCGGATGCTCCGCTTCAAGCTGTTCAAGCTCACGCAGCAGCGCGTCAAATTCAAAATCCGTTATCTCGGGTGAATCCTCTACATAGTATTTATAATTATGGTAATTTATAAGCTCGGTTAGTTCTTCAACTCTTTCCTTCGGCTCAGTCATGCGCAATTTACCTCCTTGGGGGTTGTTATTTATTACAAACCCGCCGCTCCTGTTTTCGGAACAGCGGGTAACCTTATTTATTGACTATTTACGCGCAAACGCCCGTTCAAGAAAATTCAATCTGTCATTTACCATCTGAGTCATAGCGACAGCAATTTCCGTATTTCTCTTCATACCGTCAAAATCCATGCGGTCATACCGGGCAGCATTTGTCGTAACAGCTTCACCGAGCAGCTTTATTGGTTTGTCAACAGCTTCTTCGGCAACTATTTTGTATTCGCGTACTTCCTCTCTGAATTCATTCATATCGGTTTCAAAAGCGTTCATCTTAGCTTCCAATGTTCCGATCTTGCCTTCTAATGTTCCGATCTTGCCTTCTAATGTTCCGATCTTGCCTTCTAATGTTCCGATCT
>JBJEIW010000168.1:5442-8813 GCA_051877435.1 Candidatus Ornithomonoglobus sp.
TGCCTTCCATGGATTCAATCTTATCTTTCATTTGATTAATTTCAGACTTGACGCCTCCCAGTTCACCAAGTATCAGATCCAGCTTTTCGTCTGTTGTCATCGGTTATCACCCCTTCAAAATTTATTTGATAAGGGTATTATATCATATACATCTTAAAATTACAAGTTATAATCTCCATGTTTTTATGAATTATTCGCCGCGGCAAAGCTGCCGCCGTAATACTCGGGCACCTCGCCCGCTATCACTGTTTCGGCTATCGGGACGGAGGTTTCTATTCGCTCCGTTTCATTCATCAGATACCCCCGATACTGCATATCGACCGTCACAGTAAGATAAATCTTGTGCCGCACCTGATTTATTCCCGCGTCCTCAAAGCTTTCGTCAAACTCACCGTTTACAATGCTTATCGGAATTATCTTTACCGGCAGCACAGGGCCGAGAGATGAAAGCAGATAATAGCCCGAAAGGCTGCCGAGCGGTATATACACCTCTGCCGGATAATCGTTGTTAAGAGTATTCTGAATATCTATCATCAGCGCCGCCTTGACCCTGTTGATCTGCGCGGTATCGGCTTCGATCGCAGTTATCCGCTCGTTACTGTCGGATATTATTTTGAAAAAGCCGTCAAACTCGCCCTTATCAAGCTCCGCTATCACGCACTTGTTTACAAGATCGGTAAACGCCGTATTTGAATAATTTGAGCACTGCGCCACAAACACCGGCTCGGCGCGCTTTAAAAGGTGGTGTATGCAAAATCCAATAAAAATCAAACACAGCGCAAGGATAAATATTTTCCATGCGCTGTGTTTTCTTTTCATTCCCAATCTCATATAGCATCACCTCACCGACATAATAATGTATATTATTCGGCTGTGACGCTTTGTGTGACTATTAAAGAGCCTTTGTCTCTACTTCGTTTACGATAAGCTTTACAAATTCGTCGATCGGCATACTGCCAAGATCGCCCTTCTTGCGTGAGCGTACCGAAACAGTGCCGTTTTCAATATCCGTGTCACCGATAACTACCATGTACGGAACCTTTTCAAGCTGCGCCTCACGGAGCTTGAAGCCAAGCTTCTCTGAGCGGTCGTCAACCTCGTTTCTGATTACGCCCGCAGCCTCAAGCTGCTTCTTGACATCATAGGTATAGTCAAGATGACGGTCTGCAATCGGAAGGAACTTGACCTGTACCGGCGCAAGCCATACCGGGAATGCGCCTGCGTACTTCTCGATAAGCAGCGCAAGTGTTCTTTCGTAGCAGCCGATCGAGGTTCTGTGGATGATATACGGATTCTTCTTCTTGCCGTCACGGTCAACATATTCCATTCCGAACTGCTCTGCAAGCATCTGATCGATCTGGATCGTGATGAGGGTGTCCTCCTTGCCGTGTACGTTCTTGATCTGGATATCAAGCTTCGGACCGTAGAATGCAGCCTCGCCGATACCTATCTTGTAATCAATGCCGAGATCGTCCAAGATAACCTTCATCTTGCTCTGAGCCTCGTCCCACTGCTCCTCGGTTCCGATATACTTTTCACGGTTATCCGGATCCCACTGTGAGAAGCGGTAGGTAACATCCTCAAGAAGTCCGAGAGTTTTAAGCATATATGTTGTAAGCTCCAGACAGCCGCGGAACTCGTCCTCAAGCTGCTCCGGCGTACACATTAAGTGTCCCTCGGAGATTGTGAACTGTCTTACACGGATAAGTCCGTGCATCTCACCCGATGCCTCGTTACGGAACAGAGTTGAGGTTTCGTTAAGTCGCATCGGAAGATCTCTGTATGAACGTCCGCGGTTAAGGAATGCCTGATACTGGAACGGACAGGTCATAGGACGGAGCGCGAATACCTCCTTGTCCTTTTCCTCATCTCCCAGGACAAACATACTTTCCTTATAGTGACCCCAGTGACCTGAGATCTTATAGAGGTCGCTCTTTGCCATAAGCGGCGTCTTTGTAAGCTGCCAGCCGCGCTTCTGCTCCTCGTCCTCTACCCATCTCTGGAGAAGCTGAATTATTCTTGCGCCCTTCGGCAGCATTATCGGAAGCCCCTGACCGATATAGTCCACTGTTGTGAACAGCTCAAGCTCACGTCCGAGCTTGTTGTGGTCGCGCTTTTTAGCCTCCTCAAGCTGCTCAAGATGCGCGGCAAGCTCATCCTTTGTCTTAAATGCCGTACCGTATACGCGTGTGAGCATCTTGTTGTGCTCATCGCCCCTCCAGTATGCGCCCGTTGCCGATAGAAGCTTAAACGCCTTTACCTTTGAGGTATAGCGCACATGCGGACCCGCGCAGAGGTCTGTAAATTCGCCCTGCTTATAAAATGAGATCGGCTCTCCCTCGGGAAGCTCGTTTATAAGCTCCTGCTTATACGGCTCATCCTTCATAAGCTCAAGCGCCTCGTCTCTCGGAAGCTCAAAACGCTCAATTTTGAGATTTTCCTTAACTATTTTCTTCATTTCCTTTTCGAGATTATCAAGGTCTTCGCGGGAGAAAGGCGTCTCAATATCAAAGTCATAATAGAAGCCCGTGTCGATCGGGGGTCCTATTGTGAGCTTTGCCTCCGGGAATAATCTCTTTACTGCCTGCGCGAGAATGTGTGACGCGGAATGTCTCAGCGTCTGAAGCTCATCCATTTCTACTGCCATTTTTACTACTTCCTTTCGTATATGAGTGTGTCTGCCCAAAATAAAAACTCCCAAGCAGACAAATTTAATCTGCTCAGGAGTGCATAAGCCAATATACACGGTTCCATCCTGATTGCGCCGATAGCGGCGCCACTCAATTTATCATTAACGCAGATTCACGGTGGTTTTACTGAGACTTTCGTCCGTTCCTCCACTGCTCCAAAGTGGTGTTCACTCCATGCCCTCCGCAGGAATACTTACAGCCGCGATATTCCCTCTCTTGCCGGATTTATGCCGGAGCTACTGTCTTTTTCATAGCATTTAATTGTTATCAATATTATAACATCGGTATTTTATTTTGTCAAGTATAAATTCGGGAGTTTGACACCTTGATAGATACAAGACAGATAGAAAATATTGTAGTGGTGCGGATAACACTAAATTTTTTTGTCAGATTTTAAATTTACTATTACACGTTGTGTTAAGTTGTGGTATAATATATGTGGAGGTATTTTTATGCGACTTGGTTATTCTCGTTCAAAATATTCTTCTTTTTACTACGTTCAAAAAACGATTCGCGTAGATGGAAAAAATAAATCACTTATCGTCAAAAGATTCGGCTCCGATAAATATATATGTGAAACATATGGGGTGACAGATGCTAAAGCATGGGCACAGGAACAGGTTCGATTATGGTTGTGTCCAAATCCATTGTAGCTCGTGTATCAAGACCAACAATAGCCGA
>JBJEIW010000169.1:0-8790 GCA_051877435.1 Candidatus Ornithomonoglobus sp.
TTGTCAACACTTTTTTTCAAAATATTTTGTGTTTGTTAAAATTGTCTGTATATTTGTATAATTAAGTCGTATGGATTGACTGTTTTGTATAAATTTAATACGCACCAACAGTTCAAAACCATTGATGCGCTGTTCTCTACACCTCCGCCGATTCCCTCAGTTTGCTTAATGCCTTTTTCTCTATTCTCGAAATCTGAACCTGAGATACACCGATTATTTCAGCAATTTCACTCTGGGTTTTATCTCTGAAATATCTCATAATGATAATTTTTCTTTCTCTTTCTGGCAGCTTCGAAAGTGCTTCCTTCAGAAAAACCCTGTCCACGATTTTCTCCTCTGTATCCTCCGATGTGAGCATTTCAATTAATCTTACACTGTGGTCATCATCCTTGTCACCTATTCCCGCCTGTAGTGATTCCGGTACAACAGCAGCCTCAAACGCCTGCATCAGCTCATCCTCCGCAATACCGCATTCATCCGAAATCTCTTTTATTCCCGGATTACGTCCGAGCTTTTTCCTCAACACTTCCTCTGCTCTGCGTCCCTTGATCGCTGTTTCCTTTATAGAACGGCTTACCTTAACCGCTCCGTCATCACGCAGAAATCTCTTTATTTCTCCTGCAATCATAGGAACGGCATAGGTCGAAAACTGAACCCCAAAGGTGTCGTCAAATTTTCCGACTGCCTTAATCAGACCTATTGCACCGATCTGTATAAGATCCTCCGCCTCATGATTTCTGTTCATAAAACGTTTTACAACACTGTAGACAAGGCCCATATTCTGCTCAACTATAGCGTCCTTTGCGGTCTCATCTCCCTGCCGGTATCTTTCAAGCAGCTCCGCATTACTCAACATCTGCTTCAATTTTCTTCACCAGCTTTACAACAGTACCCTTTCCCGGCATACTCTCAACCTCCAGCTTGTCCATAAATGCCTCCATAATTGAAAAGCCCATACCCGACCGCTCCGAATCATCACTGCCTGAATATAACGGCTCTTTTGCCTTTTCGATATTCTCTATGCCGCAGCCCTTATCCTTTATGGTATATGTAACCGTCCTATCCTCCAACTCCGCAATAATTTCTATATCGCCGCCATTTCCGCCGTATCCATGTATAACGGAATTTGTTACAGCCTCAGATATTGCAGTTCTTATTTCTGACATTTCCTCAACCGTTGGGTCAAGCTCCAGAACAAATGCCGCACATACCGTTCTTGCAAGACTCTCATTCTCCGGAATTGCCGGAAATATAATTTTCATACTGTTTTTCATTTTACATTCCTCTTTTCATTAACTTAATACCTTCATTCAATGTCGGTGCGATAATAACAAGTCTGTCCAGACCTGCCATCTCCAGAAGTCTTATGACCTGATCCGATGCATCATAGACAATGATCCTGCCTCCGAGCGAGGATACTGTTTTGTATCTTCCTATAATCATACCTATTCCCGACGAATCCATAAACGTCACTCTGCCGAAATCAAATGCGATATTAATTGCTCCTGTCCGCTTTATCTCCCGTTCCAGTGCAGATCTCGCCTCGCCTGCTGTGCGCTGATCCAACTCTCCATACATACGCATTACAAGCATTCTGTGTTTTGTAAGCTGCGTCATTTCCATAAAATATCATTCCTTCCTCCTTATAGCTTATCTTCCACCAATCTATATTTCTCTTATTTATGTGGATTTTCCTTTGTTGAAATTTGTCTATCACCCGACAAAATCTGCAGTCAAAAAGGACGGCCGCCAGACCGTCCCCAATAGTTTATCTTTTTACGGCAACAACCACAAACCTTTCATTACTCGTATTATATGAGCAGGTCGAAAGCGTCAGCAAGCTTTCTCCGTATACAGGAGTTATACACGTATCATAAATGCTTTGCGACTTACACTTTGCAATAAAGCTGTCATAATCCTCTCCGGATTCCGCATCAATGAAATCATAATATCTGAATTCGTTTTTAGAACCCACTGACGTACGGAATACTGCAAATATCTCATAAGATCCGCAATCATACATCGTATCAAAGCCGATGTACGGATACTTTTCCCAAAAGGCCTTTTTCTCATAATTGAGGAGCGAATGGAACATTGTTCCGTTACGCATGTTATGACCGTACAGGATTGTGTTTATACTCTTTCCGTTTCGGTCACACTGGTAATCCATAAAAATCATGCCTGCCGAGCTATACTGCTTTTCAAAATTACGGTGCAGATAGTAGGCATTGCTGTCAGCGCTATAGAGTACCGGATAATTTATCTTGGTTCCGTTTACACTGATCCAGCCCGCCATATCATTATTCTGCTCATAAAGCTTGTAGTACATAGAAAGCATCCCATTTGCTTCTCTTGCATCTTTCTCTTCAGCCTGCTCAGGCACGGATTCCGCTGCATCTTCCTCGACCACAGGTTCCTCCGGCTCGGTTTCTATCATTCCCGTCAGATACTCCATTTCCTTTTCCGTCTGCACCTTATCATAATACAGCTTAGCAACATATGCGCCGCACCCGATAAAAATGCAAAGAAAAAGGATCTGAAGCAGTGTTATTATTCGTTTCACCGTTTCAAATCCCCTTTATCTTCAATTATATTAATTAGTTGGTCTTTCTTCTCTTGATAATTCCAAGACCACCAAAACCTGCGGCTGCAACCGCCATAATACCTCCGAGCATACCAAGCGCCATGCCGTTATCGCCTGTCTTCGGGCTTGATTTTGATGAAGCCGTTACAGCAGGCTTTTCTGTTGCTTTACTGCCGGAGGGTTTTTCTGTTGCAGAGCTGACATTGGTTTTTTCAAGACTTATCGGAGCTTTTGTCTGACCGTCAATCGGTTTAATTGTAATAACATCCCCGTCTTCAAGTGTTACTATCAGCTGGCTGACGCCCTCAACACCGTCTGCCAAACCATCTATAATACATTCTGTGGCCTTAAGCTTACCGTCCTTATCCTTAATGCTTACTAAAGCGTTACCCTTCATAACGTAGCGTCCAGCCGTGATAACATTGCCATCCTTATCCTTAGACTGACCTATAACAATAGTCTTTTCAGCGCTCTCTGTAGGCTCAGGAGTCGCTGCCGGCTCTGTTTTTTCCGGAGCTTCAGTGGCTGCAGTCTGCACAATATCTGCAGGAGCGGTGGGTGCCTCTGTACTCTCAGCGGCCGCAACAACAGTATTTCCGCTGTCCTCAACAGTAATCTGCAGCGGTTCTGCAACAAGTTCAAGACCAAGTCCGGAAATATCGTCCTTGCTCAGATTTTTACCGGCATCGCTTACCTTATACTGAACATTGTAGGTTTTTGTATCGCTTGTAAAACTCGAATTAAACTCACCGAGATAAATCTCCTTTATTGTAGCAGACGGCTCTGAAACGGCATCTTCCGCGCTGCTGTAAACAAGATCACCGTTATTATCCGAAATTATAAATGAATAATAATCCAACGGTGAATACTCGGTTTCCGTCACACTGTCAAGAGTAAGCCTTAACAATACATCAACACGAATACCTGCTTTTGAATTGCTTGTAACGGTAAGAGTATCCTCAGTATAAGCATTTGCCGATGCGGACGAAAATCCCTTGAAGAGATTATCAGCATCCTGAGTAAACTCTGTGTAGCTGCCTGATGGGTATGTAAGAGTAACCGATTTTGAGTTTGACTTAGCAGTTACGGAACAATTTGATGCCGCAAAAACCTGTGAAGCTATTACAACACTCATAACGCCGGCAGCAGCCGCGCATAAATATATCTTTCTCACTTTAACAATCTCCTTTTATTAAGTACCGCGTCCGCTAAGTAATGTACTCTGCGGCCAAACCGTACCTTTAATTAAATATCTATACATTGTTTATTATAACACAAAAAAACTGATTTGTCACTAAATATTTTAAAAATTAATAATATTTTTTTAATTTTGTTTATTGTATACAAAACAAGCCAATTTAAAATTGATCTATAAATAGAATTTACTAAAAAATTATATATTTTTCTAAAATACTCTTGAAAAATAAAGCGGAAGGTTGTATAATATATCTAGCATGTTTGTAATACAACTTGCTATATTCATATACAAAAAGCCGCAGCTCAATAAAAGGGCTGCGGCTTTTTGTATTATTCATAATGATAACTTCCAAGATACTTATAAAATAACGAATTTCTTCTCACCTTATCAAGCGCAAAGTAAATCCTTGCGTCATCCGTATTTCCTTCAATATCTATAAAAAATATATACTTGCCAAACTCACGTTTTACCGGGCGCGATTCAATTTTAAGCATATTAATTTTTTCATCACCCAAAAGACCTATAGCTCTGTACAGACTTCCCGGAACATGCTCGGTCGAAAAAACAATCGAGGTCTTGTCGTGATCCGTTACATTCATGTTCGGCTTCTTCTCTATCACAACAAAGCGTGTAAAGTTATTCGTATCATCATTGCATGCAGGACGTACTATTTCAAGCCCGTACAGCTCAGCAGCCGCCGCAGGCGCGATTGCCGCTATACTTCCGTTACTTTCCGATGCAAGCTTTGCAGCAAGCGCAGTTGATTCCACTGCCTTAAGTTCAGCATGACTGAACTCACCTTCAAGCATTTTTGTACACTGTCCCAGTCCCTGCGGATGCGACATTATCGTTTTTATATCCGAAAGTCCGGCTCCTTTCCTTACAGCAAGGTTCTGCGTAATTCCAAGAACATATTCGGCTGTGATATATACATCAGCATTAAAGGCAAGCGTGTCAAGCGTCATTGTAACGCTGCCGTTAAGACTGTTCTCTATCGGCACAATACAGCGCTCAATTTCTCCCCTGTCAACCGCCTTTATTGCGCTTGCGATTGTCGGAAATTCCTTAAGCTCCACTCTGCCTCCCGACCATTCAATAGCTGCCTGCTGTGAAAAGGTCCCCGCAGGTCCCATATAACCTAACATCGCTCATATCTCCTTACCAATTGCCGCAGCAATCTTTTTAAGCTCCTTCATGAGCGCATCAAACCTCTCAGGCTTTAAGGACTGTGGTCCGTCAGATGCAGCGCATTCCGGACAGTCATGAACCTCAACCATAATACCGTCAGCACCGGCCGCAATGCCAGCCTTGGCTACAGCCGGAACATATTTATAATTTCCTGTAGCGTGGCTAGGGTCTGCGATAATCGGCAGATGTGTAAGCTCCTGCGTAACCGGGATTGCACTTACATCAAAGGTATTTCTTGTTGAGGTTTCATAGGTTCTTATACCTCTCTCGCAAAGAATTACGTTATCATTACCCTCCGACATTATGTACTCCGCAGCCATGAGCCATTCCTCAATCGTGCTCGCAAGTCTGCGCTTCAAGAATACTGGCTTATTTGTCTTTCCGACCTCACGGAGAAGCTTAAAATTCTGCATATTTCTTGCGCCTATCTGAATAATATCCGCATACTCAGCAACTAATTCCACATCGCGGGTATCCATAACCTCTGTACAAATAGGCATATCAAGCTCGTCACCGGCTTCACGCATAATCTTAAGTCCCTCCCCCTCAAGACCTCCGAAGGAATAAGGTGAGGTTCTCGGCTTAAACGCTCCGCCTCTTAAAATATTTGCGCCGCCTGCCTTTACTATACGCGACATCTTAAGGAAGTGCTCACGGCTCTCAACAGCGCACGGGCCGGCAAAGACAGCCAGCTTATCCCCTCCCACGGTTACGCCGTGTCCGACATCAATAACCGATTTTTCCTGCTTCAGCTCCTTTGACGCGAGCTTATATGGACGCATAATAGGAACGACATTTTCAACTCCGCTCATCATCAGAATTTCGTTCATTCTTATCTGACGCTTATCACCTATAGCGCCGATTACTGTTTTCTTTTCGCCGTAAATCGGATGGGTCTGAAAGCCAAACTTAGCCAGCCTTTCCTCTACAGCGCCGATTTCCTGCTTCGACGCGCTATCATGCATAATAATAATCACTTTTTTCTCACCTCTGTGTATCAAAATTTTTTCGCTTTTACAGCTTAATACATTGTAACATATTTATTCCGATAATGCAAGGAATTTTTTTAATAAAAAGACCGTCATACAGATTTAAACGATGCGTATGCCTGTCTCTCCTGTATTTATTATTTTGAAGGTTTAATTGAAAATTTATAGACTTTTATTTTGACTGAGCAAAAATCCAGTCTCTTACTGCGGGTATTCTGTAGCCGTAGTTGAATGAAGCGTTATGTTCCATGCCTGCGCCTCCGGCTAATACAGTGCCCTTTTCAAAGCGGATCATATTTACATCATACCCCTGTGCAATAAGCGCCTCTGCCGCGCTGCTCTGCTCTTCCTCGGAATTCTGCGCGCTCCATGTTCCGTAGCTGTAGCCTATGCCGTCAGCGTCAAACATAGCCTTGACCTCATCCTGTCCGCCGGATGCGTTTTCGTCACCGCCGGCAGTGATATAGAAGAACTTCTTGCCTTCAAGCGGCTGTAACACCGATATATCCCACTGTCCCGATACAAAGAGTGACGCCGCAAACAAATCAGGATATTTGCTGTTCAGATACAATGACGTCATGCAGCCCATCGACTGACCTGTTGTATACAGTCTGTCGGTATCAATGCTGTAATTTTCGGTCAGATAGTTTATAAGCTTAACAGCCGTTTCGATCTGCTCCGATGTGTTCCAGTTATCATCAACGACTACCTCGGAAAATGCCGGAACAAGAACAAATGACTTATGCTTTGCCTGCTCCTCATCCGTTACCCATATATCAGCACCGTAATATTGTTCAACAATTTCCTTTGCGCTCTTGCTTGCGCCCGACGCGTCCGGAATATACATAAGCATAGGATACTTTTCGTTCTCGTTATAATTCTCAGGAACGTAAAGACTGTATTCAAGCGAAATACCCGCTTCCTCATCCTCAAAGGTGAACTGGGCAAACTTTTCAGCGCCTTCGTTTATAACCGCCACTATTTCAGGATCGGTTTCAACATTCGGCTTTCTGTCACCCTGCGAGCCTGCCGTAATACCGCCACCGGGGCCTCCGGGACCTCCCTGACCGTCCGGACCACGCTCGCCTTCATCTCTCTTTTCCGCAATTGCAACGGTGCGTGTCGTTTCGTCCCATTCGACCTCTGTACCCATGTTCTCTAAAATAAATCTCAGCGGTACAAAGGTTCTGTCATCAACTATGTGCGCCGCCGCTTCAAGCTCAACGCTTTCCCCATCTACCTCCGCCAAAGCGGAATCTATCGTAAGCACAATCTTTGATTTACCGTCAATGGTAACCTTTCGTTCTGCCTCATCCCAGCTTACCTCAAGACCTAATCCCTCGGCTATTGCGCGTATCGGGATTAAGGTTCTGTCATTTTCTATATACGGCAGAACATTGTCATATTCCGCAAAATCAACCTCTTTATCATTGATTTTAACGGTTATCTTATCCGTTTCTTTTTCCACTGTCTGCTCCTGCTTTTCAATATCCTTTTCCAGCTTGTCTGCATCATCCTCCGCTGCAAAAACGGATACTCCGCCTGATGCCACTGCGGCAGTCAATATTAACGCCGTGATAGTCTTTGATATTTTCATACCTCTTCCTCCTGTAAACTAAAATTTTCGGAACTATTAACGGGAGCTGCCATAACCTTTAATTTAAATATTATCACATCCTGTCTCACATTGCAAGCGTTTTAACTGTTTATTAACAGTTTGTTTGCAAAGACTATAAATTTTGCACGGACAAAAAATGCCATCGGCGCAATGTCGATGGCATTTTTACACACAATAATTATTTAGCTAAGTGGAATGCGACCTCAATATCATCGATTTCCTGATTGTTGATTGCGACTACCTCACCGAGATCACGTGTAGCAATGATAGCGCGCGCGCTGTACTCCGCAACCTCAAGACGGTCAAAGGCATTTAACAGGCTCGATCCTGTTATGATCGCGCAGTCATTCTTTATCAGCGCGATCGGAGTATTCTCCTTAAATACCGCGGCTGTTTCTGCGGGCTTTAAGTAGTTTGAACCGAAATCAAGCTTAGGAATGTTTCTCATGAGTATGTAGCTCTCCGGTATAGTTCTTGAATCAAGAACAGCGTCCGAAACGGCAAATGCCATCATACACGGCGGATGCGCGATTATGATTGACTTAACATGCGGCTGCTGCGCGTATATTTCCTTGTGAAGCTCCGCGCTCTTTGACGGGAACTTGCCCATTTCCTTGAAATTACCGCTTATCTTGACAAGATCCTCCGGCTCCAGATACTTTCTGTCCTTGCCTGACGGGGTTATTATAAAGCTGCCGTCCGAAAGCTTCTGAGAGAAGGTTCCCTGCGTGCTTGTGAAAAGTCTCTGGTCATACGCGCGGCGGATAAACTTAATCATCTCTGCGCGGACATCCTTTTCCTCGCTTGTGATGTTGTTTGAAACAAATTCATCCATGACAACATGCTGACGCGACTTGTACCAGTCAATCTGCTCCGGTGTAAGGCTGTTTATCTGTCCGATGTTATGAGCGTCAATTTCTATGCGGGCGCTGAAATCCAGTGTTTCAAACGACTTGAACGCCTCGAACATATTCTTTGCGCCGATAACAACGCCGTGGTTCTCAAGAACTACAGTATTAAAGCCCTTGTCAAACTCCTCCGAAATCTTATCGCCCAGATCCTGCGAGCCCGGCAGACCGTACTTTGCAAGCCCGATTTCTCCGCACGAGAACTTGACGTTCGGAATCATGCTCGTGTTCGGCAGCTTACGAACGATTGAGAAAGCTACCAATGCCGGCGGATGAGCGTGAAGCACTGCTTTTATGTCAGGTCT
>JBJEIW010000170.1:0-2085 GCA_051877435.1 Candidatus Ornithomonoglobus sp.
GATTTCCCGTATGAGATTTGTTCCGTCGGTGGAAATCTCGTTGCAGCCGTCAAGCATAAGATTCATAAACGGCTTATCCCCATCCATCAGCTCCTCAAGCCTTTTTACCGCGTCCGAAACCGTTGTTATTCCGCCGCCGAATTTCGTTTTGGAAACAATATAGCGTTTTATAAAATCTGTTCCTCCGTCATACTGATACAGCGGCACAAAAAAGCTCACCGGCGCGCCCGGCGCATATCGGCGCGTATTCATATACCACAATCTTTTAAAGAGAGTTGTTTTTCCGATTCCGCCCTCTCCCGTCAGCACGGTATTTCCCAGAGAAAAAAGCAGCTCCGACGGTATTTCCTCCTCCTTTGCCAAAGCGTCATTATCAAGCCATTCTCCCGCTGTATCGCCGCATATAATCCGGCTTGCCTCCCATACGCTTGCATGGGTAATACCCACATTATCAATCCTGTTTTGCAGCTCGTAGCAGGCTTGGAGCATATCCTCCGCGGACACAAAACGCAGCCGCGGATTTGAGCGCAGTCCCTTTGAAAGAATATTCAGAAGGCAGCTTACCGCCGTACGGGGTACATCTTTTAGGATTTTCGATTTGGCAAGCTCACTCAGCCGTGATGAGGTATAAATATAATCACTGCCGTCTATGAGCTTTGCAAACACCGCGCACACCGAAAAAATGTCGGTTGCCACCGCTATTTCGCGGATTCTGCCAAGCTTCAGCTCCGGCGCGGAATACTTCGGGTTTGCGCTGATGTATCCGACCTGTGTATCTTCTGTCATACGGCAGCTGTTAAAATCAATCAGCAGCACACGTTCCTCTCCGTTTGACTCTGACAATATGATATTTCCCGGACTTATGTCAAGGTGCAGAATATTGTTTTTATGAAATACATCAACCGCCTTTAAGAGCTTTATAATAATCAATAATATTTCCGAAAGACTCTCAAAGCTGTCCGCCCTGCTTTCAAGCGTTGAAACGGAATTAAGTCCGAGAACAGAATACAAGGTACCGTTTTCTTCAAACGAATCAAAGTTCATTCCAACGCTGTCCGGACTGCTGCCGAGAATATCAAGGTGCGCTCTGCATCCCCGCAGGAAGCTCTGCCTGTGCATTTCAAAAAAGCCGCGCGCGCCTTCCTCGCATATAATCCCAGAATTTTCGCCGCGGTAAATACCGCCCTCCGGCCGATACGGAAAAAGCTCCTTTATAATGCATTGATGGACTCCGCCCTCAATAACGGAATCCGAATATTGCGCCGTATAGGCGATCGCATTCCCGCCGCGGCCGAGCAGTCCGGTGATTTCAAAGGCTATTCCTTTATGAGATATAACGCTGCCGCATTTAAGCTCCTGTCTGTTATCATACATCATAATCCTCCTATAGAAAACAAATTCACAGTATCATTTTAGCATACTAAAGCGCTGCTTCGTCCGTTTCTTTTCCTATAGGCTGAATACCTTGTTCAAAAGCGCCTTCAGCTCCTCATCGGCGCTCTCATAATTATCCTTTCGCAGCGCGTGTAGAACAGCCCAGTCAAACACATTACGCGGATCGGGCAGCGACATTCCGCAGTCGGTAAGCATAACACACAGCTTGTCATAATGCTCCTCAAACAGCTCCTTAGGCGTGAGACTATCGTCAAAAACAAAATCATAATTCACCTCCGGGGCAATACCCTCGGTTACAACATATAATAGAATGAGTATCTTGCGGGTCACATCCTCTCTGCGGCTGTACATATTTTTGACGCTTGTCGCGGACGGCCAGTATTTTTTTATCATTTTCTGAACATATGTATTGCCTGCCGCGTCAGAGGGAACGTTCATTCGAAGGTATTCGCCGGTGATTTCCTCAATTGAAAGCTTTTCCGATTTTCTTGCTTCCCTGCCGAACAGTAACTCTCTTTGCGCGTCAGGATCACGCAGACAATCAATAAACGATCTGAAATACATATACGCGGTATTATGCAGCATGCCGAGCTTATCAAGATTACTCACATAAAAGGCTCTGAACTCCTCAGCCGTCAGAACATGATAAAATTCATTGTACAGCGCTTCCGTATAGACCGTTTCATTTCC
>JBJEIW010000171.1:0-35680 GCA_051877435.1 Candidatus Ornithomonoglobus sp.
AAGTCCTCAACCGTCCTTATGCCGCCGCCTACCGTAAAAGGTATAAACACACGCCTTGCGACCGCCTCAACCATATCGACAACCGTGTCTCTTGCGTCCGAAGACGCTGTAATATCAAGAAAAACCAGCTCATCGGCACCCGCCTTATCGTACACCGCCGCGCACTCAACCGGGTCGCCCGCGTCCACAAGATTTACAAAATTAACGCCCTTTACAACGCGCCCACGGTTCACATCAAGACATGGGATTATTCTCTTTGCATACATTATTGATCGCCTCCTTTTAAGGCAAGAAACCGCCTAAGTATCCCCATTCCGACATCGCCGCTCTTTTCCGGGTGGAACTGGGTTGCGAACACGTTCCCACGCTCCACCGCAACATCAAGCTTGGCGCCGTATTCGGTTGACGCACAAACCACGCCCTCCTCTGACGGCTCTATGTAATATGAATGAACAAAATATACAAACGGCTTGTCCTTCGGAAGTATGCGGCTTTCCTTTTCGAGGGTTATATTGTTCCAGCCCATGTGCGGGATTTTAAGACCTGCTTCGGGGATTTTTACAACACGTCCTTTAAATACTCCAAGTCCCTCAACTCCCGGACTTTCCTCGCTCTCCTCAAAGAGAAGCTGCAAGCCCAGACAGATACCGAGAAAAGGTCTTGAGCCGTCCGCAGCCTCACGGACAACCTCTGTAAGCCCCTTTTCATCAAGGCTCCTCATCGCGTCGCCGAACGCGCCCACACCCGGCAGAATAACATGCTCCGCCGTTAAAATTGTTTCCTTATCGTTCGTTATAACGCACTCCGCCCCTAAAAACTCAAGCGCGTTCTTTACGCTGTGCAGATTGCCAGCACCGTAATCTATTATCGCAACCATTTAATTAACCTCATATCAAAAAATATATTTGTATTTTATCACATCGCACGCAATAATTCAATATATTCATAATTTATTTTAAAAAAATTAATAAAAAACTCTTTCATCTTGTTAATTTCTATGTTATAATTAACGCATCAGGCAATTTCTATATGCTGTAAAGGAGTGATAAAATATGGCTACAAAGGTATTGGTTGCCGATGACGACCTTAATATTGTTAAGCTTATAAGGCTGTATCTTGAAAAGGAGGATTATGACGTCTGCACCGCCAACAACGGCAAGGCGGCTCTTGATGCTTTCAGGACGGAAAATCCGGATATAATAATCCTTGATATAATGATGCCGGAGATGGACGGCAACGAGGTATGCCGTGAAATCCGCAAGATCTCCGATGTTCCGATTATAATGCTCACCGCAAAGGGCGAAACCTTTGACAAGGTCCTCAGTCTTGAGCTGGGCGCTGACGACTACCTTGTAAAGCCCTTTGAGATGAAGGAGCTTATGGCAAGAATGAAGGCAATTCTGCGCAGAAGCGAGGGCAAGAGCGCGCCTAACGGCGAGTGTGTTTCCTTTGACAAGCTTGAGGTGAATCTCACTAATTATGAACTAAAAATTGACGGGCATATCCTTGAAATACCGCCCAAGGAGCTTGAGCTGCTTTATTTCCTTGCGTCAAACCCCAACCGTGTTTTCACTCGTGAACAGCTTCTTGAAAAGGTATGGGGCTTTGATTACTTCGGTGATTCCCGCACTGTCGATGTACACATCAAGCGTCTCCGCGAAAAGCTCGAGGGCGTTGATGCCAACTGGCAGCTGAAAACCGTATGGGGCGTCGGCTATAAGTTTGAGGTGCGCTGAATATGTTTAAAAGTATTTTCGGGCGTATGTTCTGGACATACGCCATACTTTTGCTGCTTGTCCTGACCACAATATCGCTTTCCATGACGATGCTGCTGACAAAATTCAACGAGCGCAAGCAGGTTGAATCAATCGCGGCTGTGGCGCAGACGATCGAATACTGGACCTCGGAGCTTCAGGTGGCTCAGACGGACGCAAAGTCCGCTCAGGCATACAAGCGTATGCTTCACGCATGGAGCCGCCTTGTTTCCGCGGATATAACCGTTATAAACCTCGACGGAAATATTCTTGAAAGCACCTGCGGTATAAGCAGGATTCCCGACAGCATGCAGGATAATCTCAATGAGGACTATATAACATTAAAAAAATCCGATTTCGGCGAGTTCTACGACCACGAGGTCCTCACCGTTTCCTTCCCTGTTCATTATAAGGATAACAAAATCGGAACTATTCTTTTCAATCTCGGGCTTCCGGAGCTGAGACGGACGGTTATGGAGCTGCTGTTCATGTTCATAATGTCATCGCTGATTGCGATAACCTTCGCGTTTGTCATTGTATACATACAGGCGAAGAAGATTTCCGCGCCGATCGTAAGCATGAATAATGCCGCAAGGAATATTGCCGCAGGCAACTTCGGCGAAAGGGTTCAGGTTACTACCAATGACGAAATAGGACAGCTTGCCTCAACGTTCAACTTCATGGCAAGCTCTATAGAGAAATCAGAGCAGAACAGGCAGCGCTTTGTTTCAGACGTATCACATGAGCTGAGGACGCCTATGACAAGTATTTCCGGCTTTGTTCAGGGAATGCTCGACGGTACTATTACAGACGAGGAGCGTGATGATTACCTGAAAATTGTTCTTGACGAGTCCATAAGACTTACAAAGCTCGTAAATGACATGCTGGAGATGTCAAAAATGCAGTCAGATGAATTTAAGCTTGACATTACTCCATTTGATATAAATGAGCTTATCTGCACCTGCCTTATAGGTCTTGAAAAACGCATAGACGATAAAGGGCTTGACGTAAATGTTGATTTCCGACCGGACAGGCTTATAACGCTTGGAGACAAGTACCAGATTCAGCGTGTTATTCTCAATCTTCTTGATAATGCGATTAAGTTCAGTCATACGGGTACAACAATCAACATCAACACCTGGATCGCCGCCGGAAAAGCGCATATCTCTGTTTCCGATACTGGCGATGTCGTTAATGACAGCGATCTGAAGCATCTATTTGACCGTTTCTATAAAACTGATATGTCAAGAGAAAAGGACAGAACCGGAGCCGGACTTGGACTGTCGCTTGTGCAGAACATCATACGTCTGCATAATCAGACAATAACCGCCTCCTGTATTCCCGACGAAAACAATGAAACAGGCGTAACAAGTTTTGAATTTACACTTGAAGTGGACTAAAAAAACGCATATCGCGGTGTGGTTTGAACCCATTTTTGCCGCGATATGCGTTTTTATCAATCCTTGAAATAATTGAAGTCCCCGTCCTTCTCAAACTCAATCTGAATGTCCTCGGTTCTTTCAATAAACTGCGGATATCTGACAAACATCTTAACTATTTCAGAAGTATGTCTTCTGTAGCGCTGATTATAGTATTCGTTCTTCAGTCCGGTTGTGCCGAACATTCTGTCTGCTTCAATATCCTTTTTAACATTTCTGCGCGCCTGCGCCTTCATAAGATAATACGGGCTTATATCCATTTCAAGCTCCATTGGCTCATGCACATGCAATATATCGAAAATATCGCAGTCATATATCTCCGTCATCTGAATGAATACCGAAACCGGAAGTCTCGGGCTTTCCTTTTCATATCTTATAAGCGTACTTCTGGAAATTCCAAGCAGCCTTGCTGCTTCCTCCTGACTCAGTCCTGCGCGTTTGCGCAAATACCGTATTCTGGGTCCGTAGTTGTTTGTATTTTCGTATGTCATATCGTTTTCACCGCATGTCTTGTTGCGTGGCAGTTTATATTAACGGCAACGGGAAGTCCGGCTATATGTGTCGGGAAGGTTTCAATATTCACGGCAAGAGCGGTTGTCGTTCCGCCCAGTCCCGCCGGTCCTATGCCGAGCATATTTATTTTTTTGAGAAGCTCCTCCTCAAGATCCTTATAAAACGGATTTTCATTGCGGATTGTTATGTCGCGGGTAAGCGCCTTCTTTGAAAGCACTGCCGCCTTATCCATTGTTCCGCCTATTCCGACCCCGACCACAATCGGAGGACACGGGTTTGCCCCCGCATGGCGCACCGTATCTATTACAAAGTCGATTACACCCTGCAGGCCGTCTGACGGATTAAGCATTTTCAATCCGCCCTTATTCTCGCTTCCGAAGCCCTTCGGCGCAAAGGTCAGCTTTATTTTGTCACCCGGCACATAATCATAATAGATTACCGCCGGAGTGTTATCCTTTGTATTTACACGGTCAAGAGGATCCTTTACAACGGACTTTCTGAGATAACCCTCAGTATAGCCCTGTGAAACGCCCTTGTTTATCGCATCTGTCAGGGTGTCGCCCTCAACAAATACCTCCTTGCCTACCTCTACAAAGAATACCGCCATACCGGTATCCTGGCATATCGGTACCTCTTTTCTGTCCGCTATATCCGCATTATCTATAAGATTTTTAAGAACGCCTTTTGAAACCTCGGACTCCTCCGTCTTTATTCCGTTCTCTATCGCGTCTCTTATATCCTTGTTAAGGTGGCAGGTTGCGCTGATGCACATATCCCGCACTGCTTTTGTTATTTCTTCACTGTTTACTGTTCTCATAATAATACCGCCTTATAATTATAATAATACCCACGAATCAAACCATTTCAGGAATTTTACCGCATAGTCATAATTGCACGGATGTCCGCTGAGCACCGGATAGTACATCGCAAACAATACGATTGCAACACTCGCGTAAACAAACGCTGTTATCATTACAGCCCTGCGGCTCTTTTCCTTAACATCCTCCCAGATAGTAAGAATCGAATATCCGAGCATCAGAACCGTAAACGGAACACACGGGAAGTAATGATAGATATATGTTGTTCTCACGACAAGCACCCATGGCAGAAGCTCCACAAAATAGCCTATTATCAGGAACAGCGCCACATGGTTTGACTTCTGCTTTATACTCTCATCATAGGTCAGCGTAAGCAGCAGCGCGCCCACCATCACTACCGAATAGAACAGCATACATGGGAACAGTCTTTCAAGCTTTTCGTTGCTGCTGCCCGCTGCATATGATGCCGCGCAGAATACGGCAAAGATAAGCGCGTATATTCCCGCAAAGTAATACTTGTTTACTCCGAAATATTTTCTTTCCTTCAGCGGAATTGTGATCGCCAGAGCCGTCATGTATGCCACAGCGCCGATCCCAAGCCACCATACCGCCGGATTGCCGAAGGAGCTTATTCCCTGCTTGAGACCGCTCTCAAGCGTATTTGAGAAATACCATATCGGACGGTACATTATAGGCCACTCATACCAATGCGAGGAATAAGGATGCGTTGAGTCCGCAACCGTCTTGCTGTGGTATGTGTACATTGAGTTGGCATTATCAATAATCGTTTTCAGTCCGTGACCGCTCGGTGTGTTGAAATACGGAATATATGCCATTGTATAAATAACAACAGGAACAATTACGAACATAACAACACAGAAGCCCAATGTGATGAGGGTATTTCTTTGGAAATTATCTATTACTGTCTTATGTGATATTCCCGAGGTGCTGCCCTTAGGTGTTCTCAGAGCAATTCTGTATTCCTCATAACGCTCATAGAGGGTATAGAAGAATATGATCGCAAGACCCGCGCCCGCATAGAGACCTGTCCACTTGCTCGCCCACGCGAAGCCGAAGAATATACCCGATAACCCCAGCGGGATAAGCGTTTTCTTCAACGGTGTGTCATAGAAGCTCATCTTGTAATACTTATACATATAATAATACATAAGTATGATAAAGAAGGTTACATATACGTCTATTGTCGCAATTCTCGTCTGGGCAAAGTGCATGAAGTCAAATGTGAACAACAGAGTCGTCACAATTGTAAGCCAGCTCTTTTTGAGCATCCTCTTAGCAAACAGGTATATTACCGGGATCATAAAGATTCCGAACAATGTACCCACTATTCTCCAGCCAAACGGATTCATTCCGAAGGCTCTTATGCCAAGGCTCATAAACACCTTTCCAAGCGGAGGATGCGTCCACTCGTATACGGTCATATGATGAATAAACTCATACGCGGTACGCGCATGATAAATTTCGTCAAAATAGGTTCCCGACATAAAATCCTTGCCCGTCGCCATCATTTCCTGCTCGTCAAACAGGTTTGCAACGCGGCTGTCATCGGTATTTACAGGCTGTATCTGATTTCCATCACTGTCAAGGAAGCATACCTCTCTGAGCGCCACAGGCTCGGTATCGGTTGTAGCGGCCGAAATAACAACATATCTCGCCTTGGTGTTTATGTCCTTGATTGTCCAGTAGAATACCGCTCCGGAGGTGTTTTTATCGTCATGCACCTCATTTTTATCTGCATCGAGATATTTAAAGTCAATATTTCTGTTTTCATTCAGCTCTCTTGCGCTGTTGTAAAATTCAGTCCTTGCGATCTCCTTTTCCTCTCCGAGGTCAACAGTGACCGCGCCGTCGGAAATTACCGTCTCAGTTTCGGGCGCGTACATATTGCCGAGATTTACAAGAGCTATCGCGGAATAAACAACAATTATTGCCGCCAACGCTATAAAGTCTGCCTTTGTGAGCCTTGTCTTTTCCTCGCTCACCCTGAATTTATTCTCGCGGGTTTTCTTTGCCTGCGCCGCTGCCACCTGACGGCTGAGCTTGTTATTCTGCTTACCCTTTACTGCGGCAGTCTTATGATTCTTTGCCGCCGATTTCACCGGCTCTGTATAACGCACATAGTCCTTCTCGATTACATACACGAAGAATACGCTTATTACAATATTTATTACCGAAGCTATTGCAACGACAGGATTTCTGAAATACTTGTTTATATCCTGATTATATATGAACAGTATCCATGCCATATTGAAAAACTGCGACAAAGAAAACAGCCCGTACATAAGAAAGTTCTTTGTGTTCGGAATTGTTATGAGCGCAAACAGGAGCATAAATATGCCGGGGAACGCGTAGCGCTCATGCATCTTTATCGCAAGCATATATACGCCGAAGTTAAGAACAAACGCGGTAATATAATACTTTGCCGGGCTCTTGCTCTTAAAGAACACATATGCCGAATACGCGACAACAACAGCTATCATGAGATAGCCGAATACCGTTGAAGCTGTACCGAGTCCCTCCCAGTTCTTGCCCGCAGCGGCATAGATGTTAAAGGCGTTGATCGTCATATACTTATACTCTCCGAGAGTTTCGGTATACTGCTTTATAATGGTGCTTATGCCCTCCGCCGGATTTTTCCCGAACGGCATAAACAGAACAAGCATCATCGCAATCGCGGCTAATGCCCAGATTACATACTTTCCGAGCTTTCTTGCATCAAAGCCGCCCTGCAGAAATACCTCGTCTATCACCGCAAATATCAGAACAGGCGTAAAGAACAGCGCCTGAGGCTTTATAAGTATGCCTAAGGCAAACATAAAGAATGCCGGAATTAGCTTCTTTTCCGATGCGAAATATATCGAGAGCAGGCAGAACAGCGCGAGTATGCTGTCGATCTGTCCCCAAATCGAGCTGTCCATGATGACGGCCGGATTAAGTAAAAATATTGCAGCAAACACAGCCGAAATGTCATTACTGAATTTTTTGGACGCCAGCTTATAAGCCAGCCAGCCCATGACCATATCGGCAATTATTGCCGGCAGCTTTATTACAAGCTGCTGCATACTACCGGAAAGGTTAAGACCGTTCTTAATCGCTCCGAGCAGCCACATAACATAAACATACCCCGGCGGATAGTCATGGAAGCCGTCCGATGCATAGAACTGAGCCAGACCGTTTTTAAAGATTTTATCCGACCATCCTACAAAGCAGCCCATATCAGTCGGATGCCCATAGTAACACAGCGCTCCGATAACATGCGCAATAAATCCGACTGCCATAACGGCAATGATATACATCGCGTTATTCTCTTTTTTCAGCGGGGACGCGACGGCCTCCTTCATATATAGCTGCCATACCGCGCCTCCGAAAACAGCCGCCAGAATCACAACAAAAATAATCGATGTCATAAGTTTTTACAGTACTCCTTTTCTTTGTATTTACAGCTCGACTATTGCCTCAACCTCAAGAAGCACATCCTTGGGAAGTCTTGCGACCTCAACGCATGAGCGCGCCGGGAACGGCTCTGTAAAATACTTTGCATAGATGCCGTTGATCGTGGCGAAATCCTCCATATTCTTTATGAACACTGTAGTCTTTACGACATTATCAATGCTGCTGCCTGCCGCCTCTATAAGGTTCTTTACATTTGTAAGCGCCTGCTCCGCCTGAGCCTCCACGCCCTCAGGGATTACGCCCGTTGCAGGATCCACCGGAATCTGTCCCGAGCAGAAAAGCATTCCGCCTACCTCTATAGCCTGTGAGTAAGGTCCGATCGCCGCCGGCGCCTTATCTGTTGAAATCTGTTTCATCATTGATCACTCTCCTGTATTTTTATATACCCTATTGTACTACAAAACCTCGGAAATATCAAGTGCTTTCAGAAAATATTACATAGATACAATATCTATTTAATGCAAATTTATTCAAAATAACAAAACCATTTTATATTGAAAAAAATATATTGACAAATTTCCGAATTTATTGTAAAATACCCATAACAGATTTCAAAGGATTGGAGTGCTATATATGTATTACAGCGTAACGGCACAATTGAATCTATTGCTATCAGACTGAATCGGCAGTGTGGTCGTCAGTTTTTTCCGCGTGCAGGCGGAATTTTGTCGAACCACATGGTTCGATTTTTTTTGTATCATGACATATATTCATTTACATAAAGGAGGGTATTATGAACTATCAGAAATATACCAGAATGTATCACCCGATTCCTCTCAAGAACAGGGAATGGTGTGACAGGGAAATTACACATGCCCCAATATGGTGCAGCGTTGATCTTCGCGACGGCAACCAGGCATTGTATTCCCCTATGACAATCGATGAAAAAATTGAATTTTTTGAGTTCCTTGTTAAGCTCGGCTTTAAGGAGATTGAAGTGGGCTTTCCGGCGGCCTCATCAACGGAATTTGATTTCATACGCCGTCTTATAGAGGAGGACAGAATCCCGGATGACGTTTCAATCCAGGTTCTTACTCAGGCGAGAGAGCATATAATCACAAAGACAATAGAGTGTCTTAAGGGCGCTAAAAACGCTATTGTTCATCTTTACAATTCAACCTCAACGCTTCAGCGTGATGTTGTTTTCCACAAGAACAAGAAGGAAATCAAGCAGCTTGCAATTGACGGCGCAAAGCTTGTAAAAGAGCTTGTTGACGCGCAGCTTGACGGAAATATCCGCTATGAGTATTCACCGGAAAGCTTTACCTGCACCGAGCCGGAGTATGCCGTTGAGGTTGTAAACGCAGTAAATGAGATATTCTGCCCGACACCCGACAGAAAGGTAATTATAAACCTTCCTTCAACAATCGAGGTTGCAACGGCAAACGTTTATGCAGACCAGATCGAGTATATGTGCAAAAACCTCAATAACCGTGAAAATCTCATAATCAGCGTTCACGCGCACAACGACCGCGGAACAGGCGTCGCCTCCTCAGAGCTTGCCCTTCTTGCGGGCGCGGACAGGGTTGAGGGTACTCTGTTCGGAAACGGCGAGAGAACAGGCAATACCGACCTTGTAACCGTTGCTCTTAACATGTTCTCACAGGGCATTGACCCGGGGCTTGACCTCAGCCATATTGACGAGGCAATAGCAATGTTTGAAAAGTGCAATAAGATGCCGGTCGACCCGCGTCATCCGTACGCCGGTGATATGGCGTATGTCGCTTTCTCGGGCAGCCATCAGGACGCTATCAAGAAGAGCTTTGACCGTTTTGAGGAGCATCCGGACAGCAAGTGGGCTAACCCGTATCTCACGATCGACCCCGCCGACATAGGCAGAAAATACGAGCCTATCATGATCAACTCACAGAGCGGCAAGGGCGGCGTAAGCTATGTTATGGAAAACAAGTACGGCTACACGCTTCCTAAGAAAATGCTTACGGAGTTCTCGTCAATTATCAACGACCTTTCGGACGCAAAGCATACTGTTCTTGAAAACGAGGAAATACATACCGCCTTTAAGGATACATATATGAACCTCAAGACGCCTATCAAAACATATTCATACCGCTCGCAGAATGACGACACCGTAACAACCGTGCATGCGACCATTGAATATAACGGCAGGGTTTCCTCCATAACCGGAACCGGCAACGGACCACTTGACGCGCTTTGCGCAGGTCTCAGACGCTTCCTCAACATTGATTTTGAGATATGCGAATACACAGAGCACGCGCTTGAGCGTTCATCATCATCAAAGGCGGCAACCTATATTGCAATCAGAGACAATGATGACGATGCGCAGGTATTCTGGGGTGTCGGTGTTCATGAGAACATCAATACCGCTTCAATCTACGCTCTTGTGAGCGCTGTAAACAGAATGCTTGACGCGTTGGCGGAGCAGCAGTAAGACCACATAGTAGTACAGAATGAGACTAAGCTGAATTTTGCTTAGTCTCTTTTTTTGCTGTAATGTCAGAAAAAATTTTACACATAAAATTTAAGCAAAAAATTTGCATGTCAAAATTAACAAAATTGCCATAATATAATAGCAAAAGTAAATAAAAATACTTGATTTATGCTTGCATATGTGGTATAATATGATTATTGGAGAGAGGTGAGATTATGGCGCAAATCAGTTTACGGGTTGACGATGATGTGAAGCGCGGAGCAGAGCAAACCCTTGAAGCTATCGGATTAAGTATGTCCGCCGCTATTAACGTGTTCCTTAAAAAGGTGGCAAGGGAAAAGCGTATCCCATTTGAATTGTCAGCTGATCCGTTCTATTCCGAAAGTAATATGGCTCATCTTAGACGCGGTATTGCAGTATTAAATGCCGGAAAAGGTGTAGAACATGAGCTTATTGAGGTCGAAGATGAATGAAAAAGATATGGAACAATGAAGCATGGGATGATTATCTTTATTGGCAGACACAAGATAAAAAAACTATCAGGCGTATTAATATGTTATTGAAAGATATTGAACGCGGTCATTTTAACGGTATCGGAAAACCGGAACCGCTTAAAGAAGAACTCAGCGGTTTTTGGAGCCGCCGCATTGACGATACAAACAGGATTGTTTATCGTATAACAGGCAATGTTTTAGAGATTCTTTCCTGCAAAGGACATTACGATGATTAAAAAATCAACCGTAAGCACCTATGCCGTACGGTTGATTTTTTATGCAATTATTCTGTTGTTACTTCAGCTTAAACGCTGTTCCGAGCATATCGCCCGACGGCTCGCCGTATAACTGAACCGTTACATTCATAACCTCTTCACCGTTATACTCATAGGTCTTCTGAACCGTTGCAGCCTGTCCCGACTCTATGAGCTGTGTCGCTGATGTAACATTGACGCCCTCAACACCGACAACAGCCATCGGGGAGAAGCTTACGCCGTTTTCAAATGCCTCAACATCAAAGAGACCGTCAAAGGAAACCGGATTTGCCGTATCATTTTTGAAGGTGAATGCGACAACAATAGCCTGTCCGTCGTTAGTATCAACAAGCTTTGCGCTGTCGATTGAAACCTTCAGTCCGCTGATCTCACCGCTTGCCTCTAATGAATCATCATCAGGAGTTGTTTGTGAAAGCTTTTCGCCGTCAACCTTATTCATATTTACCTCGTCAACTGCGTTTTCCTGATTTGTGCCTATTATATTTCCGTCCTTATCCGTAGGATATGCAGCCTCAGTGGCTTCTGCTGCTGTATTTGTATCTGCGCTGTTGTCTGTTTTCTTGCTGCCGCAGGATGCCATCATCAGTATGAGCATTGCCGCAAGAATTACTGCCATGCTTTTCTTTTTCATTATATATACCGTTCCTTTCTGTAAAATCTGTTCCGCATTATATTCTTGCTGCGGTCTCGTATATACTAACACAATCAAATCAAAAAATCAAGCCTTTCAAAAAATTTAATACTTCATTAATTATTTCCGCCCTATTTCGGCTTTTTTAATTGACTTATTTCATGCTTTTGTGTATAATTAAATACGATAAATATTTAACAAGATTACACACAGGAGGGAAAAAGATGCGATCAAGCGGAATACTGATGCATATTTCATCGCTGCCGTCAAAATACGGTATAGGCACTATTGGCAAGGAGGCGTATGACTTCGTTGATTTTCTTGCAGAGGCAAAGCAGACATACTGGCAGATACTGCCTATATGCCCGACAAGCTACGGTGATTCACCCTATCAGTCCTTTTCAACTCATGCCGGAAATCCGTATTTTATTGACCTTGATATGCTGATCGAGGACGGACTTCTCGAGGAAGAGGATCTGACCGATATAAACTGGGGTACTGACCCGGAATTTGTTGATTATGAAAGGATTTATGAAAGCCGTTTTGACGTGCTCAGAAGGGCGTTCGATAATTTTAAAAAGCAGGACAGACTTCTCTTTGATATGTTTATTGAGAAGAATGATATGTGGATTTCAAATTATGCGCTGTTTATGTCGATAAAGAACGTCTATGACGGCAAGTCATGGCTTGAATGGGACGAGGACTTAAAGCGCCGCGACCCTCATTCACTCTGGCTTTTCAAGAAAGAGCATATGGATGATATCGAGTTCTGGGAGTTTTTACAGTTCAAGTTCTTTGAGCAGTGGACAAAGCTCAAGGAATACGCCAACTCCAACGGTGTTCAGATAATCGGCGATATTCCGATTTATGTCGCGCTTGATTCCGCGGCAGTATGGGTTTTCCCTGATCTGTTTGAGCTTGACGAGGACCTTCTGCCCAAAACCGTTGCCGGCTGCCCTCCCGACGCTTTTTCACCTACAGGTCAGCTCTGGGGCAACCCGATCTATAACTGGGACAGACATAAGGAAACAGGCTACAGCCGGTGGATCGACCGTCTGCGCGGCGCGGTGGAGCTTTACGATATTGTGCGCATTGACCATTTCCGCGGCTTTGACGGATATTATACGATCCCATTCGGAGATGAGACCGCGGAAAACGGCAAATGGGAAACCGGTCCCGGAATTGAGTTTTTCCGCTTCGTTGAAGCAAGGCTCGGAAAGCTGCCGATTATCGCCGAGGATCTTGGCTTCCTTACGCCGTCCGTTATCCAGATGCTTGCCGACAGCGGCTTCCCGGGCATGAAGGTGCTTGAATTTGCATTTGACCCGCGTGAAGAAAGCAATTATCTCCCGTACACATACGATAAAAACTGCGCCGTATATATCGGTACTCATGACAATAACACAATCAAGGGCTGGATAGAGGAGCTTGACGATGAAACGCTTGAATTCTGCGCAAAGTTCCTTAACTTTGCGGGAGGCACAGACAGCGACTTTATATGGACATTCATAAAGACCGCCTTCGCGTGTGTCGGCGACACTCTCGTTATTCAGATGCAGGACTATCTTGAGCTTGGCGCAAAGGCAAGAATGAACACACCGTCCGTTCCGCACGGCAACTGGCAGTGGAGAATGAAGCCCGGCGCATGCACAAAGAAGCTCGCGGCTAAGATCGCGGATATAACAAGGACCTATGGAAGGTGTCCGAGGTGAGGTAATAACTATGAAGCTTGAAAAATATTATGAAAATCCTGATATTCTCCATCCGGGCTGTGAGCCGCCGCACGCGTACTTTATCCCGTTCTCGGATAAGGAGGCGGCGCTGACGCTGCCCAGAGAGAAATCCGACAGGTTTATAAGCCTTAACGGTCTCTGGGATTTCAGATACTGCAAAAGCGTATATGAAATGCCGGAGCTTACAGATATTACATATGATGACAAAATACAGGTTCCGTCCTGCTGGCAGTGCAGGGGCTACGACAGCCACCAATATACAAACGTGCGCTATCCCTTCCCGTTTGACCCGCCGCGCGTTCCGAATGAAAATCCCTGCGCTATGTATGAAAAGCGGATAAATTTCAAAAAGAAGAAGGACAGACGCTATAAGCTTGTTTTTGAAGGTGTTGATTCCTGCCTTTATCTCTGGATAAATAACATATGGGCAGGCTACAGTCAGGTTTCACATTCAATCAGTGAATTCGATATAACCGACTACCTTAAGCCGGGCAGAAACAAAATCAATGTTCTTGTTCTCAAATGGTGCGACGGAAGCTACCTTGAGGATCAGGATAAGCTGCGCATGAGCGGCATTTTCCGTGATGTATATATTCTCGAAAGAGATAACGAGCATCTTACAGATTTCTTTTTAAAAACATCGCTTGACGGCACCGTCAGAGTAGAGACGGACGAATTTGTTGAGTGCGAAATATACGACAAGGACACTCTTATAGCAAGCGAATCCGGTGTTGATGTTGAAATGAAGCTTGACACGCCTTCACTCTGGACAGCCGAAACACCGTATCTTTACACACTCGTTATCAGACGCGGCGAGGAATATATCGCTGAAAAATTCGGCATACGTGAAATAACGGTTGAAAACGGCGTTGTTCTTCTTAACGGAAATAAATTCAAAATAAGGGGTGCGAACCGCCATGACAGTGATCCGAAAACCGGCTACACCATAAGCCGGGAGCAGGCGTTAAAAGACCTCACCCTTATGAAACGGCACAATATAAACGCGGTGAGAACAAGTCACTACCCCAATTCTCCGTGGTTTACCCAAATGTGCGATGAGCTCGGCTTCTATGTATGCGCCGAGGCTGACATTGAGATTCACGGCTGCGTTACGATTAACGGCTTATATGAGGAAGGACAGTTCGGACTTCTCGCCCATGATAAGCGCTTTGAAAGAGCGATTATTGACAGAGTTAAAAGAAATGTAGAGCGCGATAAAAACCGCACCTCGGTTATAATCTGGTCGCTTGGCAATGAGGGCGGCTTCGGTCCGGCATTTGAAAGAGCGGGAAGATGGGTTAAGAGCGTTGACCCGTCGCGTCTCACACACTACGAGAGCAGCGTGCATGAGGACATCGGCAAAAAGAACGACACCTCAATGCTTGACCTTTACAGCACAATGTACGCTTCTCCCGAAAGCATTGTAAAGTATTTTGAGGGCAAGAATAAAAAACCGTATATCATGTGTGAATTTATTCACGCAATGGGCAACGGTCCAGGCTCAATATGCAAATACATGGATCTGATCGACAAATATGACGGCTTTGTCGGCGGATTTGTCTGGGAATGGTGCGACCATGCCGTTTATATGGGCAGGAAAGACGGTAAACCGGTATATTATTACGGCGGTGATTTCGGCGAGGAGGTTCATGACGGCAACTTCTGTATGGACGGAGTTGTCTATCCCGACAGAACGCCGCATACAGGACTTCTGGAATATAAAAACGCGCTGCGTCCGATACGCGCAACGATTGAAAACGGCAGGCTCCTGTTTGAAAACCGTCTTGATTTTTCCGATATTTCAGAGCTTTACACCGTTAAATACGAAATTCAGCGGAACGGAATAACCGTTGAGGACGGAGAAATTGAGCTTTGTCCTACAGCGCCGCACGAATATTCTGAAGCTGATATTCCCGGAACCGGCTTTACGGACGGAGAGTATTATCTCCTTCTTTCCTATTATACAAAGAAGGAGTCGCCGCTCGTCGACGCAGGAGACAAAATGGGCTTTGACCAGCTTAAGCTGCAAAAGGGCAAGCCGTTCCCTGTGTCCGAAAGCACGGTAGGTGGGGAAATCTCCGTTTCCGAATCGGAAACCAAAATAACCCTTGCAGGCGAACGCTTTGAGTATGTTTATAACAGGCTCACGGGCATATTCTCGTCAATTAAGATAAACGGCAGAGAAAGAATCCTCAAGCCTATGGAATGGAATATTATGCGCGCGCCTACCGATAACGATATGTTCGTAAAAAGCTCATGGATTTCTGCCGGATATGACAGAGCCCGCGCCGCCGCACATGACACCGTTATTTCGGAGAAGGACGGAGATATTGTTCTTAAAACCGATATTAACATCAGCGCCGCCGCGATACGCCCGTTTATACGCTTTAAGGCGAAATGGCGCATAAGACCGGACGGCATGATCAGGCTTGATATTAAGGCAAGGTCCGATGACGCGCCGCCGGAAAATAAGCTGCCGTTCCTGCCGCGCTTCGGTATAAGAATGTTTTTGCCTAAGTCCTACAGAAATGTTGAGTATTACGGCTTCGGTCCTTACGAAAGCTACATCGACAAGCATCTTGCGTCATATGTCGGTCTTTTCACCGCCGATATCGGGGAGCTGCACGAGGACTACATAAAGCCGCAGGAAAACGGCAGTCATTACGGCTGTAAATATCTGAAGCTTGTCTCCTCCGACAGCGCGGTTGCAGCTTACGGCAAAGGCTTCTCCTTTAACGCTTCGGAATACACTCAGGAGGAACTTATGAGCAAGCGGCACAACTTTGAGCTTGAAAAGAGCGGTATGTCCGTTCTCTGTCTTGATTACAGACAGGCGGGCATCGGTTCAAACAGCTGCGGCCCCGAGCTTTCGGAGGACGCAAGGCTTGAAAAGAAATTCAAGTGGTCGGTTGTGATTGACTTTAAATAATGCAAAAGGACAGATTCGGATTTTAATTCCTTATCTGTCCTTTTTCCTTATTTCAGTTTTACAGGGTTTATACCCTCCAATGTGGGCTTAACGGCAATAATATCACCATTTTCGTCAAATTCAAGTCTGTCAATGCAAAGCTCGCGGTGGTTGCCCGCCTCGGCGCTGTAGTCCTCGACATCACCGTATTTTTCAATGTTGAAGCGGTGATAAGCTATGTACCATTCATCGGTCCCCGGAATATTAAGAACAGTGTGGTGTCCCGTGCATTTTATACGGCTGTCCTCCGCATTCCGGCGCGACAGAATAACCGTATTTCCCTCCGGCTTCTGCATGGGTGACGTGCCCTTGCCGTATCTCACATGATAATCCGGCGAGCGCGTATCGTCCATGCACCATGTATAATAATAAATACCGTTTCTTTTGAATACGCAGGAGCCTTCGCGGAAGTCCGGCGGGGTAATATCCACAGGCGCGCCGTCAAGGCTTGTCATATCCTCGCTGAGCTTTGCCGCATACATATGTCCGTTGCCCCAGTATAGATATGCCGTTCCGTCCTCATCGGTGAACACATCGGGGTCTATCGCCACACCCGGATAAGCACCGTCAGCAACCAGCGGTCTGCCTATGTCAATAAATTTTCCCGTCGGGCTGTCCGACACCGCGGCGCCGATATTGTTGTTTCCGCTGTAGTAAAAATAATATTTGCCGTTCCTTCTGTCTATTGCCGGCGCCCATGCGCGCTGTCCGCCCGTCCAAGGAACCTCCGCAAGGTCAAGGATAATTCCCTCTTCCCTCCAGTCCGTAAGATTATCCGATGAAAACACCTTAAAAGACGTGGAATTCCAGTTCTCGCCGCCGTCTGTTGTGGGGTAAATATAAAATTTTCCGTCAAAGCACGCTATATCTGGATCCGCATAAAAACCCTTTATTATTGGATTACTCATAAAATTATTTCCCTTTCCGTTATTTTTATATGCTTTTCCGCTTATATTCTCTTTGCCTCAAGATAAAATCTCTTGTCTGCCGCCTCACCCATTGAGAAGGTCTTTCTCGGAAGCGAGCCGTCCTTTATTACGGTTGTGAAAAGGTCGTTTTTCTCCATACCGTCCACTATGAAGCCAATTGTGCCGGGCTTTTCGGTAAGATTTCTTACAACGTCCGCGCCGTGTATATAATCTATTTCGCCGCCGCTTGTCGCAAGATACTCGTCCAGAAACCTCTGCAGAGTTCCTATGGCAAGATTTGAGGGCGCGTCCGTTATGTAGACGGCCTTTTCCCTGCCCTGATATGTTATTACTATTTTCTGTCCGCCGTTATCCGTTTCGGATATCTGTGGATAATATGAATACAGCGCAAGCTCCACCTTCTCCGGGTCAACGTCAAATACAACTCTGTGTATAGGCTCAAACTCGAGCGCCTCGTCATGAAGGTTCATAAGCTCGACCAGAGCGAACCGCGCGGGATGATTTCTCTGCTCCTCCGCGGATAAGGTTTTCTTTATTTCCTCCCAGCAGGTCTTTGCGGTCGCAAGAGAATGATTTCCGTCACCTACCGCAATAACAAGAACGTCCCTGCCCTTTACACCATACTTTTCATCAAAAGCATCTCTGTCCTCAAGCGCATGAAGTCCGTTTATTACAGTCTCCTTTGAGGTCTCATCAAGCAGCCTTCCCTTTATGTGACCGCCGCCCTGCATGAGATCAAAATCATAGACAACCTGTAACTCTGAAGCCTTTGCCGTTACCGGCTCCACAATAGCCTTTTTCCTGTCATCAACAAGCATGAGTATATGGGGAAGCTCCAGAGGAGCGTTCTTTCTTATCTTCTGTCTCGGCGGTATTCTTGAAATTATCGTGCCCTCAGTCGCTCTTACCGCCGACTGTGAGCCGTTTGAAAAATCATAATATTCAAGGTCAATTTTGCCGACTATGCCGTGACGCACCTTGCCGTTCGGCTGCGTACGCTCAACGTATATAAGGCTGTCGCGGTATTCCTCAAATATACCGCCTTTTAAGTATTCCTCCATTGTCGCGTTTATCTTCTTTATTCTCTCATCATCATTTCCGTCATTGAGATATGCCTCCGGGAAAATGATATTGAGAGTTGACGGCGCGCCGCCGACAAGCTCCGCGGCGCGCTTCCAGTATTCCGGCTCCGAGGAATACTGATCGCAGGCAACCACGCTCCATTTTGAAAAATCCTGATTCTTTGGCAGCAATATGTCTGCCGGCATAAAAATATCCATATTGTTTCTCTCCTTACTTAGTAATATCTGCAAATACGCAGCTTGTCGCTTTCTTTAAGTCCTGCGGCGTCATTATCAGCGTAACTCCACAGGTTCCGCCGCTGACGGCAACCTTTTCAAGCTTCTCTGCCGACGCGTTTACAAAGGTCGGATACTGCTTTTTCATCCCTATCGGCGAAACTCCTCCGCGGATATACCCCGTCAGTCCAAGAAGCTCCTTAACGTGTATCATTTCAACCTTCTTGTCTCCTGCCGCCTTTGCGAGCTTTTTCATATCGACCTCGCAGCTTACCGGAACGCACGCGACCATAATTCCCTTTTTATCGCCTCGCGCTACAAGCGTTTTAAAGGCCATTTCCGGCGCCAGTCCTGTGATGGCGGCAATCCTTTCACCGAAATCTTCGCCGACCTCCTCAGCCTCATATTCAATTTCCTCAAACTCTATTTTCTTCGCCCTCAAAAGACGCATCGCGTTTGTTATTACAGGCTTTTTCTTTGCCAAACCTATCACACCCTTTATTTAAGCTCCACTACCGTTACGCCGTCGTCACCCTCGCCGAACGCGCCCGGTCTCCATGACTTAACGTATCTGTGTTTTCTGAGCATTTCCCTTATATGCTTTTTAAGAACGCCCGTTCCCTTTCCGTGTACAATTCTCACCGGAGAAATTCCGGCAAGATAGCAGTCGTCAAGGAATTTTTCGACATTCATCCACGCCTCCTCAGGGTACTGACCGCGCACGTCAACCTCGGTAGACACTGTCTTTGTCTTTGACTCAAAGGAACGCGTCGGAACAAATTTCTCAGTCATTTCCTTCTGCCGCTGCTTATCATTGTCTATTCGGCGGAGATTTGACACATGGACGTCCATTTTTATAATTCCCGCCTGAACTCTCGCTTTGCCGTTTCCGTCCGGCGGCTTTATAATTGTAGCCTCCTGGTCAAGGTCAAGTATCTTTACAAGCTCGCCCGGTCTGAGGTTTTTAGGCGGCTCTACATAGGTCTGCTTAGGCTTTGAAACGCGCTTCATCTTATCGTCTATGCTGTCCTCGCGCTTTTTGAGCTTTTCCCTTGCCTCGCTCGTCTTATCGTCAAGATTTCCGCCCGCCTTAATGCCCTTCTGCCGCATTCTCTCAAGGTCGCGGATAATCTCGTTTGCCTCGCTCTTGGCGTCCATAACGATAATCTTTGCCTCCCTGTGCGCCTCCTCAAGGATTCTTGCCTTGTTCTCCTTGAGCTTTATCCTGTCCGCCTCGACCTGCTTTCTCAGCTCCTTCAGCTCGCGCTTCATTCTCGCATTTTCATCAGCGTCACGGCGCGCTTCCGCTCTTGCCTGTTCAAGGTCTGTTACAACGTCCTCAAAGCGGATATCCTCATCCGAAAGAATATCGCCTGCGCGGTCTATAACCCTTTGGTCAAGTCCAAGCCGCCTTGAAATCGCAAAGGCGTTTGATTTACCCGGTACGCCTATCAACAGCCTGTAAGTCGGCTGCAGGGTCTTTACGTCAAACTCGCAGGAGGCATTTTCAACACCGTCCGTTGTGAGAGCAAAAAGCTTTAATTCACTGTAATGGGTTGTCGCCAGCGTTTTTACTCCCATAAGCCGCAGATGCTCAATTATCGCTATCGCAAGCGCCGCGCCCTCTGTAGGGTCGGTTCCGGCGCCAAGCTCATCAAACAGTGCGAGCGTATTGTTATCCACGTTTTTCAGTATCTTTACGATATTAACCATATGCGACGAAAAGGTTGAAAGGCTCTGCTCAATCGACTGCTCATCGCCTATATCCGCATATATCTTCGAGAACACTGCCGCGTCGCTGTTTTCCCTCGCCGTTATATGCAGCCCCGCCGCCGCCATAACCGAAAGCAGACCTACCGTTTTAAGCGTTACCGTTTTACCGCCGGTGTTTGGTCCTGTTACGATCAGCGAATCAATCTCCTTGCCGAAGGTTATATCGTTTGCGACAACCTTATCCTTATCAATCAGCGGATGACGCGCGCGCTTGAGGTTTATTATGCCTTTGCCGTTAAGCCGAGGCTCTGTGGCGTCCATGTCAAGGGAAAGCTTTCCCTTTGCAAATATAAAATCCAGCTCCGCTATTATACGGTAATCGACAAATATCTCATGCGAGTTCTCCGCGGCAGCCGCGGAAAGCTCCGCAAGGATTCGCTCTATCTCCTGCTGCTCCTTATTGCGCAGATCGCGGATTTCATTGTTTGAGTTCACAACGCTCATAGGCTCTATGAACATAGTCTGTCCTGTCGCCGACGTGTCATGAACAATACCCGGCACCTCGTTTTTGTATTCGGCGCGCACGGGAATTACATATCTGTCCGACCGCATTGTTACGATCGGATCCTGCAAATATTTTTTATAGTGCGCGCTGTGGATCATTCCGTTTAACGTGTCCTTGATCTTACCGTTGAGATTTTTCATCTTGCGCCGTATTGTTGACAGCTCCGGTGACGCGTCATCGGCAAGCTCCTCCTCGGAAATTACCGCGCCGTTTATCTTATCCTCAAGCGCCTTCGCAGTAAGAAGCTGCTGCCCCATATCATGAAGCACACTGCATTCCTCAGAAGTCTCCTCAAGATACGACTTGAGCCTTCTTGCAGCATAAAGCACCCTTGAAATTTCCATAAGCTCGCGGATTGCGAGAACTCCGCCCTGCTCCGCGCGCTTTACCGCCCCTCGCACGTCCGCAGCGGACATATTGACCGGCGGCGCTCCGAGCTTTAAAAGCGTTGACATCGCCTCGGTCGTTTCCTTCTGCGCCGCCATTGCCTCTTTTACCGTTGTGTACGGCTCAAGCCTGTATATTCTCTTTTTAACCGGCTCCGACTGCGTATAGCTCTGCAAGCGCTCCAGTATTTTGTCAAATTCTAATATCTTTAATACCTTTTTCAAATTTATATCCTCTTTATGACAGCTTATATACTTTTAAATCCGAATACTCACCGATAAGCGGCGCCATCTGACGAAAGCCTATCTTGCCCCCGCCCAGAACCGCGCCGTATTCCTCTCCGTCATCCTGCCATGAAAATACGGTGAGACCGTCAACCGAAAAATCTATTTTTCCGTTATGCTTTGTGAGCTTCAGCTCATAATACTCCTTTGCGTCCTCACAATCCGGGATCGGGTCCGCGCCCTGACACACGAGATGAAAGCCGCAGCTCTTTCTCAGATTGCAGGTGTGAAAGCCCCTTTCCTCCTCCCACTTTCTTCTGAAATATGAAACGTGATACGCGTTTATATCGCCGCTGTGATACAGCGCATACTGTCCGTCACGCGGGGTAAGCGATGGGTCAAAAATATCCTCGCCGTTCTTTCCCTTTGCCGAGAAGAATAATATGCACAGGCCCGGCTCCTCGATCGGGCGGAATTTCCACTCTATTTCAACCTCTGACGGAAAATCCTCCGGACACCAGAATACAAAGTTTGACTTCTGTCCCAGCTCCGCCGACAGATTATTCTTCATTCTCATTTTTCCGTTTTCAAAATAAACGCTCGCGCTGCCCTCCATAACAAAGTCCTTAACATCCTCCTCGCGCGCCAGAGCGTTTTCATATATTAATTCTCTTTCCATAAGCTCAATTCCTCCCTGCAAAAATATTATTTATATTATAACAGAAAAAACAAGATAAAACAATATCATATTGAAATTTTACAATATCATACCATATATTTACACAATAAGCAAGCTGTATGTTTGGAAATTACAATAAAAAACGGATAAAATCAGCAGAAAAAGTGATTTTATCCGTTTTATATAATCTTATTCTTTTAAGAATTATTCAGCAACCTCTTCTACAGGCTCCTCTGTTGCCTCTTCCTCTTCAGGCTCTTCTGTTGTTTCTTCAGCTGCCGGCTCCTCTGTCACCTCCGGTGCTTCTGTTGCCTCAGCTGCCGGTTCCTCTGTAGCTTCCGGCGCTTCTGTTGCCTCAGCTGCCGGCTCCTCTGTTACAGCAGGCTCCTCTGCTGTGTCAGCGAATGTAAGCTTTGTGAGGTATCTCTCGAGAATAGCTGATGTCTCAGCTCTTGTTACGTTGTCGGCAGGGTTGATTTCCATATCGTCATTACCCTCAACGATTCCTGAAAGTACAGCCCACTTTACTGCCTCTACAGCATAGTCTGTGATTGACTCGCTGTCAACAAACGCGCTAAGCTCCTGAGCTAATGCGTCCTGAGCTGTGTTGCTGAGCTGATATGCCTTGTATATTGTTGAAATTATCTGTTCTCTTGTAAGGTTCTCTGAACCGTTGAAGTCCTCGCCGAGGAACTCAGCCATGATACCGTTTTCTGATACCCATGCCTCAGCGCCGGCTGCCCAATTCTCGCCCTCTGTTACAACTTCCTCTGTTGAATTAAGTCTGTAAAGAATAACAGCGAGCTGATCTCTTGTTACGTTGTCCTGCGGGCCAAAGGTTACTTCGTTATAGCCCTTTATAAGACCGTTGTTATATACATATGTAACAGCGTCTGTAAACCATTTGTCCTGACAATCCTCAAACGGATTTACAGCCGGAGCCTCTGTTGCAGCCTCTGTTGCTTCAGGAGCTTCTGTTGCTTCTTCTGTTGCCTCAGCTTCTTCTGTTGCTTCTTCTGTAGCAGCCTCTGTAGCCTCAACTTCTGCTGTTGCTTCTTCTGTAGCAGCCTCTGTAGCCTCAGCTTCTGCTGCTGCATCCTCCGTCGCGGCAACTGTCTCTGTTGCAGCTGCTTCTGTTGTCTCCGCTGTTGTTTCATCTGCAGCAAATGCAAGTGATGCGCCTGCGCTTACTGTCATTGCGGCAGCACATAATAATGCGATAAATTTTGACATGATATTTTTCCTCCATATTACTTTGTTTCTTATCTCCCATGCTTGTATATTGTATCACTCTTAAAATATTTTTTCAACAAATTCCACTAAGTTTTGTAGAATTGTTTAAAAAAAATCCTTATATGTGTTTTTTTATAAGCAAATTTTACAATATTAAGAGCGGTCATCACCCTTGACAACCGCCCATATATTCAGTTTTCCGTATTTAATCCTGGAACATCGGTGTTGAAAGATATCTTTCGCCTGTATCCGGGAGAAGCGCAACTATAACCTTCCCCTTGTTCTCCGGTCTCTTTGCAAGCTCTGTAGCTGCCCATACCGCGGCGCCCGATGAAATACCTACAAGCACACCCTCGTTACGCGCGATTGCTCTGCCTGTTGCGAATGCGTCCTCATTCTCAACCTTTATAATCTCATCATAGATTTCAGTATTGAGTGTATCGGGAATGAAGCCTGCGCCTATACCCTGGATCTTATGCGGTCCCGGCTTGCCCTCCGAAAGCACCGGTGAACCCCCCGGCTCTACCGCGACAACCTTAACATCAGGATTCTGTGACTTGAGATATTCACCTACACCTGAAATTGTACCGCCGGTACCAACACCCGCTACAAATATGTCTACCTTTCCGTCTGTGTCCGCCCAGATTTCCGGTCCTGTTGTTTCTCTGTGATATGCGGGGTTTGCCGGATTTGTGAACTGGCTGGGAATAAAGCTGTTCGGAATCTCCTGCGCCAATGCGTCTGCCTTTGCAATCGCACCCTTCATACCCTTTGCGCCGTCTGTGAGAACAAGCTCCGCGCCGTATGCCTTGAGAAGATTTCTTCTCTCAATACTCATTGTCTCCGGCATTGTTATGATTATTCTGTAGCCTCTTGCAGCCGCAACCGATGCCAGTCCGATACCGGTATTGCCCGATGTCGGCTCAATAATTACCGAGCCCGGCTTCAGAAGCCCCTGCGCCTCTGCCTCGTCAACCATTGCCTTCGCGATTCTGTCCTTGACCGAGCCTGCCGGATTGAAATATTCCAGCTTGCCGAGCAGCGTCGCTTCAAGTCCGTTTGTCTTTTCATAGTTTACAAGCTCAAGAAGCGGGGTTTTTCCTATGAGATCTGTTATTCTTGAATAAATCCTTGCCATTTAAAAAGCCTTCTTTCTATACAACCAAATTTTAATCGTTTTCAACTGCCGCAAACGCATCGTCAAGCGCGGCGATAAGGTCATTCACATTTTCAATGCCTATTGAAAGTCTTATTGTGTTGGGCTTTATACCCTGCTCAAGAAGCTCCTGCTCACTGCACTGTGAATGTGTTGTTGTTGCCGGGTGAATTACAAGCGACTTAACATCCGCAACATTTGCAAGAAGCGAGAAGGTTTCAAGATTGTCAATAAACTTCTGCGCCTTTGTCTGGTCACCCTTAATCTCAAAGGTGAAGATTGAGCCTGCGCCGTTCGGGAAATACTTCTTGTAAAGCTCATGGCTCGGATCATTCTCAAGCGACGGATGGTGAACCGCCTCTACCTGCGGATGCTTACTGAGATACTCAACAATCCTGAGTGAATTTTCAACATGACGCTCAACTCTGAGTGAAAGCGTTTCAAGTCCCTGGAGGAAGATGAACGCATGGAACGGTGAAAGAGTTGCGCCTGTGTCACGGAGAAGAATTGCTCTTATGTATGTAACGAACGCCGCAGGACCCGCCGCCTCTGCAAAGGATACACCGTGATATGACGGATTTGGCTCTGAAATCCATGGATATCTGCCCGATGCCTTCCAGTCAAATGTACCGCCGTCAACGATTACGCCGCCGATCGCTGTTCCGTGACCGCCGATGAACTTTGTCGCTGAATGTACAACGATATCCGCTCCGTGCTCGATCGGTCTTAAAAGATACGGTGTAGCAAAGGTTGAGTCGATTACAAGCGGGATGCCGTGCTTATGCGCAATTTCTGCAACCGCTTCAATATCAATGATGTTTGAGTTCGGATTACCGAGCGACTCAATGAAGATTGCCTTTGTCTTATCGTCTATTGCCCTTTCAAATACATCTATCCCCTCCTCCGGGTCAACAAACTTTGTTGTTACGCCGAAGCCCGGGAATGTGTGCTCAAGATAGTTATATGTACCGCCGTAGATTGTCTTTGCAGCTACGATGTTCTCGCCCTGCTGAGCAATCGCCTGGAAGGTATATGCAAGCGCCGCCGCGCCCGATGCTACCGCAAGAGCTGCAACACCCCCTTCAAGGGCTGCCATTCTCTGCTCAAATACATCCTCTGTGGGGTTTGTAAGTCTTCCGTAGATATTACCCGCGTCACGAAGTCCGAAGCGGTCTGCCGCATGCTGTGAATCGTGGAATACATATGATGTTGTTGCGTAAATTGGAACGGCTCTTGCATCTGTAACCGGATCCGCCTTTTCCTGTCCTATGTGCAGCTGCTTTGTTTCAAATCTCCATTCTCTATTTGCCATTTGAATTACCTCTTTCTGTGTCATTTATTCATTTCCTATCGGATTAGTATGTTTTGATATCCTTAGTATATCACATTTTCTTATTTTGTCAATACCTTTTTACAATTTTTTTTATTTTTTTATATATTTTTTATATGCTCTGGCAGAAACATTATCTATATAGCTTGCATTAAGTACCCTGTATTTTAATCGTACTTAATGCAAGCGGTTAAGACCTCTTTTGACTAAGTTTTCTTCATTGCATTGACTATAGAAAACTTAGTCAAAAGCATATATAATAGTCCTGCTTAAATACTATGTTATTTATTCTGCGTTTTATAACTATATGATGATATCGGCTTGTTATATCGGACATTCTCAGATCAAACTGAAATAACTGCAAAACAAAAACCGCCCCAAGCCAGTGCTTTAAGCGGTTTTTGCAATCCTTTCATATGCCCTTTGACAAAAGTTCTTATTTTGTCTGTATTAATGTTCTATTCTCTTATGAAAATTACATGTATGCGTTTTACGAGTAATATTATACCATATACTTCTCATAAAGTCAAGAAAAACGAATATAATTATTCTTAAAATGAGTATTTATGAGGTTTAAGTTATGAAAAGAATATCTGAATTAAGGAAAGAGAAGCATTTAAATCAAACCGGTTTAGGAATGCTTTTAAACGTATCGCAAAAAATGATAAGCGCATACGAGAGCGGAATACATCAGCCCAGCATTGAAACCCTCAAGCAAATGGCAAAAATTTTTAATGTTTCTGTTGATTATATAATCGAAAATACGGATATAAAAACACCAATTGATCAATTTTCAAGAGACGGTCTGACAAATGACGAAATAGAGCTTTTGTCCATTTTCAAAGATTTAAGCAAAAATGAACAGCAAAGAGCAATAGGAATAGTATTTGCGCTAAAGCATTATAAAGATTGAGTGCAGCATAAAGGACCGCCGGAAAAACGGCAGTCCTTGTGCATACTATTCAAGAATACTCATAATATCATCAGCCGACATCTTCATAATGTCGCCCTCACCGTTCAGCGCTATATCGGATAACGCCTCCTTGTGCTGCTGCAGCTCGATAATTCTCTCCTCAATAGATTTCTCCGCAATCAGCTTATATATCTGAACATTTCTTTTCTGTCCTATTCTGTATACACGGTCCGAAGCCTGGTTTTCCGCCGAAACATTCCACCACGGATCATAATGGATAACTATATCCGCCCCTGTAAGATTCAGTCCGGTTCCTCCCGCTTTAAGCGAAATAAGAAATAGCTTGGTATCATCCGCATTAAAGCTGTTTACCATTCTCAGTCTTTCCTTCGGCTTTGTTTTTCCCGTAAGAGTGTAATAGCTTATACCCCGCTCACTCAGATTTTTTGCTATTATATCAAGCATCGATGTAAACTGCGAGAACAGCAGTATCTTATGTCCGGCATTCATGCAGCTTTCAATAAGCTCCATGCACATTTCAAGCTTTGCGCTTGTTCCGGTATAATTTTCATAAACCAGCGAAGGATCACAGCATAGCTGACGCAGCCTCGTAAGCATGGCAAGTATCCGCAGCTTGTCCTCTCCGCTGCCGCCTGAGGAGCTTAACAGCTGTTTGGTTTCAATTACAGTTGCCGAATATATTTTGCTCTGCTCCGGCTCCATCTTTGCCTTCATAACCGTTTCGGTCTTATCCGGAAGCTCTGTAAGAACCTCTTTTTTCAACCGCCTCAGAATAAAGGGCGAGGTCAGTCTCTGAAGCGCCCGCACCGTGTTGTTATTATGCCGTTTTACAATCGGGGTCTCATAGGTCTTTTTAAAATATGTGTAGGCATGAAGATACCCCGGCATGATAAAATCAAATATACTCCAAAGCTCGGCAAGACTGTTTTCAACAGGCGTTCCTGTCAGCGCGAAGCGTACCTTTGATTTTACGCCCTTTACCGCCTTTGCCATCTGCGTGCCGTGATTTTTTATGTACTGCGCCTCGTCAATAAAATGCAGATCAAAGCTCATGTTTTCATATTTCGATATATCACGAATCAAAGTCTGATATGAGGTTATCACCACATCATATTCGTCTATCATATTAATATATTCATTCCGCTCAGACACTGTGCCTGCTATAGTAACAGCGCTCAGCGACGGAGCAAATTTTCGAATTTCGCTTTCCCAGTTCAGCGCAAGCGATGAGGGGCATACGACAAGAAACCTGCCGTGTCCTTTATTTGCCGCCTTCATATCAAGCATAAGCGAAATAGCCTGTAATGTTTTTCCCAGACCCATGTCATCCGCCAGTATTCCGCCGAAGCCGTATGCTGCAATCGTTTTCATCCATATAGAGCCGTATTTCTGATATTCTCTCATAACCGGCTCAACCTCCGCCGGGATCTCCCAGCTCTGAGATTCATCCATAAGAGCGTTATACTGCTTTATAAGCCGTTTAAACTCACTGTTTCTTGCAATCCGCATTCCGTCAGTATCATTCTGTATACCGTTAAGATACAGCATTCTGTACTGCGGAAGCCTGATATTCTCCTTGAGAAGCGCCTTGTCGGTGATGTTGAGATTCTCCGTCAACTCCGCAAGCTCCCGCAGTCCGTTATCGACCGTCATAAATGAGCCGTCTTTTAACCTGTGGTACTTTTTCCCCATACGGTACGATTTCAGACCCTCAACAAGCTCCTCTATCGTATACCCTTTGGCGGTGATATCAAGCGCAAGCAGATTGCTTTCCGTCCTCACACCCACAACCGGATGCGCCGGAGGTCTTACGTTTATCCGCTTGAATTTCTCGCTTGCATAAACGTCCATTAACTCCGAAAGCCTGTCCAGACCTTCCGTCATAAAGCGGTATATTTTCTCATCACCCTCTATAACCAGCGGCTCCGGCAGATAATGTCTGTAATCAAAATACTGCTTAACCGTCTGCTCTGCCGCCGTTTCTCCGCTGTAGTCACAGTACGGATTCTCGCTCTTTTTATAAAATGCGGCATAGTTCTTCCCGTCATACACAAATTCAAGACGCGCGGTTATCATATCCTTATCGGGCGCATCCACATAAAGTCTCGTTTCAAGCTCCGGCGGCGCGTACTGCTCAACCAGATCAAGTCCTTCTATATCGATATACGGTATCAGCGGCTTTATTACCGCGTTATAGAATGCGGGCATATCAGAGTTTGAAATACATATTTGTTTTCTTTTCCTAAATGCCTCACACAATCCGCATACCATTCTTGTATACTTAACATCGCATATATAAAACTGTTTTTGTCTGTTACTGAAAAAATACGCATGTCTGCCGCTGCCGCAGTATACGAACTCTTTGTCAAGCTCTATATAATATCTTCCGCTGCTGTTTACCGCAATGTTAAGGTGAAGCTCCGGATTTTCAGATTTAATATAATACTGCTCACCCGAAAAGCTGATATACTCATCACAATACAATTCAAAAAAATCATCTATCCACCGTTTATTTAACTCATGAGTTCTTTTTTTGTCATAAAAGCTATACTCATACCCATAGCCGGAGGTCTTATATATATTCATCGCAAGATTGACCACTCTGCGGCTCTTTTCATCAACCGCATCCCAGTCATGATGAAAGGTAAGCTCCTTTCCGTAGCGCTCGGTTGCGCGATTTTCAAAATTTGAGTACATCGTTTCTATATTCTTTACGATATACGCTCTTCCGCGCTCTTTTCCTATCTTAAGAATAAACGACAAATTATTGTATTCACCGTATTCCAATTCCGGCGCAATACGAACCCGTTCATCAGATACATTATTCAGAGCCTCGCCGGCGGCATTGCTGCTGTAATACTGCAAAAGGTAACCGACCTCACGGGAGCTGGTTCCCATCAGCTGATCCTTATTATCCTTCACCGCAAGCAGCGCCGCGGCCATATGCTTGCAGTAAGCGCCCCTGTCATAAGGACAGTTACAGTCAATTTCTGTAACGTTTCCGTCCGCGTCCAGACTGAGCGTAACCGTATAGGTTTTACTTCCCTTAACCTCAACGGCAAAGCTTCCTATAGCTGCCATCGCTCGTATAGAACGTACCCGCCCTTGCCTGTAATAGTTAAGTCCTCTCTGATATATCGTACTGTTTATATAACTCCAGAAATTGTTTATGTTCATCTATAAATACCTTATCCCTTTATTGTGCTGTCACGATGCACCGTATAACCTTTCATTTGATTTTATTTTAATTTTATCATAACAATATGATTAATACAAGTATTTTTGTAGCTTTTCAGAAAATCGTTGCACTCTTTTATAAAATATGATATAATTACAATGTTATACATAAAGTGTGAGGTATTATTATAGATGATATGTTTTGATTATGCGGCCAATACCCCTGTAGACGAAAGAGTTCTGGAGGTATTTTGCCGCGTTACGAAAGAATTCTATGGAAATCCGAATTCGCGCCATCCCATGGGACAGGCGGCGAAGGAACGCATCAATGCTGCCGTAGACGGTATTCTAACCTGCTTTAATTCGGAGGAAGCTGTTCTCACATCGGGCGCGAGCGAGTCGAATAATCTGGCTATAAAGGGACTGGCTGAGGCATACAGGGAAAACGGCAGGCATATTATTTCCACCTGTCTTGAGCATTCGTCAGTGAGCGGCGCTCTTACTTATCTGCAGACCCAAGGGTATGAGATAGATCTGGTGGATATAAAAAGGGACGGACAGGTTGATTTAGAGCATCTGCGCGAGCTGATGCGCAGTGATACCGTTCTGGTGAGCATATGCTCCGTTGACAGTGAGTTGGGAATTGTGCAGCCCATAGATAAAATTTCAGAAATCATAAGCGAATATCCGAACTGTTTCTTTCATACGGACGCAACGCAGGCAATAGGAAAGGTCAGGCTTGATTTTTCAGACATTGATCTGGTAACCTTCACACCGCATAAATTTTACGGACTTAACGGCATCGGTGTATTACTTAAGAAAAAGGACGTTGTATTGAAGCCGCTCATCAACGGCGGGATAAGCACAACAATTTACCGCAGCGGCACGCCTGTTACGGCGCAGGCGGCGGCAACACAGACCGCGCTGCAGCTTGCTATGGAAGAATTTGATGAACGGAACAGATGTGTAAAAGAGTTAAACGAATATCTGACAAACGAACTAAAAAAGTATCCTGAGGTTATTTTTAATACAAGGGAAAGAACCCTGCCGCATTTTGTAAATATAAGCGTAAAGGACATAAAAGCGGTTCAGATGCAGGAGGAGCTTAATAAGCGCGGAATATGTGTTTCAACAAAATCCGCATGTTCTGTTCCGAATACGCCGTCAAGAGCGGTATACGCCATAACTCATAACAGAAAAACCGCGCTTTCATCATGGCGCATTTCGTTGAGTCATCTGACTGAATTTGAGGAGTTGGATGAATTTTTAAAGGTATTTGAGGAGATTATAAGTGGAAAGATATAAGGAAATTGAACGAAGTATAATAAAAACCTACAGAAAAACGATATGGAAGCCGTTTGTTGCCGGTATAAACAAGTATGAAATGATAAATGAAGGCGACAAAATCGCCGTATGTATTTCCGGAGGCAAGGATTCCATGCTGATGGCAAAGTGTATGCAGGAAATCCACAGGCACGGCGTTAAAAACTTTGACGTGGAATATGTAGTTATGGATCCGGGATATAATCCCATAAACCGACAGACGATTATAAATAATGCAAAGCTTCTGAATATTCCGATTCACATATTTGAAACCTCTATTTTCGATTCGGTGGCAAATGTGGACGACCATCCGTGCTACTTATGCGCAAGGATGCGCCGCGGATATTTATATAAGGAGGCGCAGAAGCTCGGCTGCAATAAGATTGCTCTCGGACACCATTTTGATGATGTAATTGAAACGATTCTGATGGGTATGCTGTACGGGGCGCAGATTCAGACAATGATGCCGAAGCTGCACAGTACAAATCATCCGGGCATGGAGCTGATACGCCCGATGTATATGGTAAAGGAAAAGGACATAATCGCATGGGCAAGGCACAATGAGCTGCAGTTTATCCAGTGCGCCTGCCGGTTCACCGAAAACTGTACTATGTGCGATAACGGCGGGGGTGGCTCCAAGCGTCAGGAGATGAAGGAGCTTATCAAAAAGTTCCGTCGTACAAATCCGTATATCGACAAGAATATTTTTAACAGTGTTCAGAATGTCAATCTTGCAACGATTATAGGATACCATGACGGCGAAAAAACATATAATTTTCTGAATGATTATAACGAAAGAAAGCCCGGGACAGGAGGCACAGCAGAATAATGTTAAATCAGTTTTCAAGAACCCAGCTGCTTTTGGGCGAGGACGGAATGGAAAAACTGTATAATGCGCATGTTGCCGTATTCGGCATAGGCGGAGTGGGCGGCTATGTAGTGGAGGCGCTTGTAAGAAGCGGTGTCGGTACTATAGATATATTTGACGATGATAAGGTATGTCTTACGAATCTGAACAGACAGCTCATTGCCACAAGAGAAACAGTGGGAAAGTACAAGGTAGACGTGATGAAGGAAAGAGCGCTGTCTATCAATCCGAAGGTAATAATCAATGCTCATAACTGCTTTTATATGCCGGACAATGCGGATGATTATGATTTTTCGGATTATTCATATATAGTGGATGCTATTGATACCGTTACGGGCAAGCTTGAGATTATCATGCGTGCAAACGCTCTGAATATTCCTGTTATAAGCTGCATGGGAGCGGGCAATAAGCTTGACGCGTCCCAATTTGAGGTGGCGGATATTTATGAAACCTCAATGTGCCCGCTTGCAAGGACAATGCGCCGCGAGCTTAAAAAGCGCGGGATAAAGAAATTAAAGGTGGTTTATTCAAAAGAAAAGCCGCTGCGCCCGATTGAGGATATGCGCATAAGCTGTAGAAGTCACTGTATCTGCCCGCCGAACACCGCAAGAAAGTGTACTGAAAGACGAGATATTCCCGGCAGCACCGCATTTGTGCCGGCGGTAGCCGGGCTTATAGCGGCAGGGGAAGTTATAAGAGATTTAACCGGGAAATAAAGAGAATTTATATAAATTAATTCTTTTTTGTATTGATTTTAATCCGGAAATGTGATAGAATGAAACCCGAAGCAAAAACCTCTTTGAAGGGAGCTGTCAGATAATGACATTGCTCATTACGGCATTTGCTTCTATAGTATGAACAGTGTTGTGGTATAACACTTCGGCGGACAATGATATGAAGCTCGGAACGCTGTGTCTTATGTGCTGGGGCGAAGCTTTTATATGGTTCGTTGACGCGGTTGTTGAGTACATAGAAGAGGGTGCTGCGTATTTCACGCCTACAGCGGCAGATATGCTAAATGATGCTTTTTGGCGACTTTCTGCAGTGGCATTCGGATTGGTTATCTGGCTTGTCGTTGTTCTGATCAAGGAGCCCAAGGGCAGAATAAGAGATGTATTGACAAAATAATTCAAATAACGGCTTTAAAGCGGTTCCATAGTGAACCGCTTTAATTATGAAAGAGGGGTTCATAATTATGAAAACTATGTATATTGAGTGTAATATGGGCGCGGCCGGAGATATGCTTACTGCTGCGCTTCTGGAGCTTTGCCCGGAACCGGAAGTGATGATTGATAAGCTGAATTCACTAAACATTCCAAAGGTGATATATAAAACCGAAAAAACCGTAAAGTGCGGTATATCCGGAACCCATATTAAGGTTTCGGTGGATGGCGCTGCTGAAGATGAACATAGTCATGAACACAGCCATCACCACCATACCGGAATGCATGATATTGAGCATATTATAAATAATCTTGATGTCGGGCAGAAGGTAAGAGAGGATGCTATTGCGGTATATAAGCTGATCGCAGATGCTGAGAGCCATGCGCATGGATGCGAGATAACTGAAATACATTTTCACGAGGTTGGAACAATGGATGCTGTGGCAGATGTTGTCGGCGTATGTCTGCTTATGAACGAAATTAACCCTGATAAGATAATTGTGTCCCCTGTTCATGTAGGCAGCGGAACAGTACGCTGCGCCCACGGTATACTTCCCGTTCCTGCTCCCGCAACGGCATTTATTTTAAAGGATATACCAATATACGGCGGAAAAATCCACGGTGAGCTTTGCACTCCTACCGGAGCTGCGCTTCTGAAATATTTTGCGGACAGCTTCGGTGAAATGCCTGTAATGAGAGTTAAAGGTATAGGATACGGTATGGGAACAAAGAATTTTGATACTGCAAACTGTGTGAGAATTTTATTAGGTGAAACGGAGGACAGAACGGATAAAATAATCGAGCTGAAATGTAATCTTGATGATATGACAGGCGAAGCGATTGGATTTGCCATAGGAAGATTATTTGATGCGGGCGCCCTTGATGTTTACACAGTTCCAATCGGTATGAAAAAGAACCGTCCCGGTATACTGCTCACCTGTATGTGCCGGGAAGATGAGCGTGAAAAGATACTTAAACTTATTTTCAAGCACACAACGACAATCGGGATAAGGGAATATATATGTAACAGATATATTCTTGATAAAAAGGTAAAGACAGTCAGTTCAAATCACGGAGAAATAAAAGTTAAGGAATCCGGCGGCTGGGGGGTCAGAAAAATAAAGGCAGAATATGACGATCTTGAAGCGATTGCGGTCAGAAATAATATACCGTTAACGGATATAAAGCTTGACATTTAATAGTTACTATTCAGCTATCAATGTCATTTAGTTAAGGATATGGTTAGATCCTAAGAGTAGGGTCTAACCAATTTTTTATAATTTTTTTAATTTTTTTCAAAAAAGACTTGACAAATAGCCCAAAATGTGCGGTCGCTCTCGCTTCTTATTAAATTTTTAAGCAGTAGCGAGAGCGACCCTTAAAATTGAAGATGTATTACGTTTTTTTCAATTTTAAGTAGGTATCATTATGGCTCACAACAAAATTAATTAAACAGGAAATATGGGCGCGTCTTATCGCCTACAATCTTACAGAAACCATGATAAATCAAGTTGTTATTAAAAAGAAAAAACGTAAACATTCTTACAAGGTAAATTTTAGTTTTGATGCACACATATGTAGGATTTTCCTCCGCCTAACCGCAGGGGAAAATCCGATAGATGTGATAGCTCTCCTAAAAAAGGAGCTGATCCCTATTCGGAATGACCGGCAATTCAATCGCTTACAGACCGCACACTTCCGAAAACCGCGATACTTTATTTATCGTGCCGCATAGGTACTAAATAACCGTTACATAGCTATATATGCTTCGTTTTTTTTAGCAGATGCATATCTGTTTGTTTGCCATGCTTAAAAATATTGTTTTCCTGATTTTCTGTCAAATTTTATTATCATTGGAGTGACTATATTTTCAATATGTGCAATTATATACCCTCTTGAATTGATTACCCTTGCTGATATGTACAGCTTGCCGTCTACAGCCTTGATTTCAGTTATATGGCAGGAGGATTCCGAACACGAGAAGGACATAAAATGTATTGCAAAATACTCAGTGTAATAGAAACCTGCAAGCGGAGAGGTGAGAATATATTTAAAAAGATAAAATCAATCATAACAGTCAAACTTGTTACAGCGTAACAGGTCTTGTTTTGGTGCTGATAGCTGAATAGTAACACTTGAGTTACTATTCAGGTATCAAAAATCCAGTAAAAAAGCCATTGTGCAAAGCGTAG